>DASUWX010000181.1:0-9957 GCA_036378185.1 Streptosporangiales bacterium | reverse complement strand
ACCACGCAGCGGCGGGCAGGAAGGCCGCGACCGCCGCAACCGCGCCGCCCGCCACGAGTACCGAGACGGCCGTGGGCAGGGCGGCGCGCAGCAACAGGTCGAGGACGGCGTCCACGTCGGCGACCACCGTGCTCGTGACGTCACCCACCCGCCGCCCCGCGAGCACGACGCGCGCGGACGCCGCGAGGCGCGCGTAGACCCGCGTCCGCAGGTCGGCGAGCACCCGGAGCGCGGCGTCGTGTGCCAGCAGCCGTTCGGCGTACCGCAGCACCGCGCGGCCCAGCCCGAAGGCGCGCACCGCGACGATCGCGACCATCAGCGCCAGCACCGGCGGCCGCTCCGCGGCCCGCACGATCAGCCAACCGGACGTCGCGAGCAGCGCGACCGCGGCGCCGGCCGCCCCGGCGCCGAGCGCCACCGCCGCCCCGAGCCGGACGCGGGCCCGGCCGTTCACTTCACTCGGCCCGTCGTGAGTTCACTTGGCCGCTCAGGTCGGGCCGGAGGTATCTGCCACTTCTGCCGCCCGAGCGGCCGAGTGACGTCGCGAGCGGCCAAGTGAACCGGCACCCGAGCGGGCAGATGGGCGACGCGATCGGCGGCGGCCAGGACGGCGGGGCGGTGCGACACCAGCAGCGTGGTCACGCCTCTGCCACGGACGGCGTGGACGACGGCGAGCTCGGTGTCGGCGTCCAGGCCGGCGGTGGGTTCGTCGAGCAGGAGCAGCCGGGGTTCCCGCGCCAGCGCCCGGGCCAGGGCCACCCGCCGCCGCTGCCCCGCCGACAGGGCCGTCCCGCCCTCCCCCACCCGGGTCGCCGGGTCGACGTCGCCGATGCCGGCGGCCGCGAGCGCCGCCGCCACCCCTGTGTCGGACAGCCCGGGCGCGCCGGCCCGGACGTTCTCGGCGATGCTCCCGGCGGAGAGGTACGGCCGCTGCGGCACCCAGCCGACGACCCGCCGCCACGCGTCCGGGTCGAACTCGGCGAGCGGCCGGCCGCCGACGAGCACACGCCCCGAGTCCGGCGCGCGGAAGCCGAGCAGCACCGACAGCAGCGTCGACTTCCCGCACCCGCTCGGCCCCGTGAGAGCGACGACCTCGCCCGGCCGCACCGAGAGCGACACCCGGTCGAGCACGGGCGCGGCGGCGTCCGGGTACCGGACCGACACCGCCTCCAACTGCAGGACCGAAGTGCCCGGGTCGGGCACGTCCGTGCGCGTCCCCCGCGGCGGCAGCGCCGTCTCGAGCACGGCGAACAGCTCACCGGCCGCGGCGAGCCCGTCGGCGCTCGCATGGAACTGCGCGCCGACCTCGCGCAGCGGCAGGTACGCCTCGGGCACGAGCAGCAGCACGAGCAGCCCGGTCTCGAGGTCCAGCCGGCCCTCGACCAGCCGCAACCCCACCTCGACGGCGACCAGCGCGATCGCCAACGTGGTCAACAGCTCCAGCACCATCGACGAGAGGAACGCCCACCGCAACGCCGACAGCGACTCCCTGCGGTACGCGTCCGTCACCCGCCTCACGGCGGCGGCCTGCGCCCGTGCGCGGCCGAACACGCGCAGCGTCGGTAGCCCGGCGACGACGTCGGCGAAGTGGTGGGCCAGCACGGCGAGCGCCTGCCACCGGCGTTCGCTGCGCCGCCGGGTCGCCAGGCCGACAAGTGCCAGGAACACCGGCACGAGCGGCAAGGTGACCGCCACCGTCAGGGCACTCAGCACGTCGGCGCCGAGCAGCCGGCACAGCACCAGCACCGGGACGGTGACCGCGAGGACGAGCTGCGGCAGGTATCGCGCGAAGTACGCGTCCAGTGCGTCGATCCCCTGTGTGACAAGGGTTCTGAGCTGCCCGCTGCGTTGCCCGGTCAGCCACGCGGGCCCGAGCGCCACCACGTGCTCTACGACCCGCCGGCGCAGCGTCGACTTGACCCGCGCGGCCGACCGCTGCGCGAGCACGCCCTGCGCCCACAGCAGCGCCGCGCGTGCCGCGAAAACCGCTGCGAGCAAGGCGATCGGCCAACCACCCGACGCGCCGGCGACGACCGACGCGAGCACCTGCGCCTGCACGAGCAGCAGGCCACCGGTCACGGTGCCGACGACGACGCACGCGGCCACGTACACCGCGGCCGCACGCGCGTACCGCAGCAGCCGTGGGTCGAGCGGCTTCACGGCGCGGCCACCCGCCTGCGGAACACCCAGTAACTCCAGGCCTGGTACGCGAGCACCAGCGGCGCGAACACCGCCGCCACCACCGACATCGTCCGCAGCGCGTACGCCTGCGCGGCAGCGGCGTCGACGGTGAGGCTCCACGCCGGGTCGAGCGACGACGGCACGGCGTCGGGGAACAGCGCGGCGAACACGGTCACGAACGTGAGCGCGACACCGGCGGCCGTGCCCGCGAACGCCCATGCGTCCCTGCCGCGCCGGACGAGGACGGACGCGAGCAGCAGCGCCACGACGGCGCCCGCGGCGAGCCCGGCCGTCACGGTGTCGCCGCGCCGGATCTGCACGTACGCCAACAGCCCGGCCACGACGGCGGTGGCGACGGGGCCGAGCAGGCGGGCGACGTGCACGGCGCGCGCGCGCACGTCCCCCGTCGTGCGCAACGCCAGGAACGTGGCCCCGTGCAACAGGAACAGCGCACCCGACGCCGCACCGCCGAGCGCCGCGACGGCGTAACCGGACGCCGCCGTCGCCCCGGTGAAGGTCCCGTCCGCGGTGAGCGACAGACCGCGCACCAGGGTCGCGAACACCGCACCCCACGCGACGGCCGGCACCGCCGAGCCCACGACCAGCGCCCGGTCGCACCAACGCCGCCACCGCGCGCTGTCGAGCTTCCCGCGGAACTCCAGTGCCACGCCGCGCGCGATCAACGCGAGCAGCACCAGCAGCATCGGCAGGTAGTACGCGCTGAACATCGTCGCGTACCAGCGCGGGAACGCCGCGAACGTCGCACCGACCGCGACGACCAGCCAGACCTCGTTGCCGTCCCACACCGGGCCGATCGTGCGCAAGGCGGCGGACCGGCCGGCGGCGTCGCGCCCGGCGTACGGTGCGAGCATTCCGACGCCGAAGTCGAACCCCTCCAGCACGAGGTAGCCGGTCCAGAAGAACGCGACGACGACGAACCACAGCGTGACCAGATCCATCGAGCGTCTCCTCAGTAGGTAAGGGCCAGCGGGGCGTCGGTGTCGGGCTCGGGAACGTCGCTCGCAGCGGGCGGCCCGTCGATGCCGCGCCGGGCGATTCGCGTCAGCAGCACGACCTCGACGACGGCCAGTGCCGCGTACACGGCGATGAACGCCGAGAGCGAGATCGCGATCTGCGTCGCCGTTACGCCGGGCGAGACGCCGTCCGCGGTGCGGAACAGCCCGAACGCGAGCCACGGCTGCCGGCCGGTCTCGGTGAACACCCAGCCCGCGCTGTTCGCGAGCAGCGGCAGCAGCGGCAACGCCAGGGCGGCGCGGGCGATCCACCGGCCGTGGCGGGTGACGAAGCCGTCGTCCCGTCGCCGGCGCGACCGCCACAGCAGCAACAGTCCGCCGAGCGCGGCGGCGACCGCGGTCATGCCGAAGCCGATCATCAGCCGGAAGTTCCAGTACGTCGCCGGCACGTTCGGCACGTAGTCGCCCGGCCCGTACGTGGCCACGTACTGCCGCTGCACGTCGTCGATGCCCCGCACCTCGCCGTTCGGGTCGCCCGTCGCGAGGAACGAGGTGACGTACGGCACGCGCAGGCTCCAGATCTCCTTGCGTCCGTCGGGCGTGCCGATGGTGAGCACGCTGAACGACGCCGGCTTCTCCGTGCGGTACAGCGCCTCGGCGGCGGCCATCTTCATCGGCTGCTGCCGGGTCAGCAGCTTGCCCTGCGCGTCACCGGACACCGCGACGCCGATGCCCGCGACGAGGACGACGGCGCACGCCGCCGTCGCCGCCCGCCGGAACGCGTCCGGCTGCCGTCCCCTGGCGAGGTGCCAGAATGCGACGCCGGCGACGAACGCACCCGCGGTGACGAAGCTCGCCGCAGCCGTGTGCAGGTACGCCACGACGGTCGTGGAGTTGGTCAGCACGGCGACGAAGTCGGTGAGCCTGACCCGTCCGGTGGCCGGGTCGATCGTGTAACCGACCGGGTGCTGCATCCACGAGTTCGCCGCCAGGATCACGTACGCCGACAGTTGCGTGCCGATCGCGACGATCCAGATGCACGCGAGGTGGACGCGCCTCGGCAGCCGGTCCCAGCCGAAGATCCAGAGGCCGAGGAAGGTCGACTCGAGGAAGAACGCGAGCAGCGCCTCCAGCGCGAGCGGCACGCCGAAGACGTCGCCGACGAACACGGAGAACGCGCTCCAGTTCATCCCGAACTGGAACTCCTGCACGAGCCCCGTGACCACGCCGAGCGCGAAGTTGACCACCAGGAGCTTGCCGAAGAACTGCGTGAGCCGGCGGTACGACTCGCCGCCGCGGCGCACCCACGCGGTGTGGAAGCCGGCGACGAGGGCCGAGAGCCCGATGCTGAGCGGCACGAACAGGAAGTGGTACACGGTCGTGATGCCGAACTGCCATCTGGCCAGGTCGAGCACGGCGGCCACCTCTCCGTCTACGACATGTCGTAGTAGATACTACGAGCCGTAGTACGACGTGGTGTCGTAAGATGGGTCACATGACGAACGGTGCCGTGCGGCTCGGCGACCTCGAGCGCGACGTGATGGAACGGCTGTGGGCCGCGGACGGCCCGCTCACCGTGCGCGCGATCCACGCCGAGCTCGCGCCCACCCGCGAGCTCGCGTACACGACCGTCATGACGGTGCTCGACCGCCTGACCAAGAAGGGTGTCGTACGCCGCGTGCGCGAGGGCAAGGCGTACGTGTACGAGCCCGTCGGCACGCGGGAACAGCTGGTGGCCGACCTCATGCACGAGGCGCTCGACGGCGCGAGCGACCGCTCCGACGCCCTGGTCCGCTTCGTCGGCGGGGTCACTCCGGACGAGGCGGCCGCGTTGCGGGAGGCGTTGGCGGCGTTGGAGGAACGGCCCGCGCGGCGCGGACGAGGCGGACACCGGTAGCGATGACGCCCGTCGCACTCGCCGCGCTCGCGCTGGTGCTCACCGGACCGGCACCGGCGTTGCTCGCGCGCATGTCGTGGCCGCGGCTCGTCCCGCGGGCCACCGTCGTGCTCTGGCAGTCGGTCGCGCTCGCCGCGGTGCTCGCGGCGCTGGGCGCGGGGTTCGCGACCGCCACCGGCCTGGTGCTGCACCGTTCGGCGGGCACCGTGGAGCTGGCGCTGTACGCCGCCGTGCTGCTGCTCACCCTGCTCGTCGTCGCGCGGCTCGGCTGGGCGGTCGTCACGTTCGCCGTGCACACGCGCAGCCGCCGGCGCCGGCACCGCGAGCTGGTCGACCTGCTCGCGAACCGGCAGGAGGTCGCGCCCGGCCTGCGCGTGCTCGCGGAGCGGACGCCCGTCGTCTACTGCCTGCCGTCCGCGCGGGAGGCGCGCGTGGTCCTGTCCGCGGGCGCGCTCGACCGGCTCACCGCCGACGAGCTGGCCGCGGTGCTCGCCCACGAGCAGGCGCACCTGCGGGCCAGGCACGACCTCGTGCTGGAGGCGTTCGGCGCGCTGCGGATGGCGTTCCCCCGCTGGGTGCGCAGCCGCACGGCCCTGGAGGAGAACCGGATCCTGGTCGAGCTGCTCGCCGACGACGCCGCCCGCCGCCGCACCGGGGCGGAGCCGCTCGCCCATGCGCTCGTGAAGCTCGCCGGCATCGCGGTGCCGGACGCGGCGCTCGCCGCGGCACGCCATGCCACCGCGCTGCGCGTCCGCCGGCTCGCCGAGCCCCCGCGCCGGCACGTCGCTCTCACCACGGTGACCTACGCCGCCGCGGTGGCGCTCGTGGTCGTGCCGACCGTCTTCGTCGCGCTCCCCTGGCTGCTGCAGGTGTTCGCCGCCGTCGGCTGAGTGGTGCATGCCGAACTAGGCTGACCGGCGTGACGACACCGCCCCGCGATCCACCCGCCGCCCGGCTCGACCTCGTCGAGGACCTGCACGGCCACCGCGTCGCCGATCCGTACCGTTGGCTGGAGGACCCGGACTCCCCGCGGACGCGGGAGTGGTCGGCGGCGCAGGACGCGCTGTGGCGGGAGACGGCCGCCGGCCTGGCCGCGCGCGAGCCGTTCCGGGAGCAGCTGCTGCGGCTGCTGCGCACGGGCACGGTGTCGAGTCCGGTGCCCGCGGGCGACCGCCTGTTCTGGACCCGCCGCGAGCCCGGGCAGGAGCACGCCGTGCTGCTCGTCCGCGAGCCCGACGGCGCCGACCGCGTGCTCGTCGACCCGAACGCGCTCGACCCCGAAGGGCTCACGACGCTCGACGACTGGCAGCCGGACCACGAGGGCCGGCACGTCGCCGTGCTGCTGTCCACCGGTGGCAGCGAGGAGTCCGAGCTGACGGTCCTCGACGCCGGTACCGGCGAGAGCGTCGACGGGCCGATCGACCGCTGCAGCCACACCAGCGTCGGCTGGCTGCCCGGCGACAAGGCGTTCTACTACGCCCGGCGGCTGCCGCCCGGCTCGGTGCCGGAGGGCGAGGAGAAGTACCACCGCCGCCTGTACCTGCACCGGCTCGGCACCCCGGCGGACGACGACGTGCTCGTCTTCGGCGAAGGCCGGGACAAGTCCGACTACTTCTACGCCTACACCGGCAGGGACGGCCGCTGGCTGGTGCTGGGCGCCTTCCGGGGCACCGCGCCGCGCAACGACCTCTGGCTCGCCGACCTGCACGCGAGCTCGCCAGAGGCGCCCGAACTGCGGCCGCTGCAGGTCGGCGTCGACGCGCAGACCGGCCCGTTCGTGGGCAACGACGGCCGGCTGTACGTCCTGACCGACAGGGACGCGCCACGCCGCCGGCTCTGCGTCACCGATCCCGGGCGACCCGGGTACGAGACCTGGTGCGACCTCGTCGCCGAGGACCCCGACGCCGTGCTCGGCGACGTGGCGGTGCTCGACGGCGCGGAGCTGGCGCGACCGGTGGTCGTCGCGTCGTGGACGAGGCACGCCGTCGGCGAGCTGACCGTGCACGACCTCGAGACCGGCGCCAGGACGGCCACCGTGCCACTGCCGGGCATGGGCAGCGTGAGCGGGCTCACCGCGCGGCCCGAGGGCGGGCACGAGGCCTGGTTCACCTACACCGACTGGACGACGCCGCCCGTGGTACTGCGCTACGACGCCCGCGACGGGTCGGTCTCCACGTGGGCGGACTCCCCAGGCGCGGTCGACCTCCCCGCGGTGCACACGCGGCGGATCAGCACCCGTTCCGCCGACGGCACGACGATCCGCGCGTTCGTCGTCTCCCCCGACGCCCCGGCCGGGACTCCGGGCGTGGCGGAGTCATCGGAGCCCACCTCGCCGCGTCCCACCATCCTGTACGGGTACGGCGGTTTCGACATCTCCCTGACGCCCGCGTATGCGGCCACGGCGCTCGCCTGGGTGCTGGCGGGCGGGACGTACGTCGTGGCGAACCTCCGCGGCGGCGGCGAGGAGGGTGAGGCGTGGCACCGCGCCGGGATGTTCGGCGACAAGCAGAACGTGTTCGACGACTTCTACGCGGTGGCGGAGCGCCTCGTCGCGGACGGCTGGACGACGCGCGACCGGCTGGCGGCGTCCGGCGGGTCGAACGGCGGGCTGCTCGTCGGCGCCGCCGCGACGCAGCGGCCGGACCTGTTCGCGGCGGTGCTGTGCTCGGCGCCGCTGCTCGACATGGTGCGGTACGAGCGGTTCGACATCGGCGCGATGTGGAACGTCGAGTACGGCAGCGCGGACGACCCCGAGGCGCTCGGCTGGCTGCTCGCGTACTCGCCCTACCACAACGTGCGTGCGGGCGTCGACTACCCGGCGGTGCTGTTCACGGTGTTCGACAACGACTACCGGGTCAACCCGTTGCACGCGCGGAAGACGTGCGCGGCGCTGCAGCACGCGACGTCCGGTACCCGGCCGATCGTGCTGCGCCGCGAGGCCGAGGTCGGGCACAGCGCCCGGTCGGTGACCCGGACGGCTTCGCTCGCCGCGGACGGCCTCGCGTTCCTCGCCCGGTACACCGGTCTCGGCGGGGCCGCGGGCTGACCGTCATCGGTACGGCCGGGCCGCCTGCGTCAGCCTGGTCGCCTCCGACCTGATCCCGGCGACGGTCCGTTCCGTCTCCCGCTCGGCGGCGCGAGCGAGCTCGACAGCGGCGTGGGCGTACTCGAGATCCGCACGTCGGACATCGGCGACGGCGGCGCCGAGCCGCGCGGCCGGCCCGCCGTCACGCGCCCGGCCCGCGCTGCCGAACATCCCCGCGAGTGCGCCGGCCACGTCGGCACCGGACTCCGACCGGGCCTTCGACCCGAACATCTCCTCCGCACTGCTCGCGAGGAACCTGCGCGAGTCGACGCCGCGGCGCTGCGCCCTGCGCATCCGCGCCTCGAGCGACTCCATCGCACGCAGGCCGTCGGCGATCTGCCGGACCGCCACCTCGGCCCGTGACCGCACGTCGCTGACCCATCAGTGGTGGCTGGGCTCCCGCACACGGCCAAGCTAGGGCCGCCGCCCGGGAGCGGTCCCGAGGCTAGATTGGCGCCGTGATCGAACCCGACTACCCGCTGCGTACCGCGCGCCTCGACCTGCGCCCGTTCGAGACCTCCGACCTCGAGGCCGTCCACGCGATCCACTCGATACCCGAGGTGGTCCGCTACGTCCCCTGGGAGCCGTACGACCGGGCGCGGGCCGGCGAGCAGCTCGCGAGGAAGATGCGGCGGCGTGCGCTCATCGACTCCGGCGACAGCCTGAGCCTCGCGATCGTCGAGCGGGACAGCGGACGGGTCGTCGGCGACTCGGCCTTCTTCTGGCACAGCGAGGAGCACCGACAGGGCGAGATCGGCTACCTGCTCCATCCGTCCGTGCACGGCCGCGGGTACGCCACCGAGACGGGCAGCGAGCTGCTCCGGTTCGGCTTCGAGGACGTCGGCCTGCACCGGATCACCGGACGCATAGACGGCCGCAACGGCGCGTCCGCCCGGGTGCTGGAGCGGCTCGGCATGCGGCGCGAGGCGCACTTCGTGCAGAACGAGTGGGTCAAGGGCGAGTGGACCGACGAGGTGATCTACGCGATCCTCGCCGAGGAGTGGCGCGCCGCCCGGCCGTCGTGAGCCCGCGCGGACGTCCGATTTCGTCAAGACCTGCCCGCTCGGGCGCTACTAGCGTCACCGTCATGACTACTCGAATCGCGCTCGTCGAACTGGTCGTGGCCGACATGGCCGCGTCCCTCGCCTTCTACCGACGCCTCGGGCTCGCCGTCCCGGAGGACGCGGACGGCCAGCCGCACGTCGACGTGGAACTGCCGGGCGGCATGCGGATCGCCTGGGACACCGTCGAGACCGTCAGGTCCTTCGACCCGGACTGGACGCCGCCCACGGGCGGGCACCGGATGGCGCTCGCGTTCGCGTGCGACGACCCGGCCGACGTCGACCGGACGCACCAGGAGCTCGTCGGCGCCGGTTACGGCAGCCACAAGGACCCGTGGGACGCGTTCTGGGGCATGCGGTACGCGGTCGTCCTGGACCCGGACGGCAACACGGTGGACCTGTTCGCGCCGCTACCGGCCAGCCATCCTAGCGGCTCGCCGGTGAGCGCGCGAACCTCCCGCGCCAGGTGAGCCTGGTCGGCGTACCCGCTGACGGCGGCGACGGTGGCGAACGGCGTGCCGGCGCGCGCGAGGTCGACCGCTCGGGTCATCCGCAGGACGCGGGTGAGCGTCTTCGGCCCGTAGCCGAACGCGGCGAGCGAGCGGCGGTGCAGCTGCCGCTCGGACAGGGCCACCCGGTCGGCGATCGCGGCGACCGGGGCGCCGGCCCGGGACAGCGACGCGACCGCGCTCACCACGGGGTCCGGCAGGTCCGCCCGCCGTACCAGGCCGACCGCCACGGACGCCAGCGCCGCCATCG
>DASUWX010000180.1:0-5919 GCA_036378185.1 Streptosporangiales bacterium | reverse complement strand
ATGATCTCAACGAGCCGGTCAGCGAGCTGGCGTGCCTCGCCGAGCGTGAGATCGACACCGTTGTTCGTTTGGCCGCGGCCGAGCCACACGTGCGGCTCGGCCTCCCGGAACCCCTGCGTCAGGTACAGCGTCAGGCACGGGCTGTCGCTGCTCTCGTGATAGGTGCCGTCCCGGTCGATCCACCTGTCCGTCTCCATCAACGACGTGACGATCTCCACGCCTTCGCCGTCGTGGTCGCGGTCGTCGAGCGCGCTGGACGGCTCGTGCTGCCCCTCGCGTACACACCACGCGGGGCAGCCCTGCGGCAGCCAGAACACCCTCGGCACGTCGCTACCCGTGGCCTTCCTGTCGATGGTCGTGTCCGTCATCTGCGCGCCACCTGTCCGGTGACGCCGGCCTGCCGGAGCGCGTCGGCGTACTCGTCCGGCACCATCCCCGACAGGTGCACCAGGACCTGCACGGCCTGCTCACCGGTCATCCGATGGATGGCCGCGAGGTCGGGTGCGTCGTGCTGCTCGTGCAGCTGCGCTACGCCCTCGTCACCGATGATCTGGTCGTTCACTGGTTGCCCCCGTTCGATGGGTGGAGGACGCGTTCGAGGCGCTCGACGACGTACTCGAGGTCGGCGACGCGCTGCCGCAGGACAGGCTTCCGGGCCGGGTCGGGCTCGTCAGCGAGATCGGCTCTGGCGATGTGAAGCCAGGCCCTGAGATCGAGGCGGGCGCCTTCGAGACGCCGCCGCGCGTCCGGTGATAGCGGGAACTGCTGCGATGATGGCCCCACGGCCACCACCTCCTTGTCAGGTGGTTGGTCGAGGCCCCGGCGCGGTGCTCCAACACCGGCCGGGGCCGCTTACATCAGAACGGGAAGACGACGATGCGACGCGAGCTGAACGAGACCTGCGCGCCGTTCACGGACTTGTACCGCATCGAGAAGTCGTTGAACCCCTCGTTGAGACCGTCATTGGCGGTGAGCAGCGCCACCGAAGTGGCGGAGGCCTGCGCCCAGCTGCCAGACGGCGCGCCGCGGGTGCCGACGGCGACGTCATAGTCGGGGTTCGGCGCGATCGACGATGCGTCGGTGACGGTGAACCCGCACTGCGCCTCTTCGTTCCCGGGCTCGGCCATCGCCGCGCTGATGAGGACGAGGCACTGACGGCTACGGCCGATGTACACGTTCGACAGGGTCGGCCCGCCCAGGTCGACGTAGCTGGTCGAGCTCGTCTGCACGAGTCCCGCCGCGGTCGCGGCGCGGGTCTGCAGCGACCCGCTACCGGCGCTGCGGATCGCCCCCATGATCATGTAGGTGTTGTGGTACCGGAACAGGCCGACGATGTCGCCGACCGCCATCGATATGCCCCCGGCGGTGAGCACCGGGAGGTCGGTCATCTCCACGTTCGCGATCCGGACCGTGTTGTTGCCCGTGGACGGGTCCCACGCGAGCAGCGTCCCCGACCGGAACCCGACGTCGGCCTTCTTGTTCGCCGCGGCCGCGAGAACCGTAGCGAGATCGTCTGAGCGTGCCAAGGCGACGCTCCCTCCTGTTGCTAGTCCGGTGGCGCCGCCGATGAGTCCGGCGAGAAGTCCTCGACGAGTGAGTGGTTGCACGACGCCTCCCGAGTGGATGAACGGCGTACCGTTACCAAGTCATGTTGGGTACACCGGGCATGTGCAGTGTGCACGCGAACAGTGCGCGCGAGGCGATCACCAAGCTGTGTACGTTGCCGCTGCTCGCCGGCGAGAACGTCAGTCATGCGTTCGTCACGCCGACGGTCGCGGGCTGCGTCGACCTCGTCGTGCAGCTGGAGCTCACCGGGTCGGGGCAACGCCGGGTGCGTGAGGTCGTCGGCGTCCCGGGCCGGGTCGAGGGCGACGTGGTGGAGACGACGGACCTGTTCGTCACCCGCGGCGGCCGCCTCGTGCGTGCCGACGGCTATCCGCCGCACCCGGAACGGTTCGAGCGGGCCGGGCACGACCTGCGTGCGTTGCTCGCACCGGCCGGGACGGCGCGCTGATGGGCCCGCTGCTCGGGCTCGCGTTCGGCGTCGGCGCGGTGCTCGTCTGGCTGGGCTGGAGCACGCCGCCGCCGGTACGCCGCGGCCGCCGGCCGTCGCGCACGGCGGAGATGCTGGCCCAGGCCGGGATCGAGGGCGTCAGCGCGAACCAGCTGTACGCGATGTCGGTCGTCCTCGGCCTGTTCGGCGGCGTCGCGATGTACGTGGTCTCGCGCACCTGGGTCGTCGCGGCGGCGTTCGCCGTGATCGCCGCGCTCGCGCCGCGTGCCGTGGTGAACGTGCGCCGCCGTCGGCGACAGAGCGAGACCCGCGAGCTGTGGCCGGAGGTCGTCGACAACCTCGCCTCGGCCGTGCGGGCCGGCATGGCGTTGCCTGAGGCGCTCGCCGAGCTCGGCGTCCGCGGGCCGGAGACGCTGCGCACCCCGTTCCTGCGGTTCGCCGAGGACTACCGCGCCACCGGCAGGTTCGACGACTGCCTGGACCGGTTGAAGGACCGCCTGGCCGACCCGGTCGGCGACAGCGTAGCCGAGTCGCTGCGCGTCGCACGCGCCGTCGGCGGCGGCGAGCTGGGCAAGCTGCTGCGCACGCTTTCTGCGTTCCTGCGCGAGAACGCGCGTACCCGCGGCGAGCTGGAGAGCCGCCAGTCGTGGACGGTCAACGCCGCCCGCCTCGCCGTCGCCGCACCGTGGATCCTGTTGGGCCTGCTCGCGTTGCGGCCCGAGGCCGTGGCCGCGTACGACAGCCCGGCCGGGTTCGTCGTGCTCGCCGGCGGTGGCGCGCTCTCCGTGCTCGCGTACCGCGTCATGCTGCGCATCGCGCGGCTGCCGGAGGAGCGGCGGGTGCTGCGGTGACTCGGTGGTACCGCCCGCTACCCGTGCGGGTGCCGCTCACGGGTTCGGTCGCGAGCGGGTCGGGAGCCGGCGGATGAGCGCGTTCACCGGGCACCTCGGCGCTCTCGGTGCGCTGCTCGGGCTGCTCGCCGGCGTCGGCCTCGCGCTCGTCGCCCGTGGCCTCCCGCTGCGCCGCACGCCGAGCTTCGACGAGCGGATCGCACCCTACCTGCGCGACGCGATGCCGCCGTCCCGCCTGCTGGACACGACGTCCACGCGGTCGCCGTTCCCCGTGGTGCAACGCATCGCCGGCCCGCTCGTCACCGATCTCGCCGAGCGCGTCGGGCGGCTGCTCGGCGGTACCGCCTCGGTGCGCCGCAGGCTGCACCGGTCCGGCTCCGACCGCACGGTCGAGCAGTTCCGCATCGAACAGGTCGTCTGGGGCGGCATCGGCCTGCTCGCCGGGGCCGTCGTGAGCCTGCTGCTGCTCGCGTCCGGCCTGGGACGCCAGGTGGTGCCGCTGCTCGTGCTCACCGGCCTCGCCGCGGTCTGCGGCGTGCTGGGCCGCGACCAGGTGCTCACGCAGCAGGTCAAGCGCCGCGAGGCGCGCATCGTCGAGGAGTTCCCCGCGATCGCGGAGCTGTTCGCCCTGGCTGTCGCCGCCGGCGAGTCGCCGGTCGCGGCGCTGGAGCGGCTGAGCCGTGCAGGGCAGGGCATTCTGCCCAGTGAGCTCAACCGCACCGTTGCCGCGGTGCGCGCCGGCGCCCCGATCACCCAGGCCCTGCAGGATCTCGCCGACCGCGCCGGCGTAGCCGCGGTGAGCCGGTTCGTCGACGGGGTGGTGATCGCGATCGAACGCGGCACACCGCTCGCCGACGTGCTGCGCGACCAGGCCGTGGACGTCCGGGCCGCCCGGCAGCGTGCCCTGATCGAGACGGCCGGACGCCGCGAGATCGGCATGATGGTGCCGGTCGTCTTCCTGATCCTGCCACTCACCGTGCTGTTCGCACTGTTCCCGGGTTTCATCGGGCTCTCGCTCTTCGTACCATGAGCACTTCGAAGGGGGCTATATGGCGTCTCGTCTTCTCGGTCTGCTGTTGCGGGCGCGGCAGGCACTCGCAAGAGAGCCCGAGCGCGGCGACGTTCCCGGCTGGGTGCTCGTCACGCTGATGACCGCGGGCCTGGTGACGGTGCTGTGGGCGGTCGCGGGTGACCGGCTCGTCTCGCTGTTCGAGCAGGCCCTGAACTCGGTCCGCGGGCCCGGCGGGTGACCGACCACCAGCGTGAGCGCGGCGCCGCGGTCGTCGAGTTCGCACTGGTGGCGACCCTGCTCACCGTCCTGTTCCTCGGCGTCGTCCAGGTGGGCCTCGCCCTCTACGTCCGCAACACCCTGGTGGCGTGCGCGTCCGCGGGTGCACGGTACGGCGCGGACGCCGACCGCTACCCGAGTGACGGCGCGGCGCGGGCGAGGCTGCTGATCGGCCGCTCGCTGTCGCCCCGGTACGCGTCGTCGGTCACGTCCGGGGTGGAGTACCGCGGCGGGGCGGCGATCGTCTTCGTGCAGGTACGCGCGCCGCTTCCGGTGGTGGGGCTGGTCGGTCCCGCGGGTGTGATGACCGTCCGCGGGCACGCGCTGCGCGAGGGAGCGCCGTGATCGCGGCGGTCGTCGCGCGGCTGCGCGACGACCGTGGCAACTCCCTGGTGGAGTTCAGCTGGCTCGCCATGTTGTTGATGGTGCCGCTGGTCTACCTCGTCCTCACCGTGTTCCAAGTGCAGAAGGCCGCATACGGCGTGACCGCCGCCGCCAGGGACGCCGGTCGCGCGTACGTCACCGCCGACGCCGGGCAGGACCCGTACCGCAGGGCGATCGCCGCCGGAGAGCTGTCCGCGAGTGACCAGGGCGTCGACCTCGCCCCGAACCAGATCCGGATCACGCCCAGCAGGTCGCCCGACTGCGGGCCGCGCGGCTGCGTGCACGTCACGGTGCACGCCCAGGTGCCGCTGCCGTTCCTGCCGCGCTTCCTGTTCGGCCGCATCCCGGCCAGCGTCTCGGTACGCGCGGACCACGAGGAGGTCTTCGACGTCTACGGCGACCGGACGGACGGGCAGGGGCCGCCGTGACGCCACGGCGGCGGGCCGGCCGCGACTCGGGTCAGACGACGGTGTTGATCATCGGTTACGCGGTCCTGGCGATGCTCCTCGTCACCGTCGTGGTGAACCTGTCGAAGGTGTTCCTCGCGCAGCGTTCGCTGGACGCCGCCGCCGACGCCGCCGCGATCGCCGGCGCCCAGGCCGTCCGCGTGAGCCCGTACTACCGGGACGGGGCGCTCGACCGGTTGCCGCTGGCCGAGTCGCTCGCGCGGCAGGAGGTGTACCGGCACCTCCGTGCCGCGGGGATGTTCGACCCGGCGCGGTCCTGCGACGAGTTCACCGTGCAGGGCGTGAGCCTCGCGCCGGCCGGTGACGCGGTGGACGTCACCGTCTCCTGCCGCGTCCGCATCCCCTTCGCGAACGTCGTGTCCGGCTCGTACGCCGGCGGCGTCCCCGTCACGAGCACCGCGCACGCTCGGACGGCCGTCCGTCCCTGAGCCGGTGGAGCGGCTCGGCGCGAGCGGCCCGCAGGCCAGGTGGGCCTACGGGAGCTTTTCCTCGCGCCGAGCGTCTCCGGGGGCCGGCTCGGTGGTACCGGTCCTGCTCAGAAGTTGTTGTTCACGCGGACGAACGGCGGTGTACTGGTGAGGCAGCGAAGGCACGGCCACGGCCCCCCGCACCGCGAGCACTTGCCGTTCACCTCGTGCGGAGGTTCGTCCGGCTTCCGCTTCGGCTCGTCCTTGTCGCGCTTGTCCTTGCTCATCGACCTCAGCCCCCTCCTGTCGATGAGACGACCGACGGGTAACTTCATGACGCGACTTCGCCCGGATTTCTCGGCGCCGGGTAGCGGGCCCGCGCGCCTCTCCTCATTCCGAGCTGTTGCCGAGGCCACCGCTCCCACCACGGCCGCCGCCGCCACCGCCGTTGCCGCCGCTGCCGACGGCCGCCGGGGCGGGACGGTCCGGTTCGAGTGGCGGGCCCGCG
>DASUWX010000179.1:0-4138 GCA_036378185.1 Streptosporangiales bacterium | reverse complement strand
GCGAGGTGGCGCCCATCGTGCCGGCAGCCGACATATTCGACATCGGCCGCGGCGGCGACCCGAAGGCGCGCACGTCCGCGCCGTGGGGTTACCTCTCCGCGGAGGCGGCGTCGGACGGTCCCGTGCGGCAGGGCAGCGTGGGCGGTGGCACCGGCGCCCGCTCCGGCGGGATGCGCAGCGGCGTCGGGACGGCCAGCGTCTACCTGGGCAACGGCATCTACGTGGGTGCCGTGGTCGTGGTGAACTCCGCGGGCTCGTCGGTCAACCCCGCGGACTGTTCGCTCTGGGGCGTGGCGTACGGCATCGGCGGCGAGTTCGCCGGCTACAAGAAGCCCGCGGCAGCGGAGTGCCCGACCGCCACCGCCGCCGCGTCGAGCGGCAAGGACCCGCTCAACACGACGATCGCGGTGGTCGCGACGAATGCCCCCCTGGAGAAGGCGGCGGCCGAGCGCATGTCGGGCAACGCCCACGACGGCATGGCGCGGGCGATCCAGCCGATCCACACTCTCGCCGACGGCGACACGGTCTTCGCAGTCTCCACCGGCACCGGCACGCCGCTGCGGGTCAACAACCCCGCCGACGGCCAGATGTTGAACAGCATCTTCAACGCGGGCGCGAACACCCTGGCCCGCGCGATCACCCACGCCATCCTGTCCGCGACGAGCAAGGGCACGGTCCGCAGCTACTGCGACAGGTACCCGTCGGCCTGCGCCGGCATGCCCCAGCTCGCGACGTGGCGCAGCGCCGGCACCGCCCCGGACATCACCCAGGCGTCCTTCAAGCGGGCCGAGAAGAAGCTGGCACTGACCCCGATCCCGGACCCGGGCTCGGACCACGCCGCGCACAAGAGCGCGCCCACCGGGCACTCCGCCGCCGTGCCGCCCGCAATCCCAGAAGGCGGTGACGGGGGCTGGCCCTCGGGCGGTGCCGTCGCCGGCGTCGGCGCGTTGGGCGTTCTCGGCGCCGTGGGCACGGCTCTCTACACGCGACGGCGAGGCGTACCGCTGCCGATGCTGCGCTGATCACTGATCACTGATCGAGTGGGCGAGGGCCCCGACGGAGAACCGGTGGGTGCCCTCGCCTCTCGCGTGGGGATCCGGACACGGTGCCGGCGCCGGACCGGCGGACGGGTCAGCCGTCCAGGTGGGCGGCCAGCAGGCAGGCTCCGACGAGCGGGGCGTCGGCCAGGGCCGCGGGGACGATGCGGGGACGCGCGCCGGGCAGCATGCCGCTGTCGGCATTCTCGTGCAGCGCCGTCCAGAACCGCGCGCCGCTGCCGGCGACGCCACCGCCCACCGCGACGACGTCGGGATCGAGGACGCAGGCCAGCGTCGCGATGACGTCGCCCACCGACGCCCCGGCCGCCGAGAGCACGGCTGCCGCACGCGCGTCGCCGTGCCGGGCGGCGGCCGCGACGCGCTCGGCGTCGACCGCACCCGTCGGGTCGTAGGCACGAGCGATGGCGGGTCCCGAGGCGACCGCCTCCAGGCAACCTCGACGGCCACAGGTGCACACCGCGGCACCGCCGGCGGGCAGGTGGCCGAACTCCCCGGCCATGCCGTTCGCGCCCTCGTGGAGCCGGCCGTCGAGCAGCACGCCGCCGCCGACACCCGTGCTCACGGTGAGGTAGAGCAGCGTGCCCTTGGCCATGGAAGCCCCCGCCCCGCACCACCATTCACCGACGGCGCCGGCGGCACCGTCGTTCACCACCCGGACCGGGGCGCCGAACCGCTCGCGGAGCAGCGCCCCGAGCGGCACGCCGTCCCATCCGGGCACCTGCAGCGAACGCCGGATCGTGCCGTCGGTGGGATCGACGTGGCCCCCGAAGCTCACCCCCACCGCGTCGACCGGCGACCCGTATGGCAGCAGTCGCTCGGCGAGGCCGAGCATCGCGGAGAGCCCGGCGTCCGCGGTGGGCGGCGATGCGGTGCGCAGGACCCGGAGCGGGCCGGTGTCGTCACGCGCGACGCCGGCGGCGAGCTTCGTGCCGCCGAAGTCGAGGGCCAGCAGTGTGGTCATGACGCCGACGTCGCGGCCATCCGCTCCCTGAGCAGCAACGCGATGACGTGGTGGAAGGTCACGTGGGCGTCCTCGATCTGCTCGATCGTGGTGAGCGGGGTGCGGACGGTGATGTCGCAGCGTCGCTCGAGTTCGCCGGCGGACGGCATGGAGCCGGTGAAGCCCACCGTGTGCGCGCCGCGAGAGCGTGCGTACTCGACGGCGCGGAGCACGTTCGGCGACGAGCCGCTCGCGCTGACGGCGAGCACGACGTCACCGGGGGCAAGCAGGTTCTTCAGCGGCTCGACGAACACCGAGTCGTAGTCCACGTCGTTGCCGTATGCGGTGAGCAGCGCGGTGTTGTCGGGCAGGCTGACGATCCGCAGCCGGGGCGCGGGCGGCGCGGTGACGGGCGCGCCGAGATCGGACGCGGTCCCCTTCCCCAGGTCACAGGCCATGTGCGCGGCGAGGGCCGCGGACGCCCCGTTGCCGAGGGTGAAGGCGGTGCGCCTCTGCTCGACGCAGGACGCGAGCAGGTCGGCGACCTTCTCCAGCTCCGGCGGTGGCCCCGCGGCGAAGGCCCGGGTCATGGTCGTGTAGTAGTCCGTCGCGATCGTGCTCATGCATCCCTTTCACAGCAACCGTTCCGGTCATCAGCCGGCGGCGTCGGCGACCTGTGGGTCGTGTGTCACCAGCCGTTCCCGCCGTGGAACACGGGCACCTCGCCGCGGGTCACGGCCTCGTGCGCGAACGCGAAGACCCCTGCCGACCAGCTCTGGCCCGGGAAGCCTGCCGGCCTCCCGCTCACGCCGTGGAACCATTCGTTGAACTCCCACTCGCCGCCGAACCGCGCTGTCCGGTTCATCTCGGCGAGCCGTTCGAGCTCGGCACGGGCCCGTTCCAGCCGGCCGGTCTTCACGAGCACGGCGACGTAGAACGCGCCGATGTACGGCCAGCAACCGCCGTTGTGGTACTGGTACGGCTGGTTGAGGTTGCGGAGGACGTAGTACTCGCGCCAGTCCTTCTCGCCGGGATGGACCACCGGCCAGCAGGCCTTGAGCGGCCACGGCTGGTCGACACCGGCGGCGACGACGTAGTCGAGGATGCGGTCGGTCTGCGCCTCGCCCGCCACCCCGAACAGGATCGCGAACAGGTTGCCGAGGGTGTCGAAGCGGTCGCCGTAGTCCCGGAACGCCATGTACGGCAGGTAGTACGGGCGTTCCTGGAGCACGACGTCGACCAGCTGCGTCGGATAGCGCCACTCCATCCGGTTGGCCCGGATCCACGCCTCCTCGCGCGGCACCTCCGGGCCCACCCACAGCAGCTGGTTCAGCTTGAACCTGATGTCCGCCGCGCGGTTCTCGTAGCCGTCGCCGTCCTCGCCCAGCCGGCGCGCGAGGGACGCCATCGCCCGGTTCACCGCGTGCCAGAGCACGTTCGGGAGCAGGCTGTTGTAGCGGTTGGCGAACAGGTCGGCCCAGTCCATCGCCTCGTGCACCTCGAGCAGGCCGCACTCGTTCGAGTCCTGGAACTCCAGCCACCGGTACGCGCGCAACAGCCGGTCCCAGTCGGCGCGGACAGGCTCGGCCGCGTCCTCGAGCTCGGCCATGACGTAGTGGCCGAGGACGTACCAGAGGTTGTTGTCGACGCAGCCGGCGTGTGCGGTGTCGACGACGAGGCCGTCGACCGTCGGGCCGCGCATCGAGCCGCCGTCGTGGTGCAGCGCCGGGTCGGGGATCCCCGCCTCGCCCACGTTGTGCGGGATCCGGCCAAGCGGGCTCTGCCGGCTGCCCACGGTCTCCAGAGAGCGTCGTACGATCGCGCGTCCCTCCGGGTCGGAGCTCACGGCGAGACCGAGACCGGCGATGACCGCCTCGCGGGTCCACACCTGCTGGTACGCCCGCGCGCCGCCCTTGAGCCCGTACGGCCCGCCGTTGGCGAGGACCGTGGCCTCCGCCCGGCACCGTGCGGTCGCGAGCAGCTCATCGGTCGACATGACGGCTCCCTGTCAGCATGTGGTGGAGGTCGGCGACCGTCCGGTCGCCGCCGATGTTCCCGGGCACCACGACGTAGGGCAGGGTGCGTCCGCCGCCGTCGAGGTGCCACAGCGGCACGCCGGCCGCCGGCTGGCCCGCCACGG
>DASUWX010000178.1:0-47989 GCA_036378185.1 Streptosporangiales bacterium | reverse complement strand
TGCGTCCGTGCACCGCGAGGTTGGACTTCTTGTCGCCCTTGAGGTCCTTGGCGGCCAGCCCCGCCGAGCGGCGCACCGCGTCGGACAGCACGCCGGTCATCGCGTCGTAGAGCCGCTGGATGTCGTCCTGCTCGAGGGTCGCGGCGACCCGGAACGGCGACATCCGCGCGGCGTGCAGGATCTCGTCGCTGTACGCGTTGCCGATGCCCGCGATCACCGACTGGTCGCGCAGCAGGCCCTTGATCTGCGTCCGGCGCCCGGCGATCAGGTCACGGAGGGAGTCGACGGTGAAGTCGGCGGCGAGCGGGTCCGGACCGAGCCGGGCGACTCCGGGCACCTCGTCGGGATCGCGCACGACGTACGCCGCCACCTTGCGCTGCGTGCCGGCCTCGGTGACGTCGAACCCCGCGCCGTTCTGGAACCGGACCCGGAGCGCCAACGGTCCCTTGCCCCGCTTGGGCATGGTGCGCGGCAGCTCCTCGCGCCAGCGCAGCCAGCCCGCCCGAGCCAGGTGGATCAGCAGGTGCAACGGGTCCCCGCCGGTTTCCGCTCCACCACCCCCTCCGGTGGAGAAGTCCAGGTCGAGGAACTTGCCGTGCCGCGACGTCGACACGAGCGTGCGCCCGGTGAGCGCGGTGACCGGAGGGTCGTACGTCTTCAGCGCGCTGAACGCGAAGATCTCGACGCTCGCGACGACGGCACCGGTCGCCTGTTCGGCGAGGAACGCCGCCAGCGACTCGACCTCAGGAAGCTCGGGCACGCATACCAGTGTGCCTCACCGGGCGCGGCGTCAGCCCTTCTTGCCGCAGAGCGCGATGAGGAACTGGTACGGGTCGACGGCGCTGCCGCCGTTCGGCCAGCGTTCGAAGTGCAGGTGGTAGATCGTCCCCTGGGCGTCACCGGTCATGCCGACGCGCGCGATCATCTGGCCGGCGACGACGTGCTGCCCCGTGTGCACCAGGTTGACCTCCTGGTGCGCGTAGTAGTAGGAGTCGCCGCTCTTGCCCTTGAGGATGATCGCGATGCCGCCGAGCGTGTTGTAGTACGCGCGGCTGATGGTGCCGTCCTCGACGGCGTAGATCGGGGTGCCCTTCGGTGCGGGCAGGTCGTCGCCCTGGTGTGCGCGCCCGCCGCCCCGGGAGGCTCCGAACGTGTTCATGATGGTGAACGGGCTGCCGATCGGGCACGCGCCGCCGTTCGTCATCCGGGCGCCGCGGGACGACTTGTTCGCCCGGTTCGCCGCCGCCCGCGCGGCCGCGAGCAGCGCAGCGTTGAGCTTCTTCTTCTTCGCCTCGAGTCGCTTCTGCTCGGCCTTCGCCTGCGTCTTCAACTTGTCCAGGCTCGCCCGCTGGCCGGCGAGCCTGCGGGTCTCGCGCTTCGCGGCCGCCATCGCGGCGTCGTCGGTGCTGCTCATCATCGACAGCGTGGTGAGCCGGTCGATGACCTGGCTCGGCCCGGACGAGGTGTCGGACAGCACCACGACGGCGTTGTCGACCTGCCCGCCCATGTACGCGGCCACCGCCATCTGGGAGATGTGGGTGTGCAGCCGCGCGAGCCGGTCCCTGGTCGCGGCCATCCGCTTGTCGAGCTGTTGCTGCCGGTCGGCCAGCCGGCCGAGCGTGCGTTCGCTCGCGGCGTACTCGTCACCGAGTCGGCTGAGCTGGGACCTGATCCTGTCCGGGTCGGTGGGAGACGCCTTCGGGGTCTTCGAGCTCCGCTTCGCCGCGGGACCGGCGCCGGTCAGCAGATGCCCGTTCGAGGCCGTCGCGGCGTGAGCCGTACCGGGGAGCAGCAGCGCGCTCATCGCGACGAACACGGCGAACAGGTGTCGGGGCAGAAACTCGGGGCGTTTCATGGGACGCGTATCACCATAGACGACGGTCACGAGAAGGTCACGCCCTACCCACGAACCCCGTTCGTGGCGCAGAGTGGTCACCGGCTGTCGTGGTGGCGATGTCACACCGGGGCCGACTTACGTCGTACGCGGGTCGTGTCCCACCATGGGCACGGCGGCCGGAACGGGTCGCCGGCGGACGAGCGGGAGAGGAGGGCGCGTGGCCAGGTGTCCACGGTGCGGTACCGACGCACCTGACGAGGACCGGTTCTGCCGTACGTGCGGCGGCTACCTCACCGCCGCGGCGCCCGGCTTCGACGAGGGCGAGACGCAGCAGCTGCCACCCCGGGACGCGAACGCGACCCGGCCGCTCGGGATCCCGGCGATCGACGACCGCGACGAGCCACCGGCGCCGGAGGCTCCGGACGGCCCCCAGGAGCATCCGGACGACACCTTCGACGCGGCCCGGATGCCGATGCAGGCATACCCCGTCCAGCCCCCAGCGCCGGACGCCTGGCTCGACGCGCCGGACCAGGGCTGGTACGCGCAGGGCGGCGACGAGCAGGGACCGCCGCCGGACCAGCCCTACCCGTCCGCTCCGCCGTTCGAGCAGCAGCCCGGTGGGGGCCCTGCGTTCCCGCCGCCGTACGGTCAGGCACCGCACGAGCAGGGGCAGTACGGGCAGATGCCGCCGTACGAGCCGGGCCCGGCCCCCGGCCAGGGACCGCCGCCGTACGGGCAGCCGCCGTACGGCGATCAGGGCGGCGGGTACGAGGGCGCCGGCTACTACCCATACGACGAGGGCACGCCGAAGCGCCGTAACGGCGGGCGTACCGCGATCCTCGCGGTCGTCGGGGCCATCGCCATGGTCGCGCTGGTCTTCGGCGGCGTGTTGTTCATCGGCAGTCACCGGCACCGCACGGCGGACGCCGGCTCGACCAGGTCCGCCTCTGCCTCGGCGCCGCAGCGCAGCAGCTCCCCGAGCGCGTCGCCCAAGACCAGCCAGTCCGGCGAGACCACCCCGCAGCAGCAGGCCGTCGCGGTCAACAAGCTGCTCGACCGTGCGGTCAGCGGCAAGAGCATGCTCGCGTCGGCGTACGACGACGCGCTGGCCTGCAAGATCTCACCGGCCGACGCGGCGACGCAGTTCGAGACGGCCGCGAAGAACCGGCGCGCGATCGTCGCCTCGGCGAAGAAGCTCGACACCTCCAAGCTCACCGACGGCGCCCGCATCAAGCAGCTGCTGATCACGATGTACAGCACGTCCGCCCGGGCGGACGACGCGTTCGCGGACTGGGCGCACGCGGGCGACGACGCGGGTCAGTCCTGCCTCAAGGGCAACGCCAAGCGCACCAAGGGCAACTCGCTGTCGATACGGGCCGGCAAGCAGAAGCAGAGCTTCATCAAGGTTTGGAACCCCGTCGCGCGCACATACGGCCAGCCCCCGCGGACCAAGAACCGTCTCTGACCCGGCCCGCCAGAGCCGCCGTCCGGCCGACGGCTCTAGCGGCGCGGGAGCAGCACGCGGAACGTGGCGCCTTGACCCGGCGCTGTGTCGAGGCTCACCCGGCCCCCGTGGCCGGCGACGATCGCCGACACGATCGACAGGCCGAGCCCGGTGCCGCCCGCCGCACGGCTGCGGGACGGGTCGACGCGGTAGAACCGCTCGAACACCCGGGCGGCCTGTTCGTCCGCGAGGCCCGGGCCCTTGTCGGCCACCTCGATCAATGCGTACCGCTCGTCGCCCGGGAGTACGCCGACCCGGACGGCTACCGGTGAGCCGTCCGGCGTGTGCTTGAGCGCGTTGCCCACCAGGTTGCCCAGCACCTGCCGCAGCCGGGCCTCGTCGCCGTTGACGACCACCTCGTCGTCGGTGGTCTCCAGCGAGATGTCGCGGTCCGGCGCCACGACGGCGGCGTCGCCGACGGCGTCCCGCGCGAGCGGCACGAGGTCGACCGGCGCGTGCTCCATCGGGCGTTCCTGGTCCAGCCGGGCGAGCAGCAACAGGTCGTCGACGAGCAGGCCCATCCGGGTGGACTCGTCCTCGATCCTGCGCATCACCCTGGCGACGTCCTCGGGCGAGCTGGCCGCGCCCTGGCGGTACAGCTCGGAGAAGCCGCGGATGGACGTCAGCGGCGTACGCAGCTCGTGGCTCGCGTCGGCGACGAACTGGCGCATCCGGCCCTCCGACGCGAGTGCCGCGGCCTCGGAGTCCTGCCTGGCCCGGAACGCGTCCTCGACCTGCGTGAGCATGCTGTTCAGCGCGCCGGCGAGCCGGCCGACCTCGGTGCGCGGGTCCTGCTCGGGCACCCGGCTCGACAGCTCGCCGGCCGCGATCGCGGCGGCCGTCGACTCGACCTCGACGAGCGGGCGCAGGCTGCTGCGGACGAGCACGTAGCCGAGCCCGCCGACGAGCACCAGCACGACACCGCTGACCACGACGATGATGCCGATCAGCCGGTTCAGCGTGTTGTCGACGTCCTCGAGGTTGAACGCGACGGTCAGCGTCCGGGAGCCGTCGGAGAGCGGCGTCACGAGCACGCGGTACCTGGTGCTGCCGTCGATCGAGCCGGTCGTGAACGGCTTCCCCGTGCGGCGCGAGAGCTGGCCCAGCTTCAGCCTGGGCAGCTGCGGCGGGCTGACGTTGCCGGCCGGCCACGCGCGGGTGTCGCCCTGCGCGTCCGAAATCAGCACGACGTACGAGGTCGGCAGCCGCGGGCCGACCGGGATGACCGTCTGGCGGTCCGCGATCCCGACGAGCGCGTGCGAGGTCTGGGTGAGCTGGTTGTCGACCCGCTGGTACAGGTAGGTGCGCAACGCGGTGACGGCCGCCGCGCCGGTGACGCCGAGACCCACGGCCGCCAGCAGGACGACGGCGAGGACGAGCTTGACCCGCAGCGGCCAGGCGGACGGCGGTGGGACGTGGCGTCCGATGTGGTCCGCGAGACCCGCGGACGTGCCCGCCGTCATTACCTCGGCTTTCGCAGCACGTACCCCACGCCGCGGACGGTGTGCAGGAGCCGTGGTTCGGTCGTGTCGATCTTCCGGCGCAGGTAGGAGATGTAGGACTCGACGATGTTCGCCTCGCCGCCGAAGTCGTACTGCCAGACGTGGTCGAGGATCTGCGCCTTGGACAGCACGCGGCCGGCGTTCTCCATCAGGTAGCGCAACAGCTTGAACTCGGTCGGCGAGAGCGACACGGCCTCGCCCGCCTTGTAGACCTCGTGCGAGTCGTCGTCGAGCTCGATGTTGGCGAAGGTCAGCTTGGCCGACCGGGTGACGCCGTCGCCGCTGGAGGTGCGCCGCAGCACGGCGCGGATGCGGGCGATCAGCTCCTCCAGGCTGAACGGCTTGGTCACGTAGTCGTCGCCGCCGAGGGTGAGGCCCTGCACCTTGTCGCCGGTGCCGTCGCGTGCCGTCAGGAACAGCACGGGCACGCGGACGCCGTCGGCCCGCAGCCGCCGCACCACGGCGAACCCGTCCATCCCGGGCATCATCACGTCGAGCACGAGCAGGTCGGGCCGCGCCGACCGGACCGCCTCGAGCGCCTCCGTCCCGTTGCTCGCCGTCGTCACGTCGAAACCGGCGAAGCGCAGGCTCGCCGAGAGCAGCTCGACGATGTTCGGCTCGTCGTCGACCACGACCAGCCGCGCCTCCGGCATTGCGCTCATGCTGTGAGTATCACCCACGAGGCTGTTCGCGGGCTGGCGGGTTCCTGAGAGGTTCCTGGACGCCGCCGCCCTCGCTCGCCGGCCCGCCTTCCCACGCTGACGTGGGTACGTTGCCGTTGCTATAGCCACTGCAACGTACCCACGTGAGGTGGTTCCACATCATGGTGGTGGCGTTGCTGTTGCCATAGCCTCTGCAACGTACCCACGTCACTAGCGGCGGCGGCGGGAGGCGTGCAGCCAGTCGCGGTTGAGGTGAGTGATGGTGCTGAGTGGGATGCCCTTCGGGCACACCTCCGTGCAGGCGCCCGTGTTGGTGCAGCCGCCGAAGCCGAGGGCGTCGTGTTCTGCCACCATCGCGAGCACCCGCCGGTCGCGCTCCGGCTGTCCCTGCGGCAGCAGGCCGAGGTGGGTGACCTTCGCCGCGGTGAACAGCATCGCCGACCCGTTGGGACACGCGGCGACGCACGCGCCGCAGCCGATGCACGCCGCCGCCTCGAACGCCTCGTCCGCGGCGGCCTTCGGCACCGGAGTCGCGTGGGCCTCGGGAGCGCTGCCGGTCGGCGCGGTGACGTACCCCCCGGCCTCGATGATGCGGTCGAACGCGGACCGGTCGACGACGAGGTCCTTGACGACGGGGAACGCGCCGGCCCGCCACGGCTCGACGGTGACCGTCTGGCCGTCGCG
The DNA here is from genome assembly GCA_036378185.1 of Streptosporangiales bacterium. Taxonomy (GTDB): domain Bacteria; phylum Actinomycetota; class Actinomycetes; order Streptosporangiales; family WHST01; genus WHST01. Next base: position 41,800 of record DASUWX010000178.1, on the reverse strand, counting down.
GAACTCCCGCACGTGCAGCTGGCACGCCGTCGTCGCGCGCCGCGGGCCGTGCGGCACGCCGTCGATGACGACGCCGCACATCCCGCAGATGCCCTCGCGGCAGTCGTGGTCGAACGCGACCGGCTCCTCGCCGTCGGCGAGCAGCCGCTCGTTGAGCACGTCGAGCACCTCGAGGAACGACATGTCCGGCGTCACGCCGTCGACCTCGTAGGACACCAGCCGCCCGTCGTCGTCCGGCCCGTCCTGGCGCCACACGCGCAGTCGTAGCGACATGCGCGCCCGCTTCTCCCGCTCCCCTGCGCTGTTCACGCGTAACTCCGCACGCTCGGACGCACCTCCGCGAACTCCAGCTGTTCCCTGTGCAGCACGGGCGCGCGCCCGGTGCCGGTGAACTCCCACGCCGCGACGTAGTCGAACCGGTCGTCGTCGCGCACCGCCTCGCCGTTCTCCGTCTGGTGCTCGACCCGGAAGTGGGCGCCGCAGGACTCCTCGCGGTGCAGCGCGTCGACGCACATCAGCTCGGCCAGCTCGAGGAAGTCGGCGACCCGGCCCGCGCGTTCGAGTGACTGGTTCAACCCCTCGCCCCGCCCGGGCACCCGGACGCGCTGCCAGAACTCCGCGCGCAGCTCGGGGATGCGCTCCAACGCCTTGCGCAGCCCCGCCTCCGAGCGCTCCATGCCGCACTGGTCCCACATCAGCTTGCCGAGCTCACGGTGGAACGAGTCGACGCTGCGGTCGCCGTCGACGGCGAGCAGCCGGTCGACGCGGTCGCGCACGGCCCGCTCGGTGGCGACGACGTCGTGGTGCTGCCGCTGCACGGGCTCGAACGGGCCGTCGGCCAGGTAGTCGCCGATCGTGGCGGGCAGGACGAAGTAGCCGTCCGCGAGCCCCTGCATCAGCGCGCTCGCGCCGAGCCGGTTCGCGCCGTGGTCGGAGAAGTTCGCCTCGCCGATCACGAACAGGCCGGGGATCGTGCTGGCGAGGTCGTAGTCGACCCACAGCCCGCCCATCGTGTAGTGCACGGCGGGATAGATGCGCATCGGCGTCGCGTACGGGTCCTCGCCGGTGATCCGCTCGTACATCTCGAACAGGTTGCCGTAGCGCGCGGCCACGTCCTCGCGGCCGAGCCGGTCGAGGGCGTCGGCGAAGTCGAGGTAGACGCCGAGCCCGCCGGGCCCGACACCGCGCCCGGCGTCGCACACGTTCTTGGCGGCCCGCGATGCGATGTCGCGCGGCACGAGGTTGCCGAAGCTCGGGTACATCCGCTCGAGGTAGTAGTCGCGCTCGGCCTCGGGTATGGCGGACGGCCGCCGCTCGTCGCCGGCACGGGACGGCACCCAGACCCGGCCGTCGTTGCGCAGCGACTCGCTCATCAGCGTGAGCTTGCTCTGGTGGTCACCGCTCACGGGGATGCACGTCGGGTGGATCTGCGTGAAGCACGGATTGGCGAACAGCGCGCCGCGTCGGTGCGCCCGCCACGTCGCGGTGACGTTGCAGCCCTTGGCGTTCGTGGACAGGTAGTAGACGTTGCCGTAGCCACCCGTGGCGAGCACGACGGCGTCGGCCAGGTACGTCGACACGCCACCGGTGACGAGATCGCGTACGACGACGCCGCGGGCCCGTCCGTCGACCACGACGAGGTCGAGCATCTCGGTGCGCGGGTGCGACTCCACGCGGCCGGCGCCGATCTGCCGGGCCAGCGCCTGGTACGCGCCGAGCAGCAGTTGCTGTCCCGTCTGCCCGCGCGCGTAGAAGGTGCGCGCGACCTGTGCCCCGCCGAACGAGCGGGTGTCGAGCAGGCCGCCGTACTCGCGCGCGAAAGGCACACCCTGCGCGACGCACTGGTCGATGATCCCGGCGCTGAGCTCGGCGAGGCGGTACACGTTCGACTCCCGCGACCGGAAGTCGCCGCCCTTGATCGTGTCGTAGAACAGCCGGTAGACGCTGTCGCCGTCGCCGCGGTAGTTCTTCGCGGCGTTGATCCCGCCCTGCGCGGCGACGCTGTGCGCGCGGCGCGGGCTGTCCTGGTAGCAGAAGCTCAGCACCCGGTAACCCAGCTCGGCGAGCGTGGCGGCACACGAGCCGCCGGCGAGGCCGGTGCCCACGACGATCACCGTCAGCCTGCGCTTGTTGGACGGGTTCACCAGGCGCGCGCCGAACCTTCGGCTCTCCCACCGCCGGTCGAGCGGCCCGGCCGGTGCCTTGCTGTCCGCGATCTTCGCGCCTTCCTCGTAGTACACGGTCACCTCACGAACCCGAGCAGGATCGACCACGGCACGACGACGAAGCCGCCGCAGATCACGACCGCCACGGCCGTCGACGCGGCCCGCAACACGCGTTCGCGCGTGCCGGCGAGGCCGAGCGTCTGCGTCGCGCTCCACACGCCGTGCCGGATGTGCAGCGCCAGCGCGGCCATCGCGACGGTGTAGAACGCGGCCACGAACCAGTACCGGAAGTCGGCCGTGACGTTGTGGTACACGTGCCCGGCGAGGTAGTCGGGGTTCAGCGTGCCGAGCGTGATGTCGAGGATGTGGTAGACGACGAACAGCGCGATGACGACGCCGCCCCACCGCATCGTGCGGGTGGCGTACGTCCCCGGCACGCGCAGCCGCCGCGCCGAACCGCGACCGCGCCTCGCTGCCCGGCTGCGCGCCGTCAGCTGTGCGGCGGCGACGATGTGCAGCACGACGCTGACGGTGAGGACGCCGCGCAGCAGCCACAGGAACCAGCCGTACGGCAGCAGCGGTTCGCCGATGGTGCGCAGCCAGTGCGCGTAATGGTCGAACGCCGCCGCGCCGAAGTAGATCTTCAGGTTCCCGAGCATGTGCGCGAACAGGTACAGCAACAGGACCGCCCCGGTCACCGCCATCACGGCCTTCTTGCCCACTGAGGTGCGCCAGAACTCCATCGGTCCAGGGCGCCGTACGGTCGTCTCACCCACTCGGCGCTCGAGTGTCGCGGTCATGCCTGCGACGCTAGGGCGGCGCCCAGGCATTCGTCCAATGCATCGTCAGTACCTTCCCGATACCCTGGAGCTATGACGCTGCAGCAGCTCGCGTACTTCGTCGCGGTCGCCGAGACGCAGCACTTCACCCGGGCCGCCCGCGCCTGCCACGTCGCCCAGCCGTCGTTGTCGCGGCAGGTGAGTGCGCTGGAACGGGAGCTCGGCGCGGCGCTGTTCAGCCGCGCTCGCGGCAACGTCGCGCTCACCGCGGCGGGCGAGGTGCTGCTGCCGCTCGCCCGGCGGATCCTCGCCGACACCGAGACCGCGCGCACCGAGGTGCAGGAGCTCGCCGGCCTGCGGCGCGGGCGGCTGCGCCTCGGCGCGACGCCGAGCCTCACCGTCACGCTGGTCGCCGACGTGCTGCGCGCGTACCGCGACCGGTACCCGGGCATCGAGCTGATGCTCACCGAGAGCGGCTCACGCGACCTCGTCGACGCGTTGCAGCGCGGCGATCTCGACCTCGCACTGGTGATCACGCCGGACTCCCGCGGCCCGACCGCGCTGACCGAGCAGCCGCTGCTGCGTGAGGACCTGATGGTGGCGTCGGCGGCGGGCGGTCCCGCGCCGACGCGGCGCAAGCGGTTCCCGATCGCCGAGCTGGCCGAGCGGCCGCTGGTGATGTTCCGTGAAGGCTATGACCTGCGCGACGCGACGTTCGCCGCGTGCCGGCAGGCGGGTATCCGTCCCCGGCTCGCGGTCGAGGGCGGGGAGATGGACGCGGTGCTGCGGCTGGTCGAGGCGGGGCTCGGCATCGCGATCGTGCCGACCATGGTGCTGGACGGACGGCCCCGGCTGCGCGGTACGCCGCTCGCGCCGCCCGGGCTCGCCCGCACGATCGCGCTCGCCCACCGCACGGACGTCACGCTCACCCGCGCCGCACAGGCGTTCCGGCACCTGCTGCTGCGTCACCTCGCGGAGGCGGCGAAGCGGGGCGGGCTGCCTCGCGGTGTCCGCCGGGTTCGAACCCAATCGTCCGGGGCGTGATGTCGAAGTCGAAATAGGTGTCCGGGTAGGGCTCGTCCCTCAGCGTGTAGTGCCACCACTCGTAGTCGTAGCCGTCGAAACCGCTGTCCTCCATGACGGTGCGGAGGTATCGACGGTTTCTCGCCTCGACCGGTGTGATGCCCTCTGCTCCGTGATGTGAGACCTGGTCCATCAGATCGTGGTGGCCGCCCATGGGGGCGAGGTCGCGAGTGGCCAGGTGGTAGAGCGTCAGGTCCACCGTACTGCCCCGGCTGTGACCTGACCTGGCCGCTACATAGCCCTTTGCAACCAACTCGGGCCTGTCCAGGTTCGGGTAGTGCCGCGCCTTGGTCCGACCGTCTTCGGCCTGTCCGGACCAGCGCAGGAAGCAGTCCACGGCGCGTTGTGGGCGGTACCCGTCCCAGAGAAGCAGGCCGAAGCCGAGGGTCGCTGCCTTCTCCTGCGCCTGCTCGAGGGCCGCACACAAGGCCCGGGTGCCGACGATGCGGTTCGCGAGGTATGCGTCCACCGGCCTGCCGGTGAAGTTGTCCCAGGTGGCGTACTTGGCGTCCCAACGGATCCCTGGCACCAGCTCGTCCACGAACACGAAGTCGTCGTTCATCGTTCCTTCCCGTGCAGCGTCAGCGACACGAGCCGGTCGATCACGTCGGAGAGCGGCAGCCCGGCGGCGGCCATCATCCGGGGATAACGGCTGTACGAGGTCATGCCGGGCAAGGTGTTGACCTCGTTCAGTACCACCTGGCCGTTCTCCTGGAGGAACATGTCGACGCGGGCAAGGCCCCCGCAGCCCAAGGCGCGATAGACGGTCTTGGCCGTCTCCTGGACGAGCCGCCGCGAGGTTGCGGAGATGTCGGCGGGAACGATGAACGTCGAGTTCTCCGAACCGCTCTCGGGCGAGGTCTCCTGATGAATCCGGAAGAAGCCGTGCGTCAGGGAGATCCGGTCCACCTCACCCGCGACCAGGCTGGATCCTTCCCCCATGATCGCGCAGCCGATCTCGCTGCCGACCACAGCTTCCTCGATCACGACCTTCGCGTCGTACTGCCGTGCGGTCTCCAGCGCGCTCGACAACTCCTCTTCGCAGGTGACTTTGCTGACCCCGAAGGATGAACCGGAGCGAGCGGGCTTCACGAAGACCGGATAACGGAACTCGTCCGGCTCGGCCTTCTCGTTCGCTGCGACGACCCAGAAGTTCGGCGTCGCAATTCCCGCGCTCCTGGCGACCGCGTAGGTCAGGGACTTGTCCATGCACACGGCGGAGCTCTGGACGTCGCAGCCGACGTACGGTATCCCGGAGAGCTCCAACAGACCCTGGATCGCACCGTCCTCGCCGAACCTGCCGTGGAGTACGGGAAAGACCAGGTCCAGGCGGAGCACTTCGCACGCCCCCGGCTCCAGGACCAGCAGCCCGTGCACGCTCCTGTCCGGCGACAGCACAGCCGTCCGGCAGTCGCCGCTCTCCCAATCCGCGTCAGGGCCGTCGCAGAGCTTCCACGCACCGCTCTCCGTGATGCCGATCCAGAACGGTTCGTACTTCTCGGTGTCGAGGTTCTTCGCGACCTCCCGCGCGGACTTGACCGAGACGGGATGCTCTTCGCAAGCACCGCCGAAGACGATCCCGACCTTCAACCTATCCATGCTGGTTCCTGCCTTCGAAGTAGGAGCAATTTATGAGGGTGTTCTCGACGATGTCGGTAAGGGCGTGGTCGGTGTAATAGGCGGTGTGCGGACTGACCAGCACGTTCGGCAGCTGCTGCAGTCGCAGCAACAGCCGGCTTGCGCCGGGCTTGTCACGGCAGTCGGCGTAGAAGACGCCGTCCTCGCCTTCGACGACGTCCAACGCCGCCCCACCCAACCGGCCTTGTTCCAGTGCCGACACAAGGGCTTCGGTATCGAGAAGCGAGCCGCGTCCGGTGTTGATCACGAATGCGCCGTGTTTCATTCCCGCGATACGGTGCCTGTCGAGCAGGTGGTGGGTACCTGCGTTGAGCGGGGTGTGCAGCGTGACGATGTCGCTCAGCCCTAGCAGGTCGTCGAGGGGGACGTAGTCGGCGGCGGCCGTTGCGCACCTGTCGTGGGCCAGTACCCGGCAGCCGAAGCCGCGCAGCCTGTCGATGACGGCCGTGCCGATGCGTCCCGTTCCGACCACACCTACGGTCAGGTCGCGCAGTTCCTTCCCGGGTACGTCACCCAGCCTGTAGTCATGGGACTCGACGCGGCGGATTACGGACTTCGCATCGCGGATCGCCATGAGCATGAGCATCAGCGTGTAATCGGCGACGCTGTCGGGTGAGTATGCGACATTCTCGACCCTGACGCCGACGCGCTCCGCGTATTCCACGTCGATGTGGTCGTAACCGACGCTTCTCGTGCAGATGTACTCCACGCCGACCCGGCGGAGGGCGAGAAGAGCGGGATTGGTCACCCGGGTCTTGTGCCCGACGCTGATGCACCGGCTTCCGAGGGCCAGGGCGCTGTTGGCTTCGGACACCGCCGCATCGGTGATGGTCGGCCGGAAGCCGAAGCGAGGTGCCGACTCCCGGAACATGGCGGCCTCGTCCCGACCGCAGCCATAGATCGTGATTCCCGTGGTGGGCATGGCCGTGTCGGATGACGCCGCCGGTGACCCGGGGCGGCCGGCCGCTGTCCGTGCTGGTCCACTGGAGTTCATGCGTCCAGTCAAGGCAGCGTGGTGTTGCCGGGACGTATGCGGTTTTCGATATGCCGACGGCATGTACGCTGCGGATGCACCGTGGTCGATCCTCGGTCCAGGTGCCGGGGTCCGCTTGTCGACGCGTCACGCCGCATCCGTGGGTCGTGCGTGGGGTCTGCGTACATGGGAGGGCACCCGTGATCGACGGCTTCGGGGCGCAACTCGTAGTGCCAGGGTTCGTTCCTGTAGATCTGGCACAGCCCGTACCCGGCGCCGTGCTCCGCCAGCCACGTCCTGGCCTCGGATGGCCCGAGGTCGACCGCGGCGCCGGACACGTGCGGAGACGCGGTCGGGGTTGCGACCCAGCGGGCGGCTTCCTCTTCCGAGCCGTACTTCGAGACGGCCTCGGCGAGCAGCTGCTCCTGGTATTCGGGGGACCGCCACCCGCTGTTGACGCGGAACTCGACCCCGGCGGCCGCAGCATCCGTCGCGGCCCGGCGGAGGGCGTCGAGCAGAGCCGGGTCGAGGTTGGCCACGGCCGGGTATTCGTCGTCGAAGACCGTCACGCCGCCGGGGACTTCACCGTGAGGGATGCCGAGCGCGCTCCGACGGGACCGGCGGGGAACGTCGCGGCGACGAGGCTCGCGTGAGCGGCCCAGCACACGCATCAGGGTCGCGACGACGGGCAGGACAGCAAGGAAGGTCGATCGGGTACGGCGCCGTGCCGACTGGCTGAAGGACATCCGCCCCAGTCAAGGCAGCAGGGTGTTGCCGGCACGTATGCGGTTTTCGATATGCGGGCGACAGGCGCCCGCTCTCCAGAGGGCCGGCCGCCGGGCTCGGCGGCACCGTGCGGCTATCCGGCGCCCCGCAGCACTCGACGGTCGGCTGTCGACGACGGGCGCGGGTCAGGAGATGCCGCGACGCTTGAGGATCTCCTCGATGTCGCTGAACTCGTCCTCGTCGGACGCCTTCGCCTTGCCCGAGGACCTGCCGGTGGTGACCTGCTTCGTGGCGGAGTCGCGGCCCGGACCGACGGCGGTGTCGCCGTCCTCGGCGTCGGCCCGCGCCCGGCGCCGGCCGAGCATGACACCGGAGACGATCCACAACAGCACGGCCAGGCCGATGACCGCGAGGCCGAGCCATGCGGACAGCGAGAAGACCAGGTGGGCGGCCCAGCTCGCGAGGCGGAACCCGAACGGGACGAGCACCCCCAGCAGGCCGACGAGATAGAGGCCTATCGGCAGCAGCGACCAGGAGGCCGCCCGCAGCCCGGAGGCGGCGCCTCTGCGTCGCCAGAGCACGATGCTGATCAGCAGCCCGACGCCGGATAGACCCGCGGCGACCGGCAGCCAGAGCACCTGTCCGTAGTCGTTCATGGTGTGAACATCCTCGCACGCTGTCGCGGCGATGGGGTCGGGGTGAACCCCGGAACTTCCCTGGCTCAGCCGTCGCGTTCCACCGACCCGCGCATCCGGTCGACGCACCAGATGACGACGCCGAGCGCTGGGAACGCGGCACCGAGGACACACGTGCCGATCCAGCCGAAGCGCGGATAGACGAGCACGGCGGACAGCCCGCTGCCCAGCGCCCCGGCGACGAAATAGCCCGTCATGTAGGCCGTGTTGAGCCGGCTGCGCGCGTCCGGCCGCAGCCGGTAGATCATGCTCTGGTTGCTGATGTGCGTGCCCTGGGCGCCGAAGTCCATCACCACGACGCCGGTCACGAGCGCGGCGATCTGGTGCCCGCCCACGCGCATGGGCAGGTACGAAACCGCCATGAGCAGCAGGAAGCCGAGCGTCGCCCGCCTGGCGTGCCCGGCGTCGGCGAGCCGCCCGGCAACGCGCGCGGCGACGGCGCCCGCCACCCCGACCAGCGCGAACGCGCCGATCGCGGCGTTGCTCCACGAGTAGGGCGGGTTGGCGAGCAGGAAGCCGGCGCTGGACCAGAACACGCTGAACGACGCGAACTGCAGGGCTCCGTAGATCATCCGCAACCGGAGCACCGGCTCCTCGCGGACCAGCGCCACGACGGACGCCAGCAGTCGCGGGTAGGCGAGGGTCGTCGTCGGCGCGACCCGGGGCAGTGAGCGGATCAGCAGCAGCCCGACGAGCGCGGTGGCCGCGGCGCCGAGCGCGAACACGGCACGCCAGCCGGCCACCTGCGCGAGCAGCCCGGACACGGTGCGGGACAGCAGGACGCCGATGAGCAGCCCGCTCATCACCGTGCTCACCACCCGGCCCTGCTCGTGCGGTGCCGCGACGTGCGCGGCGAACGGCACCAGGATCTGCGCGACGACGGTGGTGAGGCCGACGATCACGGCACCGACCTCGAGGACGGCGAGCCCGGGTGCGACGGCCAGCCCCACGAGCCCGGCCACGTCGACGGCGAGCAGCACGCCGAGCAGCCGGCGGCGTTCGACCAGGTCACCGAGCGGCACGAGCGTCGCCAGGCCGACGGCGTACGCCACCTGGAACAGCGTGAGCACGACGCCGACCGCGCCGGTGGGCACCCCCATCTCGCGCGCGAGCGTGTCCTCCAGCGGCTGCGCGTAGTAGAGGTTCGCGATCACGGCGCCGGTCGCGGCGGCCATCAGCGCGACGGTGCCGCGCCGGGCACCGTCCGGTGGCGCGGGCGTTGCCCGGTCCGCCCCGCTCACGCGACCGCGCACCTGAGCAGCTCGGCGGCGGCGTCCGGGAGCCGGATGCCGCTCGGCCAGATCGCGCGGAGCGACCGGCGCAGGTCGAGGTCGGGAACGGGCACCTCGACGAGACGGCCGGCCCGCAGCTCCTCCGTCACGGCGAGCCGGCTCAGTACGCTCACGCCGTCGCCCGCCTCCACGGCCGACTTGATCGCGGCGGTCGAGGCGAGCACGAGCCGCGGCGTGATCTCGATCCCGGCTCGCGCGAGCGCGCGGTCCAGCGTCTCCCGCGTGCCCGAGCCGGACTCGCGCAGCACGAGTGCGGCGTTCGCCACCTCGTCCAGGCGCAGGCCGCGGCGCCGGCGCGCCCACGGGTGCCGCCGGCTGACGACCACCACGAGCTCGTCCCGCGCGACGACGCGGCGCGCGAGCCCCGTCGGCACCGACACGCCCTCGACGAAGCCGACGTCGGCGTCGCCGGCGAGCACCTGCCTGGCGACGTCAGCCGAGTTGTGCACCCGCAGCGCCACGCTCGTCGCCGGCAGCCGGTCGCCGAGCTCGGTGAGCCAGCGCGGCAGCAGGTACTCGGCAACGGTCATGCTCGCCGACAGCCGCAGCTCGCTGTCCCTGTCCGCCCGCAGGGCGGTCACACCGGCCTCCAGCCGGTCGGACGCCGCCAGCACGTCCTTCGCCCAGTCCGCGAGTGTCGCACCCACCGTGGTCAACCGCGACCCGCGCGGCGTCCGCTCGACGAGCGAGAGCCGGGTGCGCCGTTCCAGCTTGCGGATCCGCGTCGACACCGCGGGCTGGCTGACGGCCAACGCGCGTGCGGCGCCGCCGATGCTGCCGTGCTCGGCGATGGCGAGCAGCATCTCGAGCGAACGGATGTCGGAACGCATCACCCTCACCCTAGACATAACGGTTGGTTATGAACGGATAGCACACTGGGCCTACCGGCAGGACCGGCACGCGGCGAGCCTCGAGAGCATGCACCTCTCCACGCGCGCTCCGGCCTCGACGCCGGCACCGGCGCCCCCGCCGCCGCGGCGTCCCGCCGTGCTCCGTCACGCCCCCGGTCTCGCCGTCGTCGCCGTGGGTGTCGCGGTCGCGTTCGCCGTCAACCGGCTGCTCCCGGTGGCCGGCACGCTCACCGTCGCGGTCGCTCTCGGCGTCCTGGCCAGGAACGCCGGGCTCGTCCGGCCGTGGGCGCTGCCCGGTGCGCGGTTCGCCACGCGCCGGCTGCTGCGGACCGGTGTCGTGCTGCTCGGGCTGCAGCTCGCCGTCGGGCAGGTGTTGCGGCTGCCGGCGGGGGTCCTGCTCGTCGTCCTCGTCACGGTGACGATCACGTTCGCGGTGACACTGGCGGCCGGTAGGCTGCTGCGGGTCACGTCGGGCACGTCGCTGCTCGTCGCGACCGGCTTCTCGATCTGTGGCGCGTCCGCGGCGGCGGCGATGGACGCGGTGTCCGACAGCGACGAGGAGGACCTGGCGACCGCGGTCGCGCTCGTCACGATCTTCGGCGGCGCCGCGCTGCTCCTGCTGCCGCTCGTGTACGGCCCGCTGGGGCTCTCGCCCGTCCGGGCCGGCGCCTGGGCGGGCGCGAGCGTGCACGAGGTGGCGCAGGTCGTGGCGGCCGCGTCGCCCGCGGGCGCGACGGCGCTCGCCACGGCCGTCGTCGTCAAGCTGACCCGCGTCGTCCTGCTCGCCCCGCTGGTCGCGGGTCGCAGCCTGGTGCAACGCGCGCGCTCGAGCGCGCACGGCGACGGCAGGCGCCCGCCGCTGGTGCCCCTGTTCGTGCTCGGCTTCCTCGCGATGATCGGCGTCCGCAGCACGGGGCTCGTCCCGCACCCGGTGCTCGGCGGCGTGCAGGTGGTGACGACACTCGTGTTGGCCGGCGCGCTGTTCGGTCTCGGCACCGGCGTGCACCTGCGGACGCTGGTCCGCACCGGCGGCCGCGCGGTCGCGCTCGGCCTGGTGTCCACCCTCGTCGCAGCGGGCACGTCACTCGCGGCCATCCACCTGTTCGCCTGACCGCGGCCGCGGTCTACGGTGAGGCCATGCCCAACGACCCGCGCGCCGGACAGCCCGCCCAGCCCGCAGACCTCGTCGACGTGGCGCGGCTCGTCACCGCGTACTACACCGAGCACCCGGACCCCGAGGTGCCGGAGCAGCGCGTCGCCTTCGGCACGTCCGGGCACCGCGGTTCGGCGTTCGACGCGGCCTTCAACGACGACCACATCGCGGCCACGAGCCAGGCGATCTGTGAGTACCGCGCCCAGGCGGGCACCACCGGCCCGCTGTTCCTCGCGCGCGACACCCACGCGCTGAGCGAACCGGCGTGGGCCACGGCACTGGAGGTGTTCGCCGCCGACGACGTGCGGGTTCTCGTCGACAGCAGGGACGGGTACACGCCCACGCCCGCGCTGTCGCACGCCGTGCTCACCTACAACCGCGACCGAACGGACGGCGTCGCCGACGGGGTGGTCGTCACCCCGTCGCACAACCCGCCGCGCGACGGCGGCTTCAAGTACAACCCGCCGAACGGCGGCCCCGCCGACACCGACGTCACGCGCTGGATCCAGGACCGCGCCAACGCGCTGCTCGCGGGCGGGCTCGGCGGTGTCCGCCGCGTCCCGCTGTCTCGTGCGCGCTCAGCCGACACGACGGGCACGTACGACTTCCTCGACGCGTACGTCGGCGACCTCGGTGCCGCCGTCGACCTCGACGCGGTCCGCTCGTCCGGCCTGCGCATCGGCGCCGACCCGCTCGGCGGCGCCAGCGTCGCGTACTGGGGCGCGATCGGCGACCGCTACGGCATCGAGCTCACCGTCGTCAACCCGCTCGTCGACCCGACCTGGCGGTTCATGACGCTCGACTGGGACGGCAAGATCCGGATGGACTGCTCGTCGCCGTACGCCATGGCGTCGCTGATCGCACAACGTGAGCGCTACGACATCGCGACGGGCAACGACGCGGACTCCGACCGGCACGGCATCGTCACGGGCGACGCGGGCCTGCTGAACCCGAACCACTTCCTCGCCGTCGCGATCGACTACCTGTACCGCGCACGCGACGGCTGGGGCGCAGGCGCGGCGGTCGGCAAGACACTGGTGTCGTCGGCGATGATCGACCGCGTCGCCGACGACCTCGGCCGCACGCTCGTCGAGGTACCGGTCGGCTTCAAATGGTTCGTGCCCGGCCTGCTCGACGGGTCGGTGGCGTTCGGCGGCGAGGAGAGCGCCGGCGCGTCCTTCCTGCGCCGTGACGGCAGCGTGTGGACCACCGACAAGGACGGCATCCTGCTGTGCCTGCTCGCGAGCGAGCTGACCGCCGCCACGGGCAAGACCCCGAGCGCGCGCTACCGGGAGCTGGTGGAGAAGTTCGGCGAGCCCGCGTACGCGCGACTGGACGCCGCCGCGACGCGGGAGGAGAAGGCGGTGCTCGCGAAGCTCAGCCCCGCGCAGGTGACGGCCACCGAGCTGGCCGGTGAGCCGATCACTGCGAAGCTGACGCGGGCCCCGGGCAACGACGCGCCGATCGGCGGCCTCAAGGTGCTCACCGAGCACGCCTGGTTCGCCGCCCGTCCGTCCGGCACCGAGGACGTGTACAAGATCTACGCCGAGTCGTTCCGCGGCCCGGAACACCTCGCCCAGGTGCAGGAGGAGGCGCGCGCCGTCGTGGCCGCCGCCCTCGCCGGCTGACGACTGGAGCCACTCCTGGCGGCCGTGTCTCCAAAACGGTCGTTTGCCGACACGATCGACTCCGGGTCGCCGTACTCGATCTTCGGAGTTGACAACCCGCGTCGACTTTCAAGGGGTGTCGGTAAGGAACGTGTCACGAGGCGTCGATCCCTTAGCCCCAGGCACGGCAGCGGGGCTGCGGCCGTCAGGGCACGAGGACGATGCGGCCACGGAGACCGCCGTCGGCGAGACGGCGATGCGCCTCGGCGACGCGGTCGAGCGGCATGGTTGCTGCGACCCGCAGGTCGAGCACGCCGGCCTCGACGAGGGCGACGAGCTGCGCGAGACTCCCCGCGTCGGCCCGAATCCACTCGTTGACGACCCGGGTGCCGCGCAGCGGCGCGGGCTCTGCGCCACGGGCCAGCGCGACGAAGGTCCCGCCCGACCGCACCGCGTCGAGTGCGGCCACGCCGACGACTGCGGCGTCCAGTGCGGCGTGCACGCCGCCCGGGACGAGCGCGCGGGTGGCCTCGCCCATGCGCTCTGCCGTACGGGGGACGAAGTGCTCGGCGCCGAGCGTACGCACCAACGGCTCGTCGTCGGCCGATGCGACGGCGACGACGTGGATGCAGCGTGCCGTGGCCAACTGGACGGCGTAACCGCCGACGGCGCCCGCCGCGCCGGTCACGAGCAGCGTGTCCCCCTCGCCCAGGTCGAGCAGGTCCAGTGCCTGCAGGGCGGTGAGCCCGTTGAGCGGCAGCGTCGCCGCCTGGACGAGCGACACCTCCGCAGGCGCACCGGTCACCGCGGCCGCATCGAGGACGACGTAATCGGCCTGCGCCCCGACGGGCACGTCCAGCCGGTCGGACAGCCCGATCACCCGGTCCCCCGGCGCGATGCCGCTGACGCCGGGTCCGGTGTCCTCGACGACACCTGCGACGTCCCAGCCGATGCCGGTCACGTCACGCACCGGCAGCAGGCCCGCCTCGGTGAGCGCACCGGACCTGGTGGCCAGGTCGACCGGGTTGACCGTCGCGGCCGCGACCCTGATCCGTACCTGTCCCTCGCCCGCTACCGGCGGGGGCACGTCCGCGATCTCCAGTACGTCCGGTCCGCCGAAGCTCCGTACGACCACGGCTCGCATGGAATCCACTCCCTTGTTCCGTCTCGTCATGCCACACGCAACGTAGGGAGCGCTACTCTCTATCGGGAAGTACGCACTCCGAGGTGCGTACCGTACGAGGAGGAGCGCCATGGCAACCCGCACCGCCGAGCAGCGGCGCGCGGACGCTCGGGTCGCGTACGACGCCTACCTCGCCGAGTGCCCGGCGCGGAAGCTGCTCGACCGGATCAGCGACAAATGGGTGAGCCTGCTGCTGAACGCACTGGCCGCCGGGCCGCGCCGCTACAGCGACCTGTCCCGTACCGTCGCCGGCGCCAGCGAGAAGATGCTCACCCAGACGCTGCGCAGCCTGGAGCGCGACGGCCTGGTGTCCCGCACGGTCACACCGGCAGTGCCGGTTCGCGTCGACTACGCGCTGACCCCGCTCGGCGTGAGCCTGCTGCCCGTGATGCGGGCCATCATCGACTGGGCCGAGACGCATATCGAGCAGGTCGTCGCCGCCCGTGACAGCTACGACGGGCGGCGCGTCGGCGACACCTAGGACAGGCGGAGCTCCGGCCGGTACATCTCCAGCCAGGTCGCGATGTCCAACGCGCGTTCCATCGCCATCCGGTCCGGGGTCGAGACCTGCTCGAGGGGCAGCTTGGTCATCCGGCGCAGCGCGTCGAGCTCGTAGAGCCCCTCCAGTCCGGGGGCACCGTGCGCGATCGCGTCGGCGAGATGGTGTTGCAACTCGGCCGCGTAGCGCGGGTCCTGCGTCGACGGGTACGGGCTCTTCACCCGCTCGACGACCGACCGCGGCAGCACGTCGGCCGTCGCACCGCGCAGTAGGCTCTTCTCCCTCCCGTCGTAGGTCTTCAGCGCCCACGGCGCGTTGAACACGTACTCGACGAGCCGGTGGTCGCAGAACGGCACGCGCACCTCGAGGCCGACGGCCATGCTCATCCGGTCCTTCCGGTCGAGCAGGATGCGGACGAACCTGGTGAGGTGCAGGTACGAGATGCGCCGCATCCGCGCCTCGTGCTCGCTCTCTCCTTCGAGCGTCGGCACCTCCGCGACGGCTTCGGCGTACCGCGCCCTGAGATGGCCGACGAGGTCGAGCCTGCGCATCAGGTCGGCGTTCATGGCGCCAGGGCCGCGGTTGCCCCGGTACCTGGCGAACTGCGCGATCCAGGGGAACATGTCTGCCCGCTGCACCTGCTCGTCGTGGAACCAGCGGTAGCCGCCGAAGACCTCGTCGGCCGACTCGCCGCTCAGGGCGACCGTCGAGTGTGCGCGGATCGCCTTGAACAACAGGTACAGCGACTTGTCCATGTCGCCGAGCCCGGCCGGTATGTCCCGGGCGCGGATCACCGCGCGGCGCGCGTCCGGGTCGGCGAGCGTCTTCGCGTCGAGGACGATGTCCTCGTGCCGGCTGTGCACGTGCTCGGCCACGTCGTGCACGTACGGCGTGTCGGGCGTGTCGCGCATCGCGTCCGGCTTGAAGTTCTCGGTCTGGCCGACGAAGTCGACGGCGAAGGTCCGCACCTGCTCACCGTCGCGCGCCAGCCGGCCCGCCGACAGCGCGGTGATCGCACTGGAGTCGAGGCCGCCGGAGAGCAGCACGCAGCGCGGTACGTCCGCGACGAGCTGCCTCGCGACGATGTCGTCCAGCAGCTCGCGGACGCGCGCGACGGTGGTGTCCCTGTCGTCGGTGTGCGGCACGGCGGTGAGCCGCCAGTAGACGTGTGCGCGTGCGCCGTTGCGGTCGACGGTCACCACGGTGCCCGGCTCGACCTCGCGCATGCCCTCCCAGATCCCGTGCCCCGGTGTCTTCGTGACACCGAAGATCTCGCGCAGCCCGTCCAGGCTCACCACGCGGCGCGCGAGCGGGTTCTCCAGGATGCCCTTCGGCTCGGACGCGAACAGCACGCCGTCGTCGGTCGGGTAGTAGTACAGCGGCTTCACGCCCATGCGGTCGCGCACCAGGTGCAGCCGCTCGTCCCGGTCGTCCCACACCGCGAACGCGTACATGCCGTTGAGCCGTTCGGCGAGCGCAGCGCCCCACTCGAGGTAGCCGACGAGGACGACCTCGGTGTCGCTGTCGGTGCGGAAGGTGTGGCCCCGGCGGCGCAGCTCGTCACGCAGTTCGACGTAGTTGTAGATCTCCCCGCTGAAGACGAGCCCGACGTCGCCGCCGTCGGTGCCCTCCCTGGTCATCGGCTGGGACCCGCCCGGCAGGTCGATGACCGCGAGCCTGCGGTGGCCGAGCCCCGCGTGCCGGCGCAGCCAGGTGCCCTCGGCGTCCGGGCCGCGGCAGGCCATCGTGTCGGTCATCGCCTGGACAGTCGGCTGCTCGCTGGTCAGATCACGTTCGTACGCCGCCCACCCGACGATTCCGCACACGTTCCACCACCCCGCCGTCGCTTCGCCGTGCTCCGCGTCCATCCTCCCGCGGGAAGACGGGCGGGACCGTCAACGGATGGTCAAGCCGGCGAGAAGTGGGTCACAGCCCGGACAGGCGATCGGCGATGCCGCTCGTGTCTGCCTGCTGCACCTCGATGTGCACCGTGCCGCCGTAGGACTCGGCGAACCGGTCCGCGACCGTCTTGTGGTTCAGCCGCCACACGCCCTCGGGCGTCGGCGGCAGGATATCCTCCCACAGTGACAGGCACGCGCCGCGGAACTGACCGAACCCCTCCGGGCGCGCGTAGAGGAAGACGTTGAGGTGTGCGTCGGTGTCGCCCCATCGCGCGACGTGCACCCGGGCGACGCCGTCGAGCGACGAGATCGCGCGCTCGAGGTGCACGATCATCCGGCCCATCGCGGCCGCCTGCGCGTCGTCCAACTGCCCGAGGTCGAGATGCGCCTTCGGCTGCAGCAGGACCGCCACGGGCAACCCGGACGGTTGTGAGTCGGTCGCGAGGATCCACTCGTCGTCGGACCAGATGACGCCGTCGCCCGGGTACTGGCAGCGCGGGCACTCGGCCGGCCCGTCCTCGCCGCGGCGCGGAGGTTCGGGTACGAGCGGCTCGATCAGCGGCTTGACGTAGAACTCGCCCTCGTACGGGAACTGCGGCATCGCCACGTACATCGGGATCGGCAGCCGCCCGTCGCCGTCGGCGATGAACCGTGCGCGCTTGTAGATCTCTTCAGGGGTCTCCGGCATCGACGCCAACCTCGCCACTCGCACTGGATGACTGCCGAGAGTCTACGAGAGGCAGCCGCACGTCCGGCGCCGATGCGACGGGGCTCGGGGGGGCGACGTCACCGTCCCTCCTTGATCCTCGCGACCGCGTCGTCGGCCGATCGCACGCGGACGAGGCCAGGCATCTTCGCGAACGCGGACCGCTGCCGGCGCGTGTGCGCCTGGATGGTCGCGACCACGCGGTCGCGGACGGCACCGAGCTCCGCCTTGTTCAGCGCGGTCACGCGCTTGCCGCGTTCGCTCGCGATCTCGAAGAACTCCCGGTAGCCGTGCGTTCGCAACACCTGGTTCGCGCTCCGCCGGCCGCGCCTGCGCATCTCGGCGTCGAGGTCGTAGCGTTCCTCGAGGTCGAGGACCTCGTCGTGGAGCCCGGCGTCCATCTGGTGGTCGAACGTCTCGGCGACCCGCGCGTCGAGCTGGCGCACCGGGCGGTCGAGGCCGAGCACGACGGTGCGCATGTCGTCGTCCGCGCGTCGCCGGTCGTCCCGGCCCTGGCCGGCCATCACCCGCCCCAGCGCGTTGACGACTCCGTCGTAGTTGTTCGGGTGCACCCGTGCGGCGGCCGCGCGGTCGAGCCGGCGCAGCATCGCGTATGCGTCGGCGGCCATGCTCTTCGGGAAGTCCCTGCGCACCGAGGCCGTCGCCGCGGCGACGGCGTCGACCTCCCAGCCCTCGAGCAGCGACCTGACGTAGACCGCCGTACCGCCGACGACGAGCGGCAGCGCGGCGTTCTGGAAGCACCACTCGATGTGCGCACGCGCCTGACGCACGTACTCGTCCAGCTCGAACTTCCGCACGGGTTCGGCGACGTCGATCATCTCGTGCCGGATGCCGTGCCGCTCGCCCGGCATCGTCTTGCTCGTACCGATGTCCATGTACCGGTACACCTGCCGGGAGTCGGCGGAGATGACGACCGGTTCGAGGCGCAGCTCGCGCGACACCCGTTCGGCGAGGTCGAGCGACAGTGCCGTCTTACCCGACGACGTCGGCCCGTACAGGGCGACGAGGACGCGCGACGACGACACCGTTGCACCCTACCCGCGGGTGAGCGGCCGGGCTCACCGCGACGAGGCCCGTGCCTACGCCGAGGCCGGCGGGCTGTCCGGTGTCTCCGGGATGAACGCGGGGTTCGTGGGCTGCGGTGGCCGCGGCAGCTCGTGCCGGCCGGTGCGGCAGCGCTCGAGGAAGCTGCCGGACAGCCGTTCGCGCGTCGGCCAGAGCCAGCGGTCGTGCCAGTACAGCGACGCGTCGCTGACGCCCTTCGCGTTCGCCTCGTCGGTCATCGCCGCCAACCACGAGGCGTGCAGCGCGGCGAGCTCCTCGGCGACGTTGCGGTGCGCCGGCCAGCACGGGGGCACCGGGTCGATCGAGTGCCCGGACACGCTGTACATCGTCTGCATCCAGTCGACCCAGCGGACGAGCTCCTCCCACTCCTCTCTCGTCGCGCGCGCGGTCCACGACCGCAGCGAGGCGGGATCGGGCTCGTCCCGCTCACCGTCGCCGTCACCGGACTCGCCGGCGAGCGCGTCCACCCTGGTGGTCAGCTCGGCGAGCTGGTCGCCCATCGCGTCGTAGCGCGCGTCCGCGTGCGTCTTCACCGCGGTCATCAGGCCGGCCAGCTCGGCCAGCGTCGCGGCCTCGTCGCGGTCGCCGGTCACGTCCCCGGCATCGCCGGTGTCGTCCGGTCCGGCCGCCCTGCGCTGGGCCTCGGCCGCTGCCGCCGCCGCACGCTGGCTGACGTTGGAACGCCAGGGCCGTGACGGCCGCACGGCGACGCCGTCGTCCTGCTGCACCGGCCCGGCCGGCGTATCGCGGTCTACGGTCATGTGTTACTTGGCCAGCCATTCCTTGAGCGAACCGCTCGCCGGCGGCTCCGTCGGCTGCTGGTAGGTCACCGGCGGCGAGTTCAGTTGCTGGTACGTCTCACCCGGCTGCAGCACGTGCTGCCCGGCCTCCTGCCGACGGCCGTACACCCGCTCGGACTCCGACACGATGCGCGCGTCCGGCGTACGGAAGTAGTACTCGGCGGAGAGCATCAGCGGGCGGATGCCGGCGAGCATCGCGACCATGCGGCCCTCGGGCAACGCCGCGAGATCGGCGACCTGGAGGATCGCCTTCGGCCTGGTGCTGTCCTGCCAGCCGGACCGCATGAACAGGCTCTGCGCGTCGCTGTTGGCCGTGCGCGTGGGCGCCTCCCACTCGCCGACCGTGTCGGAGACGAGCTTGAGGAACTCCGCCTCGCCGCTGCCGCCACCGTAGATCTTGCACGTGGCGGCGTCCCAGAGGACCTTCATGCCCTCCTGGCCCCACAGCTGCACGCCCTGCGACCACGACTGCAGGAACGTCATCAACACGATCCCGCGGGACCGGTAGTGGCTGTACATCTCCGGGAGCTGACGCCACCGGCAGACGTTCGCCACCTCGTCCAGCACCGCCATCATCGGCGGGTTGATGCGCCCGTCCGGCAGGCTGGTGGCGTAGTCCTCGGCGATCCGCATCACGCGGGCGGTGAGCGCGGTGGTCAGCTGCGACGCGGATCCCTTGCCCTTGCGGGAGATGAGGTACAGGGTGTCGCGGGACCGGACGAACGCCTCGGGCGTGAACTCCTTGCGGCCCTCGCCCGCGGTGATCCAGCGCACCACCCGGTCGTCGAGCAGCCAGTCGACGTACAGTTCGGCGCTGGCGTAGATGCTGTCGCGCGTCTTGTCGGGGAGTCGCCGCGTCGCGGCCAGTGCCGTGCTCATCAGGCTGTCGCTCGGCGCGTACTCGGCGAAGATGTCCTCCATCGTGGTGTCGCGTGGGTCGGCGAGCCACAGGTAGACGTCGCTGATCGGACGCCCGGAGATGGCGGCGGCGTAGAACGCCAACGCGAGCAGCTTGCGTCCCTTGGGCTCGAAGAACGAGTCCTCCTGCGCCTTCTGCTTGTCCTCGATCTTCGCCTCGGCGAGCACCTCGGCGAGTTCTTCGGCCTCGGTGAGGCTGCGCAGGTTGCGCAGCGGGTTCCACCACCACGTCGGTTCCTCGCCCGCGATGTCCTGCGGGTCGAACACCCACGTGTCACCCATCTGGCTGCGCGGCAGCCGGGTCTTCACCATCACCTCGGGTTTGTTGGACGTCGAGATGACAGCGCCGGGAGCGCGCAGGATCGCGGGCACCACGCGCGACGTCGTCTTGCCGCGACCGATGCCCCAGATGTCGAGGTGCAGGTGCTCCCACGGCGCGTACACGAGCTGCCGGGACCGCGTGCTGCGTCCGCACATCACGCCGGGCTCCGGGCTCTTCACGGCGACCCGGTGGGCGAACTGCGTCGCGGCCGTCTCGACCGCGCGCTCGTCGCGTCGGGTCGCCATGCGCCGGGCGGCCTTGTTCCAGTCACTCCGGTCGACGGTCTTGCCCCGCCGGTTCGCGGCGAGCGCGACGAGAGTGGCCAGCAGGGCGACGACCGCCACCTCGACCACGATCGAGACGGTTGCTGTGCCCGTCCAGTGCAGCTGGCCCGTCGCGAGTGCGAGCACGGCGCCGAACGGGTTGCGGAAGTGCCACTGCTTGCCGGCCCACCAGTCGGACACGCTCAATGCGAGATCGACGGACAGGAAGATCGACATCGCGGTGCCGACGATGATGAGGACGATGACCGGTCCGATGTCGCGCGGCGTGGCGTCCCTACTCCGAGCCATCAGGACTCCCTTCAGTCGTTGCGCGACGACTGAGCACCCCATCCGAACGCGTTCATGTCGTACCGTACTCGGTTGAGGGGACCGCGTGGGCCGTCGAAGCCGTCGGCTGTGGCGCTACGACGCGGCCGCCCGAGCAACCGGTTCCGGCACGACCGGCGACTGAGCGCGGAGGCACCAGATGCCCGAGGAGAGACAGCAGCGCGACGTGCGCGACGCTCGCGGCGCACGCAGCTGGACGCGCCGTGGCCACCGGACCATCCAGAATCCCGACAATCGGAACCTACCCGTGCAGAACCCCCCGTACCGCGATGTGTCGTCCCGTCAGCTCACCCCGTACCGGCAGGGCGGGCGCGTTGCGCAGCAGCCGAACCGCGATCGCGAGGACCAGCAGGCGAGGCAGAACCGCCTCGCCGGGCTGCCCCGGGAGCGCGAGGCCGTCGCGGTCGACCAGTTGCCGCAACGGGTGCGCGACATGATGACCCGCGGCGCCGAGAACGGCCGCACGCCGACCGGCCGGCACCGGCAGGCCGAACGCAACCACCTGGCGCGTCAGTACCGCGCCTCCGACGCGACGAACCTGGACAACCGCCTCGCCCACCTGCAGGTGCGTACCGGCACCGCACCGCAGGACTTGCCGGCGACCGCGCGGTCGGAACGGAGTGCGCTCGCCGCCAAGGTCCTGGCCGCACGTGAGCAGATGCGCGCCGAGCGCTCCGGGCCCGCGTCCTCGCGTGACATGAGCCGTGACGGCCGGACGCGGACCCGCAACGGGCGCGGTCCGCGTGACAGCCGCGGTCCGGGCAACCGGGCCGACGGCCGCAACCGCGACCGCGGCGACCGCACCAGGAACGCCCCGTCCCTCGGCAGGGGCTGACGATCATGGCCACCGAACCCGCGGAGGCGATCCGCGCCCTACGCCGCCAGCTGACCGTCGCCGGTGCGCTCGGCCAGGCACTGAGCCACGACGCCGGCGCCGAGATCGTCAAGGTGCGGATGGAGCTCGACGACGAAGTCGACGAGGACCTCGACCCCACGCCCAAGCGCACGGCGCTCGAGCTCAGCCGCGACGACGACCGCTCGCGCTGAGCCCCTTCAACGGCTGGTTGCCGTGGCGCGCCATCGCCTCGTCACCAGACCGTGACGTGCACGTGGTCGTAGTGGCAGGTCGTCACCGCCGACGGGTCGGGGCAACCGAAGTCCACGTAGGTGCGCCAGTGCTGCGCTTCCCGGTATGACGTCCAGATCTTGCCCTGCCAGATGACGTACTTGACGCCGAGCACCTTCTGGTTCGCCACGAGCCAGTTCGCCATCGCCCAGCCCGCGTCGATGTTCTTCGGTGTGTTCGCCGGCGTGAACATCAGGTCGCAAGCCTTGCCGATCATGTGGTCGGGCGGATGGTGGGCCACCCGGTAACAGCCGATCGAGGCCGGCTTCGACGGTGCCGACTTCTTGATCGCGTCGAGCAACGCCATCATCCGAGGTGTGATCTTGCCGCTCGTCGTCGGGTCGTCGACGGTCGCGGTCTCCGCCGGCCAGTTCAGTTTCACGTCGGTGTTGCCCTTGGTGCCCCGGCTCGTGTCGCCGCCGTTTCGCAGCACGCCGCCGCTGTCGGCCGCGCACTGGCCGCCGTCCTGGCCCGGCACGACGATCACCTTGCCGGTCGCGTACGACCACGCATACCGCAGCACGTCGTTGGCGTACGCGTGCAGGTGGTTGTAGGCCCACAACGCATCCCACACGCCCTGCGGGCCCTTCTTCACGCCGGAGGCGACGAGGTAGTTCGCCGCGCCGAAGGCCGCGTCGGCGATGTCGTACACGTTCTTCACGCCGTCGCCGTTACCGTCCACCCCGTAGGTGTCCCACGTCCCCTGCAGGAACTGCATCGGGCCCATCGCACCCCAGGGGTTCTGCCCGGAGTGGATACCGGCGCTGTTGTCCTGACCGTGGCTCGACTCGTCGTTGCCGATCCCGGCGAGCAGCTCCCACGGGATGCCGTACTTCTGCCCGGCCGCCTTGTACGCGGCGAGGTAGTTCGACGGGATCGGCTCGGCGTTCTTGTTCTGCTCACCGGGGCCGTCCGGCTTCGGCAGCTCGAACCCGCCGAGGTCGCTGCCGTCGTTGTTGTTGTTGTCGGCCTCGTTGAGGTTCTGCTGGTCGTTGTTGTGGTCCTGGTTCTTCGGCGCCGGGGTACCCGGCTCACGTGCCGCCTGTACGTACGGCAGCGGGTCGACCGGATGACCCTTCCCGGTCAGCCGACCACCGGGCCAGTACTCGAAGTGCAGGTGTGGACCGGTCGCCTGGCCGTTGGACCCGATCTTGGCGATGACCTGGCCGGCCTTGACCTCCTGGCCCTTCTGCACGAGGACGCCGTCGGGATACATATGCCCGTAGACGGTGCTGACGAGCTGTCCGTTGATGTTGTGGTCGATGACGATCCACTGCCCGAACCCGCTTGCCGCTCCCGCGGCGGCGACCTTGCCGTCGGCGTATGCGTAGATGGACGCACCCAGGCCGCCGCCGCCGGCGTCGGGGAAGTCGTCGCCCTGGTGGAACTCGCCCACCTCACCAGTCGCGGGGTTCGTCCGCGAGCCGAACGGGCTGCTCACCGCGATGTCCTTGACCGGGCGGACCGTCCCACCGCCGGCGCCGGGCGGCAGCGTCGAGCTGTCCGCGATCGCCTGGCAGGTCGCTGCGCTCGCCCCGAGGCCCCCCACCGGAGCGAAGAAGAACAGCAGGAAGAACGCGCAGACGAGCGGGATGCCGAGAATGCCTGCGGCGCCGAAGAACAGCATCGTCGTCCTGCTGTTCATGCTCGCCTCTTCCGCTCAGGGTTGCGGGTCGACGGTGTCCTGGTTGTGTTGGTCCACGCGCCAATGGCCCTGCTCACGGATGAGTGTGCAGTAGACCACGAAGCCGTAGGTCTGCCCGACAGGGTTTCCTTGGGAATCGGCGGGATATACCCGCCGACTGACGACCCGATACTTCGTGGTACGAGTGTCTTTGCCGAATTTGTCACCGACGTAGCGCATCGGCGTATGCACGAGCTGTGTCGCGCCTGCCTCGTCCCAGGTGTCCCACTGCGCGAGACGCGGGGCGGAGGAGATGAAGGTCTCGCGATACCCGCTGGTGACGTACTTCGCCGCCCGTTCGATGGGGTCGGTCTGCGACTCGGTGACCGGGTCGCCGCTGAAGAGAGTGTCGGCGAAGGCGCCGCACACGGCGGCCGGACTGTTCCAGTCGACGTCGGCCGGCGTGGGAGTCGACACGATGCTGGGAGAAGGCCCACTCGTGCTCTGCCCCGGCGACGCAGTCGGGCTCGACGACGCGGAACCGTCGCCACCGAAGCCGCATCCGGCGAGTACCACAGTTGTGACAGCCACGACGACGAGAGCGGCCACGCGGCCGCTGACAACCGGCACGTCATGGCCCCTTCGACGGGGACCCGCTCGCGGACGGTTCCGGCGTCGCCGAACCCGTCGAGGACGGCAGGGCGTACAGCAGCGTCGCGTCCAGCTTCTGTGCGGCCACGAGCGCGACGTCGCCGTCGACGGCGACGGGGATGCTCTCCTGGCTCGCCAGCTTCACGCTGCCCTTCTCCGTCACGTCGACCCATGCGCCGGTCTGGTCGCCGCCGTAGACGTGACCGTTCACCGCCGTCGCGCTGTTGAGCCCGCTGACGGTGTAGGCGCGCGGCACGTTCGGGAAGACGACCATGTCGCCCATCGTCACCACGCTGCCGTCGTCACTCGCGAGGTTCAGGTCCGAGTCGGTGTCCGTACCCGCGTTGTCGAGACTCTCGTCGAGCAGCGCCTTGCGGCCGCGCTCGGGCCCGCCGGGCGACTGGTACAGGATGACCATCCTGGTGCTGCCGTACTTCCAGGCGACGAGGAACATCCCGGTGGACGTGGGCGCGGCGCGGAGTACGCGCGCACCCTTCTCGGGTGGGTGCACCCGGGTCGGCGCAGGCGGGGCGCCGCCGCCGCTCTTCAGCGTCCAGAGCTGGCCCCTGCCGTTCACCGCGAGGATCGACGACCCGGTGGACGACACGGCCGTCGCGCCGACGGGGACGTCGACCAGCTTCGCCTGGTCGCCCGTGACGTACGCCGCGGTCTGGTCGGGCAGGAGGACCAACGGTGACGGCCCGGTGAACGACGTCTGCGCACCCTCGGGCAGGTCGACCGTGTGCTCGACGTGCTGCGGATCGTCCAGCCGCCAGTAGAGCAGGTTCGACGTCTCGCCGAACGCGAGCACCTTGTGCCCGTCGATCGTGGTCACGTGCAACTCGCCCGAGGAGTTGATCGGGAGGTTGGCCTTCCAGCGCAGCACGCCGGTGGCGGTGTCGCGCACCTCGAGGTCGCCGTCGCCGTTGGTCACCGCGACCTGATGGTCCGCCGTGACGGCGACACTGGTGTTCTCCGCCATCGGCACGACCCAGCTCGCCCGGCTCTGGAAACCGGGCGGCGGCGGGACGGGCAGGTTGCCCGGCGGCGGCGTGCTCGCGGCCGTGTGCTGCGGCGGCCTGACGGGGCCACCACCGCGATGGGTCAGGGCGAACGCCCCGACGCCGAGCACCAGGACGGCCGCGAGGAACACGCCGACGGCGACGAGGCCACGCCGGTTGTCGGCCGAGCCGCCGCCCGCGGCTCGTGCGCCGCCTCGCGGCCCGGCGCGCCGCCGGCCGCCGCGCCGCCGCGGCACCTTGCCGCCCGGGTACTCGGCCGGCTCGTCGCTCGCGGGCGCGACGGAGCCGTCCGGCGAGACGATGAGATCCCAGCCGGTGCCGTCCGGATCCCGCGCCCGCACCTTGAACGGACGGTTCAGCTGCGCGTATCGTGCGGCGACGGCGCGCAGAGCGATCTGGCGGGCCTGGGCGCTTTCAGGGGGCACGCCGGGCGGCAGCTCCACCGGCTGCCCGTCGACGTCGACGCCGTCGGGCCGGACCGAGACGATCGGGTGCGGCCAGTCGGGAACGGACTCGGGGTCGATCTCATCGACCGGCGGAAAGCGGTCGCCGCCGGGCGTCTCACTCATTGGATGTCCCGTTGATGGGTGACCAACCGATCGGTCGCGTCCACCACGAGGTCATGTAGCCTCCTGCCGATGCTCTCCAAGAGCGGCGGAACCGTTTCCGGCAGCAGCACGTCAGCACCGAAAACGATAGCGTGACCGCCACCGCGGCGAGGGCGGTGACATTACGATAGGGCGCGGCGAGCGCTCGCACAGTGTACATGCGTAGTGTCATCAGCCGCGGGAAGGCCACGCGACCGCAGGACGCAGTGATCGGGAGGGTTGCGATGAGCGCGGATGCGAATCCGTGGCTGCCTCCCCAGGTGGGCCCGCACGAGGGCGAGACGTCGACCGGACCTTCGGTCCCGGTGACGCCGCCGTGGCAGCGGCCGCAACTGGACGCGGAGGCCGGCGGCATCCCGGCTCCCACCCGCCGGCTCGGCTGGTGGCGCACTCCCCGCAGGCTTCTCGACGACGTCGCCTGGTGGGCGGTCGGCGTGCACGGCGGGGCCGGGGCGACCCGGTTCGTGGCCGCGATGAACTGCGGCGGCTACGACGTCCCACAGCACTGGCCGGTGGTACCGCAGGGCGTGGCGCGCCGGCCGCTCCTGCTCGTCGCCCGGACCGACCTGCACGGCATCACCGCGGTGCAGGAGGCGATCCGCGAGTGGTGGTGGAAGCTGACGCCGTCGGGCTTCGACTTCGCCGGTCTCGTACTCATGGCGGACGCCCCCGGCCGGCTGCCGACCCCGTTGCGCAACCACGCGCAGGTACTCTCCGGCACCGTCCCGCGCGTCTGGCACATCCCGTGGGTGCCGGAGTGGCGCGTCGGCGAGGAGCCGGCCCGCCCACCCAAGGAACTGGCCGAGGTGCGCTCGCACCTCGTCGCACTGACCAAGCCGGCGGAGGCGCCGCCGGCGCCGACGCAACAACAAGCCACGACCACGACCGTTACGAACTGGGCTCCCGGAAGGAGTTCCGCATGAACGCGCTTATGGGTGCGCTGATGCCGCTCATCGTCAACGTCCTCGCCGACCTGCCGCCGGGCGTGCAGGGCAAGGCCGACACCATCAAGAACTGGGTGCTCGGTGTGCTCGGCTGGGGTGCCGGTATCGCGTTCATCGCCGTCGGCGGCGTCTTCTGCTACGCCTACTTCGGCGGCCACGGCTCCTCGCGGGCCGTCCGTGCTCTCGCCGGTGTCTCCGTCGGCTGCGTGCTGATCAGTGCCGGCAGCCTCATCGCGAAGCAGCTCACGCAGTAGCACAGCTCGCGCGGCAATCACTCGTACGAAAGGGATGCGCGTGTCCGCCAGGCGGGTCGCCGTCGCGGCGTCTACGTGGGATGGGGGTGCTGACCGATGCTGAGCGCGATCTGGTCGTCGGCGCTCGTCCACGCCGTCGCCGTGCCGATGCCGGGCGGCGTCAGCGGCCCGCTCCAGCAACTCGTCGGCGAGGTGCTGACGATCCTCGGCTGGGTGGGCGGCATCGCGTTCCTCGCCGCCGGCGGGATGTTCCTGTTCGCGTACTTCGGGCAGTTCGAGAGTAACCGTGCGGTTCGTGCCTTGGCCGCGGCGTGTATCGGCTGCGTGGTCGTGAGCGCCGCCGGCGGCATCGGTTCGAAGATGCTCCAGGGCAGCCAGGGCATGAAGGGCGCGATGACGCAGCTCGGCGTCATCCGCGACTGGATCCTCACCGGCCTGTCGTGGGCCGGCGGCGTCGCGTTCGTCTGCGTCGGCGGGGTGTTCCTCTTCGCCTACTTCGGTGGCAACGGCTCCTCGCGCGCGGTCCGCGCACTCGCCGGCGCCGCCATCGGCTGCGTCATCATCAGCGCGAGCAGTCTCATCGCGCAGAAGCTCCTGGCGCACGCGGCATAGGGCGACCCGTGGCTAAGCGAAACGCATCCGGAACCCGGGCACCTCGACGCTGGACCCTCGTGCTGGCGGCGTTCGTCGTCGGCCTCGTCGTCGTCGGCGCCGTTTTCATCGAGCTCTCGTCGCCGCCGGGCGGCGACACCGCGTCGCGCACGACGAGCACGCCGACGCCGTCGGCCTCAACCACCCCCTCGGTGACACCGTCGGCCGGCGAGACGACCGGCCTCGGCTGCGGCGTCACCGACACCCGGCAGAAGCTGCCGACGACCACACCCAAGGGCATCACCTGGACGGTCTGGCGGCAGGCGGCACTGCCGCAGTCGAAGACGGCCGGCCCGCTCGAGGTCGACAGCTCCACCGGCGTGACGGGTTGCTACGCGGACACGCCCGTCGGTGCCGTGATGGCTGCGGTCAACATCAGCTACCGCTCCACGCTCGCCGCGCCCGACACGACCATCATCGACGAGCAGGTCGCCGACGGGCCGTACAAGAAGAAGCTGCGCAACCTGGCCGCCCAGTACCAGGCACCGGACTCCTTCCCACAGCTCGCCGGTTTCCGCTTCGTCAGTTACTCCAAGCAGTACGCGACGATCTCCATCGCGATCGGGAACGAGAACGGCTACGCCGTCAGTCAGACCCAGGTGGCGTGGCAGGACGGCACGTGGAAGATGGTCGCCACGGCCGACGACCTGGACACGTCGTCGAGTTGGCAGAACGTCGACGACATCGACGGTTACGTTCCTCTCAAAGGGGTTAGCTGATGCAACCGCTGACCATCTTCTTCCTCGGTCTGCCGAGCGTCGGCGACATCGTCAAGAAAGCGCTCAGCGGCATCGTCGAGACGGTTCTCAAGCAGGTGCTGAAGTTCGTGACCGAGGCCCTCACCAGCATCATGGAGGCCGTCTACTCGAGCTTCCTGAAGATCGACACCTTCGGTGTCGGGGGCTCCGGTTCCAACCCGTTCGACCAGTCGGGCAGCTTCGTCAGCGTCGCGAGCTTCACCAACCTGCACGTCCTCTGGCTCTCCGGTGCGATCGCCACCGTCTCGATCGCGATCGCCGGCGGGCGGATGCTGTGGAGCTACGCGCACGGGTACCACGAGGGCCTGAAGGCGATCCTCAGCGGCCTCGCCATCATGGTCATCGTCAACCTGCTCGTCATCCAGGCGGTGCGCGTCGCGGTGTGGATCGGCGACCGCTACACGGAGTGGATCCTGCAGCAGGCGCACTACCCGGCCAACAACGACGCGTGGGCCAACAACCTCGCCAACAGCGGGGCGGCGCTGCTGCTCCTGCTCTGCGTCGGCGGCCTCGTCGTGTTGTCGATGATCGTGCAGTTCGTCCTGATGATCTTCCGGTCCGCCATCCTGGTGATCCTGGCCGGCACCATCGTGCTCCCGGCGTCCGCGGCCACCACGGAGACCGGGCGCAAGTGGCTGAACAAGTACATCGCCTGGATGCTCGCGTTCATCTGCATGAAACCCGCGGCGGCGACGGTCTACGCGGTCGCGTTCCGGCTGATCGAGGAGCCTGGCGACGGCGGCTGGAACAAGATGACCGCCATGATGGCCGGCATGGTGCTGCTCGGCGCGGCCGTGTTCGTGATGCCCGCGATGCTGCGCCTGCTCACGCCGGTGGGTGTCGCGATCGGTGGCGCCATGGGCGGCGGCGACTCCGGCTCGTCGGGCGGGCCCCAGCAGCAGCCGGACGGTTCGGCCGAACCCGCCGCGCCGCGTGGCTCCCAGGCACCGTCGAGTTCGGGCGGAAGCGGCGGCATCGAGGGCGGTCCCAACGGCGCGTCGAGCGCCGAGGGAGGCATGGGCAAGACGGCCACCGGCGGCATGGGCTCCAGTGGGGCCGCGGCCGAGGGCGGCGGCGTCGCCGCGACCGAAGAGGCGGCCGTCGCCGCGGCGCCCGAGACAGGAGGCGCCAGCCTCGCCGCCGGCGCCGTGGTGGGTGCGGCCGAGATGGGCAAGCAGGCCTTCCAGCAGGCCGTCCAGCAAGGAGCCGAGGAGGCTGGCGGCCACGACGGGAGCCAGGGCCCCGTCGGTAGCGCCGGTGGAGGCGTCGATTTGGGATGAGTGAGAGATGACATCGTCGACCGACGCAGCTCCCACGCCGAGGGAGCGCACCTACGGCAACTGGCGACGCCCGTACAAGCCGGGTCTCGGCCGGTTGGGCCTCATCCCGACGATCGGGCTGTTCATCCTGCTCGCCATCGTCGCGGTCGTGGGACCGAACAACGCCAAGGCGGCGATCATCGTCCTCGTCGTCGGTCTCGCTCTCCTGACGCCGACGGCGATCAGAGACAGGTATGGCCGGCATCTCGGGATGCGGCTGCAGGCACGAGTGGCTTGGATGAACGGCGTGGCACGCGGACAGAACATCTATCAATCGGGCCCCCTGTCGAAGGTGCCCGGCGGCAGGTTCCTGCTTCCCGGCCTCGCGGCCGACACGAACGTCTACGAGGGGCGCGACGGACTCGGCCGGCCGTTCGTCATGCTGCACTTCCGGAAGATCAACCACTTCTCCACGGTGGTGCAGTGCAACGCGCAGGGCGGCAGCCTGGTCGACAAGGAGGACGTCGACACGTGGGTGGCCAACTGGGGCGACTACATGCGGCGGATGGGGAACGAGCCGTCGCTCCTCGGCTTCCAGGTCGTCGTCGAGACCGCGCCCGACTCGGGTGAGAAGCTGCGGCGGGAGATCGCCGGGCAGCGTGACCGGTCGGCGTCACCGTTCGCGAACAGCGTGATGAACTCGATCGAGCAGACGTACCCGAACGGCTCGCCGACGGTCCGCACGTTCGTCGCCTACTGCTACGACGGCGCGACGCACCTGGGCAAGCGCACCAGGACTCCCGAGGAGATGGGCGTGCTCATCGCCCAGCGCCTCCCGCAGCTCACCGAGTGGCTCGCCGCTACGGGTGCGGGCACGGCGCGGCCGCTCACGCACACCGACCTCGCCGAGACCGTCCGGATGGCGTACGAGCCGGCGATCGCGCCGCTCATCGACAAGGCCCGGTCGGAGGGCGGCAGCGGGCTCACCTGGGACAAGGTCGGCCCCAAGGCCGCGCATGCCACCTGGCGCGACTACCGGCACGACGGCGCGCGGTCCATCACCTGGGTGATGGGCGAGGCGCCGCGCGGCGAGGTGTTCTCCAACGTCCTCACCGACCTGCTGCGGCCGCATCCGTCGATCGACCGCAAGCGCGTGGCCATCATCTACCGTCCGCACTCGCCGGCCGAGGCGGCCGGTCTCGTGGAGAGCGACACGCGTGCGGCCGGCGCCGGTGTCGACGGCGCGCGCAGCGACAAGAGCCGCAAGCGCGCGGAGCTGCGCGCGGCACAGCGCACCGCGCAGGAGGAGGCGGAGGGCGCAGGTCTCACCAGGTTCGGGCTGGTCGCGACGGCGACCGTCGTCGACGACGGCACGGACGCCGACGCCGACCGGCTCCAGCTCGCCGACGTGGCGATGGAGAACCTGTCCGCCCCGTCCCGCATCGCGTTGCGGCGCGCGTACGGGTCGCAGGACGCCGACTTCCTCGCCGCCCTCCCGCTCGGCGTACTGCTGCCCGAGCACCTGACGTTGAAGCTGCCGGACACCTGATCCGCGCATGACATGACGAGAGAACGAGACGAGGAGGCGGCATGGGGCGTCGTCGGCGCAGGGAGGAGAGCGAGCTCTCCACCGCGCACTCCGGCGAGGGTCCGACGTACCTGGCGCCGGGCAAGATAACCGGACGCGGCATCAACGGTCGCGGCGGCGGCAAGGTGAGCTACATCGACCTGCCGCAGGAGTACCGCGGCACCACCCGGCAGGTGTGCGGACTCTGGCCGTACATCGCCGGCGCGGGTACGCCGATGATCGGTGTACCGATGGGGCGCGACCTCATCACCGGAGCGACGCTGTGCATGGACCCGATCTCCTGGTTCGAGCGTGCCGCGCTCATCGCGAACCCGTCCATGTTCACCCTCGCGCTGCCGGGGCTCGGCAAGTCCACGGTGCAGCGGCGGCTGCTCGTCGGCCTGAACTTCCGTGGTGTGGTCGGGCTCGTCCCCGGCGACACCAAGGGCGAGTACAGCGACATCATCGAGGCGCTCGGCGGATCGGTCGTCCGGCTCGGCCGTGGTCAGGGGACGCTCAACCCGCTCGACCTCGGCGAGATGGGCAAGGTGGCGCAGGCCCTCACCGGGCGGGCCCGTGAGGAGCTGCAGGCGAACGCCCGCGGCCGGCGGTCCAACATGGTCGCCGCCCTGGTGGCGATCGCACGGCGCGGCCAGGTGTCCGGCGACGAGGAGAACTTCCTCGACGCGGCCGTGCAGCTGCTCGACTCCAAGCACGACCCGAGCTCGCCGCCGTTGCTCGAGGACCTCGCGCAGATGATCTCCGAGGGTCCGCACGAGCTGCGGCTGATGACGCTGGCGACCAACAACGACGAGAAGTACGCGAACGCCGTCGAGCCGTTGCTGCGTTCACTGCTCTCGCTCGTGCACGGACCACTGGGCCGCACCTTCAACGCGCACACCAGCAACCGCTTCGCGCTGGACCGCCCCGCGTCGGTGGACCTGTCCAGGATCCCCGCGTCCGACCAGTTGCTCGAGGGATCCGTCCTGCTGGCCTGCTGGGCCGAGGCGTTCGCGACGATCGAGGCGGCGGACGCGTACGCGACGGCGCGCGGCGAACGGCCGCGGCACTACTACCTCGTGCTGGACGAGCTGTGGCGCATCCTGCGTGCCGGCGTCGGCCTGGTCGACCGCATCGACGAGCTGACCCGGCTCAACCGCACGTACGGCGTCGGCCAGTCGATGACGACCCACACGATGAGCGACCTCGAGTCGCTGCGCGATCCCGAGGACGTGGCCAAGGCGAAGGGCTTCGTCGAACGCGCCGGCCTGATCGTGTGCGGCGGGCTGCCGCGCCGGGAGATGCAGTTGCTCAACCAGGTCGTGCCGATGACGCGGCGCGAGCAGCAGCTCGTCGTCTCGTGGTCGACGCCGCCCTCACTCGACCAGGAGACCGGCAGGGAGATGGCCCCACCGGGACGCGGCAAGTTCCTCGTCAAGGTGGGCGGCCAGGCGGGCATGCCGTTCGAGCTCGTGCTCACACCCGCGGAGCGGCGGCTCAACGACACGAACAAGAAGTGGGCGAACGCGATCGTCGACGGGGACGAGATCGGGAACGGGTTGAACACGAACGGCGTCGTCTACTTGCCGACCGCCAAGACCTGAGACGGGAGACATCCGATGACGAAGGTCATCGTGCCGGTGGGGATGATGCTGGGGGAGTACTTCCGCCCGGGCAGCGAACCGTCGAGCACGCCTGAGCACTGGCACATCAGTGTCGGGGGATACGCCGAGCACCTCAGCTCCGACGAGGTGAAGGTGTGGGCGGCGGCGATGTTCGACCCGGAGAAGCAGGCACGGCTGGAAGGCACCCGCGACGCACTCGAGCACGGCGTCCCGGCTCTCGCCGAGAGCGGCGTCACGAATCCGGGCCCCATCATCGACGGGCTGCTCGAGCGCGGGCTGCTCGTCGAGTTCGACCCCGTCGACGGCGAGCTCGAGACGTTCGCGCGGCGGCACCGGCTCTTCCCGCTCGGCGTCGGCATGGGCAACACGCAGGACGACCCGCTCGTCTACCGCATCGCGGTGGGCAACCAGGCCAGGATCGGCGTCAACGGCGACGTGTACGCCCTCTGGTCCAACTCGCTCTACTACCTGAACCTCTGGGAGTCGTGCGAGCAGTTCGCCAAGGAGATGAACGCGAACGCCCCCGACGGCGAGCACATCCCGGAGCTCGACACCGACACCGTGACCCGTGGCCTGGCGGCGAACATCCCGCTCCTCGTGAGCTCCGAGTGCGCCTTCCTCGATCCCATCTTCGACTGAGAGCGAGACCGCCGTGGCAAGAGGACGAATGACGGGGTTCGCCAGTCGGCGCATGACCCGCGACGCCGAAATGGGCTTCTGGAAGCGACCGTGGGCAGTGGGGGCGGCGGTCGCGTCCGGCACCGGCCTGGTCATGAGCATGGTCGGCCTCACCGTCGAGCAGCGTCCGCTGCAGACCCTGACGGTGATGGCGACCAACGTCGTCGGCTGGGGGCTCATCGCGCACGCCAGCAGGCGCGCCGGCAGGCGGGAGGGGTTGTCGATCGGCGGCGACCGGGGGCCTCGTACCGACGCTGCGCTCCGGCAGGGCCGCGACCGCCGCTTGAACGAACAGAGGCGGCGGTTCACCGATTTCCGCGCACGCTAGCCGATGCGTGGACGTTCCGCTGCAACCCCACGGGTGCACGCGGGTGATCTAAAGTGAAGCAGTTCGGACAACGGCAGGATTCGGAAGGTGCGGCCACATGCCGACGGTGATCGTCCCGGTGGGGTTCATCATGGGCCCGGAGTTCGGTCCTGACGGCCCACGGGACCGCGAACCGCGCCACTACGAGATCCACTTCGGCGCCGACCCGCAGGACCTGACCGAGACGGAGTTCACGGTATGGGCGGGCGCGTTCGTCGACCCGCCCAGGCACGCCAACCTCGAGGTCGACCGGAAGAGTCTGGAGGAACACCTCCGCAACGATGACGGCCTGGTGGGCCCGATCGCCGACCCCGCCCCGCTCGTGTCGGCCCTCGTGGAACGCGGCCTGCTGGTGGAGTTCGACCCGCTCGAGGACCCGCTGCAGGAGCTGTTCAGCAACCTGCGCCTGTTCCCGCAGGGGCAGGGACTCGGCAGTACGCCGGAGGAGCCGAACCTGTACCGCATCGGCTTCGGCAACCAACCGGTCGCCCAGGTGACGTCCAACGTCTACCAGCTCTGGTCGTACTCACTCACGTTCCCGGCGCTCTGGGACGCCTGCGTCGACATGGCCGAGGCGGCGAACACCGACCTGCAGCCGGGTGAGCAGCCGATCGACGTGAGCGCGGATGCGCTCGCCAGGGAGGTAGGGGCGGCCATCCCGCTCCTGGTCAGCGCGGGTGCGGCGTTCCTCGACCCGCTGAACTACGACCTCACCTGATGGGGAACGGCCGACGACGCAGCGGCCGCGGACACCGGTGATCCGTCGCGAGCGGATCCTCGTGAAGGGACGTATGTATGCCGACCGTAATCGTGCCGGTTGGGCTGAACATGGGCCAGGACTTCTCCTCGGGGAACCCGGCCGAGCACCCCTCGGAGTTCTGGGAGGTCCACCTCGGCACCGAGTCGGCCAGCCTGACACCTGACGAGGTGCGGGTCTGGGGCGCGGCGTTCCTCGACCCGCAGCGGCACGCGAGCCATGAGTTCGACCGCGCGCACCTGGAGGACCTGCTCCGCCAGGGCGAGAACGGGATGGCCGACCCGGCGCCCGTCGTCGACCGACTGCTGGAGCGCGGCCTGCTGCTGGAGTACGACACCGAGGCGGCCTCGTGGGAGCGGTTGTTCGGCGGGATGAAGCTCTTCCCCCTCGTGCAGGGACTCGGGAACTCACCGGAGGAACCCGCCGTCTACCAGATCGGCATCGCCGGCGAGCCCATCGTGTCGGTCAACGCCAACGTCTACGCCATCTGGTCGTACTCGTTGGCCAGCCCGTCACTCTGGCAGGCCTGCACCGACCTCGCCGAGGGCATCGACGAGGGTCTGGAGCCCGGGCAGGAACCGTTCGGCTACACGCCGGACGGCGTCGCCGGCGAGGTCGGAGCCGCAATCCCGGTGCTCGTGGCCGGCGGGTGCGCGTTCCTCGACCCACTGAACTACACGCTATGAGCGGGCATTCGACGACAGGTCTGGAGACGACGTCGTGAGCTGGTGGAATCGCAACAGCAGGCAGATCGCGCCGGGCGTCGGGGCCGTGCTCGTCAACACCGAGACCGGCCAGCCGTTCCAGGACCAGTACGGGCGCTATCTCGTCCAGATCAACGGACAGACGATGGCCATCACGCCGCAGCCGTACCAGCCACCGAACGCCCCCGCCGGCGCACCACCGGTGGGCACACAGCCCCCGCAGCGGCAACAGCAACCGACGGCCGGCTACCCACCGCAGTATCCGCAGCCTCCGGTGCCTCCCCAGCCGCAGCAGGGGCCGCCGCAGGCACGGCCACCGCAGGCAGCACGGCCCGGTCCGTACCCGCCCGTGCAAGGACCCGCCGTCGGCCAGCCACCACCACCGGCTCCCGGCTGGGTCCCGCCACGACCACAGCAGGCACCCCCGCCGCAGCCGGCCAGCGCACGGGCACAGGTGCCCCCGCAGAACCCCGCGCCGCCGCCGCAGCAGGCGCCGCCGCAGCCACGGTCCCCGCAGGCAGCACGACCCGGTCCGTACCCACCCGTGCAAGGACCCACCGTCGGCCAGCCACCACCACCGGCTCCCGGCTGGGTCCCGCCACGACCACAGCAGGCACCCCCGCCGCAGCCGGCCACCACACGGGCACAGGTGCCCCCGCAGAACCCGCCGCAGGCCAGGCAGCCGGGGTCGGCGAGGCGGCTCGCCCGCTTCACCGGCAGGTGGGCGAGGCGTGGGCTCACCCATCCCAGGACCACGAGGGGACTCGCGACCCTCGCCGGCTCCGTCGCGGGCTTTGCGCTCGGCACCGCGATCGCCGGCCCCGCCGGCGCGATCGGCGTGTACCCCGGCATGGCGGCGGCCTGGGGCATCGAACGCGCCCTCCGCACGATGGCCGCGCGGGCACGCGCCAGGCGTGCACTGCAGCCCGGACGGACGCCGGACACTCCTCAGGTGTCCGGGCGGAAGGCCGCCAGGCTCCGGAGCCGGAACAGGAGCCACGGCCGGCACCGTGCGAGCGGTCCGCGCAAGGGCAGAGGAATCTGGTCCCGGAAGCAGCGCTCCAACAGTCCCGAGATCAAGGCGAACTGGTGGAGGCTCTACGTCAGCGAGAACATCCGCTGGGG
Source organism: Streptosporangiales bacterium (assembly GCA_036378185.1). Lineage (GTDB taxonomy): Bacteria > Actinomycetota > Actinomycetes > Streptosporangiales > WHST01 > WHST01. The sequence goes on along the minus strand of DASUWX010000178.1, from coordinate 5,092 downwards.
ATCGCTGCAGGGCATCGGCGGCATGGCCGTGGCGTGGAGCGCCCACAACTTCGGGCTGATGAAGGGCTACCTGGGCATCGTCCCGGTGGTCTCCGTGATCACCGCGACCCAGTCGTACCTCGCGCAGAAGAAGGTGAGCGCGAAGGAGCACCAGCAGAACGAGCGCCATTCCGCGGCAGCCGAGCGGGACGTCGCCCACGAGAGGCGGCTCGACGGGCACGAGCAGCGGATGGAAGCCATGGGGGCGGTCCTGCAGAAGATGAGCCAGGGCCAGCCGGTGTCGCAGGCCGAGATGGCAGCCGCGCTCGGTACGCCGGCCCCGGGAAGTCAGCAGGCACAACCCGGCCAGCAGGTCCCCCAGCCGGGGCAGCGGGCCGCGCAGACAGGGCAGCAGGTATTCCCCCCTCCCCAGCCCGCGCAGTACCCGCAGCCGCAGCCGGCACAAGGGCAGGGCGGCTACCAGCCCGGCTCCGGCCCGCACGCACCGCCGCGTCCGCCCGCACCACCGACACCGCGGTATTCGCGGGAGCGAATCAGCGCGTCCCAGCAGCAGAGCCCGCCCGGGCAGCAACAGCAACCGCGGCAACCGCAGGGCGGGCAGCAGGCGCCCGGTGGTGGCCCGCAACAGCCTGGGCAGGGCTCGCGACACGCGCGCGGCCCTCGCGCCGAGGGCGGGCGTGGTGCGCCTGCCGAGCAGCAGCGCACCGACCGCGGTCCGCGCTGAGCCGGACCCGACGGACCGGCCGGCCCCGGGTCGGCCGGTTCCTCGGTTCACCTGCACGTCCATCTCACGTCATCTCGTCTCCACGCGGCGTCGCTAGCGTCGTCGGCGACAGGAGCGCTGACGTGGGGGGCCTCGATGGGTTCGTGGAGCGCGTGGTCACGCGTCCGCGTCCGAGGCCGATCCGGTCACCGGGCGGAGTCCGCTCCCGGGTCACCAGGCATCGCCTACCGGTCAGCCGTGATCTGGCACGATCGACGGGGCGACATCTGGCTCACCGCCGCCGGCCCCCTCCACGCCTCACCGGACGCCGCTGTCCGGGACGCACCGAACGTCCTCGCCGGCGGGCTCTACCCGGGTGCGCCGGCGCCTGCCGCGATCCGGCTGCAGGCCGCGACCCGGGTCGGCAACCGCTGGCACCGGCGGCGAGCCCGCCCCAGCTCACACCATCGGAAACCGCTGCGCCCGGCCGGGCGTGAGATCCCGTACGACGTCGCCCGATACCTGGCTCTGGACGCGCTTTCGGCGCTGGGCAGTCTGGCCGGCTACTCGATCGCCGGCCCGGCGGGCATGCTGGCGGGTTTCTTCGCGACGTCGGTCGCCCGCGGGGTCGTCTCCGGGACCATCGGCGTCATCCGCGCCCGGGCCACTCGCCGCTGGGAGATGCGGCAGGAACGACGACATCTCGCCAGCTTCCACAAGGACCGGGAGCAGGACGTCAGGCTCGCGGACTACGACGACCGGCTCACCGACGTCGAGACGGCACTGGCGAGGCTGGGCCGGCACGTCGGGATCCCGGTGCCGGATCCGTCCGCGGCACACTCGGAAGCGGCACAACGGCTCGATGAGCACGTGAACGCGGCGCGACAACGGCGACCGACCCAGCCCGGGCTGGGTGCGGGCCGCCAGGCACGGGAGCAGCATCCCCGCGCTACGGGGAGTCCCACTCACCTCCGGTGAACTGTGCCGAGCGTGTAGAGCGATGACCGGTCGGCCGTACCAGGTGGAACTTCTTCACCCCGGACGCCACCAGGCAATCCCCTGATCCCGTAGAGTTCGACCAGCGTTTACCAATGGCGGGAACGGCGGGCGTGTCGATGAGGACGACGTCGGTGGGCCCCCACAAGGGACCCGTGTCGGGGTGCACCAGCCGCATCTACGCGATGCGGGGACGGGCACGTTCATGAGGTGGCTGGCCGGGCGACAGCGAGCCGACTCCACCGGGCGGGCGTACCTGCCGCCCAACACCGCTTGGCTTCCCTCGAGCGTGCTGACCGACCCGACCAATGGCTACCTGCACGTCATCTCCGCGCCGGGCCGGTTCGCGCTCTACGGCAGCGCGCAACCGTACGTCACCCAGCGGCGGCGCTTCTTCCGTCGCCGCGCAGGGATTCCGGAGCCCGGGTACGGGCAGGCCGCGCAGGTCCCGTCCGAGCGCGCCGCGCGACATCGCTCCGCGGACACCGCACACGGCCGGCATGCCGTCCGTACGCCCGGAAAGGGCAGGGGCGGCTGGTTCAGGAAGCAACGGAGCCGGGGCCTGTTCGGCCTGAGCCGTGCCGAGTGGAAAGAGGTCCGGTCCGAGACCGTCAAGTTCACCGGCATCGGTTGGACCGGCCTCACCGCGAACATTCTCGGCGTCATAGGCGCGGGGGGAACACTCAACGGGCCGACAACAGTGGGGCTGATCGCCGCGATGGGCTGGGCCCCGTTCCAGGGCATGATCGCCGGGATCGTCAACGTCAGCAAGATGCGCAAGGCGAGGCCGGTCGACAGGCGGCAGGACCGGGAGATCAGCGAGATCGAGCGCGACATCGCGGGCCTTCGCAACGAGCTGGTCCAGGCCGGATACCTCCCGCCGACGGGGATGCAGGCGCAGCCACCGCAGCCCGCGTATCACGGCGCGGCACGACCGACGGCCCAAGCGCGGCCGCCCGTGCCGGCGCAGTCGTATCCGCAGGGAGCGTACAGCCAGGGGCGGCCGCCGGCGGCACCGACGCAGCCCGGCGAGGCCGGGCGGCACCGGCGCGGCGACGAGGCGCGTGCCCGAGACCCGCGGCAACGCGGGCCGGAGCCGCGTCAGCCAGGTCCCTGACCGCCGCCGAAGGGCTTACCTTCGACAGTGTTCGCAGGTGCCGGTGGCAGATAGCGTGCCCCCATGTGGGCGAAGGGGCGCCGACCGGCTCGCCGCGCGCTGACCGCCGACGCGGTGCTGTGGCTGGTGCTGTGCCTGCCGGTACTGGTCGGGGCGGTCGCGGGTGGTGCGCCGCCGTGGCGGATCCCCGTCGACGTACTCGCGGTCGCCGTGGTCGTGACGGCCAGCCGCCTCTATCCGCCGGCGGCGTTCCTGCTTGCGGCGCTGGCGACGTTCGCCGACCCGAACTTCGTCTTCGCCCTGCCGGTGGCCAGCTTCCGCATCGGACGCCGGCTCGAGACGATCGCGCCTGCGGCCGTGCTGCTGGTGGCTTCGGGCGTCGTACTCACCGTCGCGTTGCCGCTGCTCGGCGTCGGGGACATGGGATGGGTCGACGCCATGACGGTGCTGCTGTTCGGCGGCGTGTTGCCCTGGCTCCTGGGGAACAGCTGGCGGCAGTACCAGGCGCTCGTGCACGCCGGATGGGAGCGCGCCGACCAGCTCGAGCGGGAGCAACGGATGCGGGCCGAGCAGGCGCGGCTACGCGAGCGTGCCCGGATCGCGAGGGACATGCACGACTCACTGGGCCACGAGCTGAGCCTGATCGCGCTGCGGGCCGCCGCACTGGAGCTGGACGCCGGCGTCGGCGAACGCCATCGCGCCGCACTCGGCGAGCTGCGTTCGGGTATCGCCGACGTCACCGAGCGCCTGCGCGAGGTGATCGGTGTGCTCCGCGAAGGCGGTGAAGAGGGCGGCGCCCCTCCCGGGCACGCAGCTCTGGTCGACCTCGTCGACCGGGCCGTCGCATCCGGTCTGGACGTCCGGCTCGAGGTGGCCGGTGAACCCGGCTTGCTGCCGCCCCTCGTCGATCGCGCCCTCTACCGGATCGTCCAGGAGTCGCTGACGAACGCCGCCAGGCACGCGCCGGGCGCCGCGACGACCGTCCGGCTCGCCTACCTGCCGGACGGGACGAGCGTGACCGTCGAAGACGACGGGCCAGGTGCGGAACCGGGGGACAGAGCGGGCGGCGGGTACGGGCTGCTCGGGCTGCGGGAGCGGGTACGGCTGCTCGGCGGTGAGTTCGCGGCCGACGACACCGACGGCGGCTTCCGGGTGACCGCACGGTTGCCGCACCGCGGACGAGCCGCGGCGTCGTCCGGGCCGGCGGCGGAGACCACGGAGTCGCTGCGGCAACGAGCCCGGGCGCAGCGCAGGTTCCGCCGGAGCCTGGCCGTCACGTTCCTCGTACCGGCTGCCCCCACGGTGCTCGTGACGCTCGTCGTCGCGGCCCAGTACGCGTACTCGGCGTACACCACCACGCTGACCGCGGACCGTTTCGCCCGGATCCGGGTGGGTCGGACGCCTGCCGAGCTCGCGCCGTTGCTGCCGCCGCGGCATGCCGCCACGCCCTCGTCGGCCATGACACCGGCCGCGCCGGCGCACAGCAGGTGCGAGTTCTACCGCGCCGACCGCAACCCCCTGAACGAGCCGCGGATGTACCGGCTGTGCTTCGCGCACGGCCGGCTGGTGGGCAAGGCACTCGTGCACCCCCTACGACCGTCCACCGGAGGCTGACCATGGCGCCGATCACCGTGCTGCTCGCCGATGACGAGGCGATGGTGCGGGCCGGGGTGCGCGCGATCCTCGCCGCGGACCCGGACGTCGACGTCGTCGCCGAGGCCGGCGACGGCGGCGAGGCGGTCGAGCTGGCGCGACGGCACCGGCCGGCCGTCGCGCTGCTCGACATCAGGATGCCCCGGCTGGACGGCCTCGCCGCCTGCGCCGAGATGAGGCGGCTCGTGCCGGAGACGGCCGTGCTGATGCTCACCACGTTCTCCGAGGACGAATACATCGCGCGCGCCCTCGGCGACGGGGGCGAGCGGCTTCCTGCTGAAGTCCGGCGACCCACGGGAGCTCATCGCCGGTATCCGCGCCGCTGCGGGCGGAGCGGCGTACCTCTCACCGAAGGTCGCACACCGGGTCGTCGCCGAGCTCGCGCGGGGCAGCGGCGGCGGCCGGATGTCCCGCGCGGCCGCTGCGCGGCGACGTGTCGAGCGGCTCACCGGCAGGGAACGGGACGTGCTCGCGCTGCTCGGCGCGGGCTTGTCCAACGCAGAGATCGGCCGCCGGCTGTACCTCGTCGAGGGCACGGTCAAGGCGTACGTGAGCGCGATCCTCGGCCGCCTCGAGGTGAGGAACCGGGTGCAGGCGGCGATCGTGGCGTACGAGGCCGGCCT
>DASUWX010000177.1:0-44869 GCA_036378185.1 Streptosporangiales bacterium | reverse complement strand
CGGCCCTGGACCGGTTCCGGGAGCACGTCCGCCGCACCGGCATGCAGGAACGGAGCGCCGCGCTCGGATCGCTGTTGTTCGCCGGGCACCGGCTCCTCGCCGACCTGCGCGAGATGCGCTCGTCCGCGGCCGGCGAGGAGGTGACCCGTCCCTGATCAGCGGGACGAGCGCACCAGCGGACGCCGGACGGTCTGCTCAGGATGGTCGCCCGGCCGCTCGCGGCGCACCGCGGCGGCGAGCACCTCGGCCAGGTGCACGGGAGTGCGGCCGACGCCTGCCTGCTCCACCTGGGTGCGGCAGGAGAAGCCGTCGGCGATGACGAGCACGTCGTCGCCGGCGTCGCGGACCTCCGGCAGCAGCGCGCGTTCCGCACACGCCATCGAGACGTCGTAGTGCCCGCGTTCGAAGCCGAAGTTCCCGGCCAGGCCGCAGCATCCCGACGACAACCGGCGCCCGTCGACGCCGACCCGTTCGCACATCTCGAGGTCGGGGTCCTCGCCCAGCACTGCGTGCTGGTGGCAGTGCATCTGCAGGATGGCATCGCGCTCCAGCGGAGCCGGACGCCAGTCGGGCGCCTTGTTCGTCAGGAACTCGGCGAGTGTGTACGTCTGGTCCTTCAGCCGCTCGACGTCCATGTCGAACGGGAACAGCTCGTGCGCGTCCGCGCGGAACACGGCCGTACAGCTCGGTTCCAGCCCGACGACCGGCATGCCTGCACTCAACAACGGCGCCAGCGCGGTGAGCGTGCGCCGCAACACCCGCTTGGCGGTGGCGAGCTGCCCCGTCGAGATCCAGGTGAGCCCGCAGCACAGCGTCTGCTTCGGCACCACGACGCGGTAGCCGGCGCTCTCCAGCACCTGAACGGCCGCGGCGCCGATCTCCGGCTGGAAGTTGTTCGTGAACGTGTCCGGCCAGAGCAGCACGTGGCCGCGCTCGCCACTGCCCTGCGCACCGCGCCTGCCGTACCAGTCGGTGAACCGGACCGGCGCGAACGTCGGCAGCTCCCGCTCGGGCGCGACGCCGCCCGCCCGCTTGGCGAGACCGGCGACGCCCGGCGCGTTCGCCAGCCCGTTCACCAGTCGCGGCGCCGCGGACGCCAGTCGCGACCAGACGGGCAGCCAGCCCATCGAGTAGTGCGCCGCCGGGCGGACCCGGTTGGCGTAGTGGTGGGAGAGGAACTCCGCCTTGTACGTGGCCATGTCGACCTGCATCGGGCAGTCGTGCTTGCAGCCCTTGCAGGCGAGGCACAGGTCGAGCGCGTCGCGCACCGCCGTCGAGCGCCAGCCGTCCTTGATGGCCGAGTCGGCGTGGCCGTTCAGCATCTCGAACAGCAGCCGGGAGCGGCCGCGTGTGGAGTGCTCGTCCTCCTTGGTCACCTGGTACGACGGGCACATCACGGCGCCGCCGGACGTCATGTTCTGCCGGCACTTGCCGACGCCGACGCAGCGCATCACCGCACGCTGGAAGCTGCCGTCGTCGTCCGGGTACTGGAAGTGCGTCGGCGGGTCCGCCGGCGTCCATTCGGCGCCAAGCCGCAGGTTCTGGTCCGGCTGGTACGGGTGGACCACCTTGCCCGGGTTCATCAGGTCGTCCGGGTCCCACGCCGCCTTGAACTCGCCGAACGCCGTCATCAGCGTCTCGCCGAACATCTTCGGCAGCAGCGCGCCGCGGGCCTGCCCGTCGCCGTGTTCCCCGGAGAACGAGCCGCCGTACGCGACGACCGTGTCGGACGCCTTGTCGAGGAAGTCCCGGAACCGCTCGATGCCGGGCTCGGTGACGAGGTCGAACGGGATCCGCGTGTGCACGCAGCCCTGCCCGAAGTGGCCGTAGAGGGACGCACCCGAGTAGCCGTACTCGTCGTAGAGCCGCTGCAGGTCCCGCAGGTAGTCGCCGAGCCGGTCCGGCGGGACGGCCGAGTCCTCCCAGCCCTCCCAGGTCTCCGGCATCCCCGGCACGCGCGCGGTCGCGCCGAGCCCGCCCTCGCGCACCTCCCACAGCTGCGCCTCGTGCTTCTCGTCGTCGTAGAACTTCACCGACGGCTCGTGGTCGGTGCCCTCGAGGGCGTCGACGAGGGCGCGCGCCTTCTCGTCCGCCTCGTCCTGGCTGTCACCGCTGAACCCGACCATCAGCCAGCCGCCGCCGGACGGCAGTTCGCGGAGTCCCTCGCTGTGCTGGCCCTCGCGCCGCTCGTACGAGACCAGCCGCTCGTCGACGCCCTCCAGCTGCATCGGCTCGTGCGGCAGGATCTGCGGGACGGCGTCGGCCGCCGCGCAGATGTCGTGGTAGCCGAGCACGACGAGCGAGTCGGCCTTCGGCACCGGGACGAGCTCGAGCTCGGCGCGCAGGACGGTGACGAGCGTGCTCTCGGACCCGACGAGCGCCTTGGCGAGGTCGAAGCCGCCCTCGGGGAGCAGCGAGTCGAGGTTGTAGCCGGAGACGCGGCGCGGGATGTCGGGGAACCGCTTGCGCACCTCGTCGGCGTACCGGTCCGCGATCGACCGCATCGCGGCGTAGATCTCGGCCTGCCGGCCGCCGGCGCGCTGGACGCGCTCGTACTCCTCGTCGTCGACGGGCCCGGCCCAGAACCGCAGGCCGTCGTGGGTGAGCACCTCGAGCCGCCGGACGTTGTCGACGACCTTGCCGTACGCCTGCGCCGTGGAGCCGCACGAGTTGTTGCCGACCATCCCGCCCAGCGTGCAGTTGGCGTGCGTGGACGGCTTCGGCCCGAACATCAGTCCGTACGGCTCGAGCTTCGTGTTGAGGACGTCCAGGACGATGCCGGGCTCGACGACGCAGGTGTGGGCGTCCTCGTCGACGGACACCAGGCGGTGGCAGTACTTGGACCAGTCGATGGCGACCGCGGTGTTGCAGCACTGCCCGCCGAGGCTGGTCGCACCGCCTCGGGAGAACAGCGGAGCGCGGTGGCGGTGACACACCTCGACCGCGGCGACGCCCGCGTCCACCGTCTTCGGTATCACCACGCCGAGCGGCACCTGGCGGTAGTTGGAACCGTCCGTGGAGTACGCGCCCCGCGTACCGGCGTCGAACCGCACCTCGCCGTCCACCGCCTCGCGCAGGTCGCGCTCCAGGGCCGCGAGGTCCACGCCCGCCGTCCTCCGGACGGTCGGTTCGGGCAACCGGGTCGTCGTCATTCCCGCCCTCCATCCCTCCGTTCGCGCCACTGACCGGTACTGCTACGGCTGCCCGACCTGTGCGGCGTGAAACCCGTCGGACGGCCCGGTACCTGCACCGTGTCCGGCACGGAAACAGCAGGAAACATCTCTCGTTGTCCGCACCCGCTCTTGATCGCCGCCGACGGCGGGCGTAGCCTTCCGACATCCTTGGCGGGCGGTCAAGCAGCGTGCCTCCCTTCCCCGGAGCATGCGCACCTTCTCGGCGCATGCGAGCCGGAGGTGCAGATGATCCAGAAGTTCCGTTGCAACGGCGTACCGGACATGATCGGGGCTCCCCGCATCGTCCAGGCGCCCCCGGCGCGTGCGCCCCGGCCCGCGGTGACCGAGGCGGGCCCCATCGCGGGCAAGCGAGTGGTCCTGATCTCTGTGGACGAGACGACCGGGCGGTCGCAGTACCTGCACGACCACCGGGCGGTCTCCGAGGTGCTGGTCGACGACGCCGGCCGGCGGGTCGTCCGCGTGGTGCACGAGGCGGCGTGGTACACGGCCGACGAGCCGTTCCACCCCGACGGGGAGTCGCGCGGAACACCCTGGCCGGCCGAGCTCGTCTGGCTCGAGTAGACACGCCGGCCACGGCCGCAGCCTCGTCCGGCGGCGCCGGGCGAGGCTGTCAGCCGGCCGCGGCCCCGGCGGCGGACATCTCCCTGAGTACGTCGGCCGTCCGCCGATCCGCCGGGAAGAACGTCTCCAGCGCGATCTCGTCGAGGGTCACGTCCAGCGGCGAGCCGAACACCGTCGTCGTGTAGAGAAACGAGAGTTCGCCGTATTCGGACGACAGCCGCAGCGGCACCGCCAGGTCGCCAGTGCGGTCGCCGCCGTCGACGTCGTTCGCCGTGGCCGGGCACGGGTACGCCTCCAACTCCGCGACGAGCTCGGCCAGGCCGTCCGACGCGGTGCGGGCGAGCTGCCGGCGGACCCGGCGCAGCACGTGCGCACGCCACTGGCCGAGGTTCTCGATCCGCCGGGCCAGCCCGTCCGGGTGCATGGTCAGCCGCAACACGTTGACGGGCGGCGCAAGGAGCTCCTCCGGGACGCCGTCCAGGAACGCCGTCATGGCCCGGTTGGCCGCGAGCAGGTCCCAGCGGACGTCCACGGCGAGCGCCGGGTTGGGCTCGTGCCCGGCGAGGATCGCCTCCACGGCGGCGCGTGCCGCACCGAGGTCGACGAACCGGCGCTCGGGGTGCACGGGCGCGAACCCCGCGGCGAGGTAGAACGCGTTGCGCTCGCGCAGCGGCACGTCGAGCTCCTCGCACAACCGCTCGATCATCGCGCGGCTCGGGTGCGTCCGGCCGGTCTCGATGCAGCTCAGGTGCCGCGTGGAGACCTCGGCCGCGAGCGACACGTCGAGCTGCGACCGGCCCCTGCGTTCCCGCCAGCGCCGCACCAGCACTCCCACCGGCTCCGATCTGGTCATGCCGTCAGCCTGACGGGGCGGACGCACATGGGCAATGACCTCGGAGGTCATCGACAAGCGGCGCACGCCGTCCGCAGTGTGTCGGTGCGGCCCGACGCCGCACCGACAGCACATGAACAGGAGCGAACGATGACCGAGACCACCGCCCTCACGTCACACGAGGCGACCGTGGACCGCTATCTGCGGTTCTGGAACGCCGCGACGCCGGACGAGCAGCGCCGGCTCGCCGCCGAGACCCTCGCCGAGGACATCGAGTACCGCGCACCCATCGGCCTGCTCGAGGGCACCCAGGCGCTCATCGACTTCCGCGACCAGGTCACCGGGCATCTCGGCAGCCTCTCCTTCCACCGGCGCGGTGACGTCCAGGTGCACCACGACCGGGCCCGGCTCCCCTGGCGCATCGAGGCCCGCGGCGAGGAGACCTTCGCCGCCGGGATCGACGTGCTGACCTTCGGCCCGGACGGCCGGATCCGTTCCGTGGTCGCCTTCCTCGACAAGGCCCCCGAAGGGTTCGATCCGCACGCCCACGAGTAGGGGTGACGACGCGGGACGGCCCGTGCGCGCTAGTCGGCCGGCGCGGGCACGGGCCGTTCCCGCACGACGTCCCCGGGCCTGCGGTCGTCCCGCAGGCCGCGGTACGACGGGTCCTTCAGCGTGCCGGACTTCGTCCACCCGCTGAACCGCACGTCGCACACCAGCTCCGGCCGGGCGAACACCGTCCCGCGCTCCGGCCGGCGTCCCTCGAACGGGCTGTCCTCGGTCGCGAGCGGTTCCAGCAGCCGCGCGAGCAGCCGCCTGTCGCCGGCGTCGAAGCCGGCGGTCACCTTGCCGGCGTACCGCAACCTGCCGTGGTCGTCGTAGTAGCCGACGGCGAGCCCACCGAGCCTGCCGGCCCGCGAATCCGCGTCGGGCAGCCAGCCGCCGACGACGAGCGACTGCCCCGGCACCGTCCTCACCTCGAGCCAGCTCGCGCTGCGCGTGCCCGGCTCGTACGCGCCGTCGAGTCGCTTCGCGACCACGCCCTCGAGGCCGAGGTCACCGCACGCCTTCAGCAACGGGCGTCCCTCTCCCTCGTACCAGGGCGAGGTCTGCCAGTGCGCCCCCTCGAGCTCGAGCCCGGCGAGCAACTCGCGCCGTTCCTCGTGCGGCCGGTCGAGCAGCGACCGCCCGTCGAGGTGGAGCAGGTCGAAGACGACGTACGCCACCGGTGCCTCCCGGCGCCGGCGGGTCACCTCCCGGTCGGAGTCCAGGTGCATCCGCCGCTGCAGCCGCCGGAAGCTCGGTCGGCCCGCGTCGTCGAACGCGATGATCTCGCCGTCGAGCACGAGCCGACGGGCGCCGACGTCCAGCGCGAGCCCCCGGACCTCCGGGAACTGGCGGGTGACGTCGCGCAGGTCGCGGCTCTGCAGTCGTACCTCACCGGGCTCGCAGAACGCCAGGACGCGCACGCCGTCCCACATCGGTTCGAACCCCCATGGGGCCTCGTCCGCGGGGAACTCGGCGGGCACGGCGAGCATCGGCTCCAGCAGCGACGGCATCGGGTCGACGTCGTCGGGCGGGTCCATCCGGTGGATCAGCCAGTCGTGGCGGGCGTCGAAGAGCACGTACCGGCCGGACACCTTCGAGCCGGCGAGGCGGACGATCACCTCACGGTCGGTCCACTTCTCCGCCTCGTAGGTGCCGGTGTCCCAGATGGTCATCGTCCCCGCGCCGTACTCGCCGCCGGGGATCTTCCCCTCGAACGTGAGGTACTCGACGGGGTGGTCCTCGGTGTGCACCGCGAGCCGGTTGTGGTCCGGGTGGTCGGGGAAGCCGCGCGGCAGCGCCCAGGACGCCAGCACCCCGTCGCGTTCGAGCCGCAGATCCCAGTGCAGCCGCCGGGCATGGTGCTCCTGGACGACGAAGCGCGCGCCGTCGCCGTCCGACGGCGTGCCCTCGGGCTCGGGCGTCTTGTCGAACGACCGCTTGCGGTGGTACGCCTCGAGACTCATCGCCCTCCCACCGGTGAAGGCTCCCGCCGGCCCGTCGCACCATTGTCCCGCGCCGGCGGTGACGAGTCACTCGGCCAGGTCGACCTCGCGCCCGAACCGGAGCCGTTCGTCGAGCAGCGCGTCGATCCGTTCCAGGATCCGTGCCTCTTCGGCGTACTCACCTCTGACCCGACGCAGGGTGTCCGCCATCTTCCGCAACTGCTCGTCCAGTGAGGCGAGCCGACTCCGCTCCAGTGCGTCCAGCAAACCCATCGCCAACTCCCGTAAGCGTTCCGTCGTCCGCGGTGCGCTCGAAGGTACTGGTACCCCGTCGCGACGGCGATAACCGACGAAGCGCCGAGCAGTGGAGCGGGAATCGGCGGCGATCGATACCGAAGCGAGTTCCATGATCATGACCGACGCGGGTATCGGAGAGGCATGGACAGTCTGACGCGGCGGTCCGCCGGACCCCTCAGCCCCGTCGCCGCGCGGACGACGCGCCGCCGCCTCCGCGTGGGTGCGGTCTGCTGGCTGCTCACGGCGCACATCGTCGCCGTCGAGCTCGTCGTCGCGTCGGCCTGGCGTGCCCCCTACGACTTCTCCGTGTACTACATCAGCGACCTGGCCGCCACGACGTGCGAGATGACCAAGTACCCCGACGGCGTCTACCGGTGGGTGTGCTCGCCGCTGCACCCGCTGATGAACGCCTCGTTCATCGTCGTGGGGGTGCTCGTCCTGACCGGCCTCGTGCTGACGCACCGGTTCTGGCCGCGCGGGTTCCTCGGGACGTCCGGGCTCGCGTTCGTCACCATCGCGGGCGTCGGCATCATTGCGTTCGGCTTCGTCCCCGAGACGGTCGACAACCACCTGCACGTGCTGATCGGTCTCGCCGACTTCCCGGCCCAGGGTCTCGGGATGCTCCTGCTCGGGCTCTCCGTCCGGCGCGCCCGTCCCCGCGTCGCGCTCTACTCGGTGCTGTGCGGCGCGGTGAACCTGGTGGCGACGGCGCTGTACTTCGACGGCGACGACGTCAGCTTCGGCATCGGGGTGGTCGAGCGGATCGCCGTCGACCCGTTCCTGTTCTGGTTGGTCGGGATCGGCGTCGCGATGCTCGCCGTCACCCGCCGGCAGCCGGTGGACGGTCCTGGTCGGTGAACAGGGGTCCGGGGTCGGCGTCGTCGTCCGGGTGGGTGTGGACGATCACCTCGTCGCCGGCGCGCAGCACGGTGTCGTGGCGGACGGGCACCAGTTGCCCGCTCCGGCGGACGAAGCTGAACCAGCCGCCGTCCCCGAGGTCGATCTCGTCGAGGCGGGCGCCGTCCGCGACGGCTCCGGCGGCCACGGTGTAGCGGTGCACGCCGCGCGGCTCGTCGCGCAGCCGGACGCCGAGCGCCCAGGGTCGCGGCTCGACGGTGCGCATCGGGACGCCGGCGCGCCGCGCGACCCACGGCACCAGCCCGCCCTGCACGATGACCGAGAACGCGACGACCACCAGGACGATGTCGTAGACGCGGGTCGTCCCGTGCAGTCCCGAGGTCAGGATGAACGTGCCGAGCAGGATCGGCACGGCGCCCTTCAGCCCGGACCAGAGCACGAAGACCCGTTCACCCGGGTTGAGCCGTACCGGGAGGAGCAGCACGCCCACCAGCAGCGGCCGGATGACGAAGGCCAGCAGGACGGCCAGCACCAGGCCGATCTCCCAGGCACGCCCGGACGGCAGCGTGGGCAGCGAGACGCTGAGGCCGAGGACGGTGAACGCGACGATCTCGCCGAGGCTCGCGAGCGAGCCGTGGAAGCGCTCGACCTCCCGCTGGTACGGCGCGCGGACGCCGCCGACGACGATGCCGGCGACGAACACGGCGAGGAACCCGGACCCGTGGGCGGCGGTGGCGACGCCGTACAGGAGGAACGCGCTCGCCAGGGTGCGCAGCGGATAGAGGCCCTCGCCGGGCAGGCGGAGCCGGCGGATGAAGAACTCCAGCGCCAGCCCGCCCGCGAGGCCGACCGCGGCACCTACCGCCATCTGTAGCACGAACTCCAGCACCACCGTGCCGAGGGCACCGGCACCGGATGATCCGGCGGCGTCGAGCAGGGCGACGAGCAGCGCGATGCCGACCGGGTCGTTCGCGCCGGACTCCCCCTCCAGCAACACCCCGGTGCGGCCGGTGACCTCGCGCCGGCCGAGCACGGAGAACACGACCGCGGGGTCGGTGGGCGCCACCGCCGCCCCGAGCAGCAGCGCCAACCGCCAGTCCAGGCCGAACAACACGTGGGCGCATCCCGCGACGGCTCCCGCGGTGACGAACGTCCCGGCCACGCCGAGCCAGACGATGGCGCCCGCGGCCTGCCGGAACCGGTCGCGGCCGATGTGCATGCCGCCGTCGAAGAGGATGACGACCAGGGCGACGGTGACGATGCGCTGCACCAGCTCGATCGAGAGAGCGTGGCCGAGCGACGGCGCCAGCCACGCGGCGACGGCGGCGGCGACGAGGAAGAACGCGGGGGCCGGGATCCGCAACAGGGCGCTGAGCCGGTTGGACAGCACGGCCAGGAGCACCACGAGCCCCAGCGCGCCGGCGAGTACGCCGAACGAGGTGACGTCCTCCACCGGTTCACCGTCCCAGTCGTCGTCGATACGCCGCCGACCAGGCTTCCCGGCTCACCGCGAGCCACCCTACCGGCACGCGCTCCCGGCGCGGTACTCGCCGTTCCACCAAATGATCACGGTATGTCAGGTTCCAGGACTCCCCTGGACGAGTACCTACTTCCCGCGTGCGGCAGCACGGGAGAAGTAGGTACTCGTCTCGGTAAGCCCCTGGAAACCCACATACCGTGATCATTTGGAACCGGACGTCGACCCCCGGGGATACGGCGAGGGCCGGCACCGCCTGTGCGATGCCGGCCCTGCTCGGAGGGTATGAAGCGGTGACCGCCGTGGAACTTAGGAGACGGTGCTGCCCACGCCGGCCGGCAGCGTGTGCACGCCACCGTTGGCCAGCGCGTAGAACGGGCCCGCCAGGATCGCCGCGACCTCGGCCGCACCGTCCGCCATGCTGGAGAACGGCGTGGTGACGGTGTCACCGTTGACCGAGTCGTAGGTCTGCTGGCTGCAGATCGGGCCGTAGCAGACCATCGCGCCGTGCGCGTTCTGCAGGGTGTTCGACCACGGCGTGACGACCATCTGGGACTCGTTGCTGCCCTCGTTGTCGTACGCCTGGATCGCGGTGCCCAGCGGGTGGGCGTAGACGCTGCCGTCACCGTTCTGCATCAGCCCACCCAGCGGGTGCGCGTACAGGGTCTGCCCGGCGACGCCGTCCTTCGGGAAGGTCTCGGCGATGCCGCCCAGCGGGTGCGCGAACAGGTGCCCCCACTGGTTCTGCTCGACGGCACCCACCGGGTGCGCGTAGATCGACGACGGGCCGTACCCGTTGGCCGCGAAGGTCTGCGCCAGAGCGCCCACCGGGTGCGCGTACGTGCTGCCCCACTGGTTCTGCTGCAGGCCGCCCAGCGGGTGCGCGAACACCGAGGACGGGCCGTACCCGTTCTGCGCGAACGTCTGCGCAACGGCACCCAGCGGGTGGGCGTACCAGCCGCCGTAGCTGTTCTCCATCAGCCCGCCCAGCGGGTGGGCGTACAGCACAGACTCGCCGTTGGTCGCGATCGCACCCACGGGGTTGGCGTAGAGGTTCGACGCCGGCTGGGTGAGGGTCGGGAAGGTCTGCTCGACCGCCCCGAGCGGGTGGGCGAACGTGCTGCCGCCGCAGTTCTGCTGCAGGCCGCCGACGCTGGGCAGCGAGAACAGCTGCTGCCCGCCGCACAGCTTCGCGATGCTGGTGACGGCGTTGCCCGTCGTCCCGGTGACGTCGCCACCGCCGAGGCTGCCGGTGACGTCGCCGCCACCGAGGCTGCCGAGGTTGGCGGTGCCGAGGCTGCCGGTGACGTTGGAGACGTGCCCGCCGATGCCGCCGGCCGTGGCGCCGAGGTTGCCGAGCGTCCCGCCGATGCTGCCGAGACCGCCGACACCACCGATGCCGCCGGTCACGCCACCGAGACCGCCGACGCCACCGATGCCGCCGGCCAGGCCTGCGGCGTGGCCGACGACGCGGTGCGACTTGTGTGCCTTGACCGTACGTGCGGCGTGGCCGGCGACCCGCGTGCTCTTCGTGCTGCGGGCGACCTTGTGCGCCTGCGTGGCGTGGACCGCGTGCTTGGCGACGGGCGCCTGCGCGGTGCTGCCGACCAGGCCGGTGTTGCCGAGGACTCCGTTGAACAGACCCCCGAGGCCCTCTTGCTGCTGCACCTGCGGAGCCTGCGCGCTGTGCGCGTCCGCGGGCTCGGCCGCGTTCGCGATACCTGCGCCGACGACCACGAACCCGGCCGCCAGCACGGTTGCTTCGAGTGACCTACGCACCCATGTGTTCACGGAAGAAAATCCCTTTCTCGAATGAGAGGACTTGCCAGATGGCCGTGCAGTGGACGTCAGTGCACGGCGGCTCAGGTCGTGCCGGTGACGTCAGTCCGGCGAGACCCGAGGACGGTCCGGGTCGTCGGAAGGGACCTGCTCATCGTTTTGCCGCACGGTCCACACCGGACCGGAGGCAGCGGACGGACGTACGCCCGCGAAGTCGAGATAGGTGCCGGATGCTCCGGCGTTGCCGCCGCTGCTGCCGCCCGACGCGCTGCCACCGGCCACGCCGAACGGCATGACGGGAGCGTCGCCGGCCGCGGGAGCGGACGGGGTGTGGTGGTCGCCGGTCGGCAGGTCGGCCCGCAGTCCACCGGGCGCCGTGGCGCCGTCGGCGGACGCCGGTGCCGGAGCGCCCGCGCTCGGCATGTGGGCCGCCGCGTGGGCGGGCGTGGCGAGCCGGACGCCGGCCCGGCCGGACTGCGCCGCGGCGCCGGCGTCGTGCCGCGTCGGCACGGCGGGCCGGACCACGGCGAGACCCGTCGCCGCCCGCTCGACGGTGGCGTCGAGCGGCGCGACCAGGGCGCCGGTCACCGAGCGGAGCGGCGCGTCCGCCATGTGCCCGAGGGTGCCGTCGACGGTGGACACGGCGATGTCGACCGGGACGCCCGCGCCCGGGTCGGCCAGACCGCGGACCGGGACGGGCACCAGGTCGAGCACCGACCGGTCGGTCGCGCCGACCGGATGAGGAGCCGGGTCGGCACCGGTGGAGGCGGTCGCGTCGTGGTGCGTCCGCCCGTCGCCGGAGGCGGCCGCGCCACGAGGCCGTGCCGACCGCTGGTCACTCCGCTCGACGGTCACGATGCCGAACGGACGGTTGCCGACCGACCGCACGGCGGACGTCGCCTCGTCGAGGACGTCCCCGACCGCGCCGGTCCCCAGCAACGACGAGGAACCCTGAGCCGTCGCCGAGCCCGGTTGTTCGGCCGCGGAGGCGGTCGCGCCGGACGCCAGCGCGAGACCGCACCAGCCGAAGAAGACGAAGACGCCGAGCAGGAACAGTCGTCGCACGGCGATGCCCGCGGAGCCCGGCAGTGTGCGGGCGACGCGTCGCTCGGGGCGATGACGTTCCGTTGCCATTAGTGACGGACAGTAACGCCGTCGGCGGCGCGATGCAACCGCCCTCCGGCGTGTCGTCCCGGCCGAGCCGACCGCCTCACGTGTGGGACCGCCGCGGGCGGGTAGCCGGACGGTCCTGTCGAGAGGAGGCCGCCATGGCACAGCAGACCGTCGGCGACGTGATGACGCAGGGAGTCGCGTACATCCCGCCGAGCACGACCCTGACGATCGCCGCGCGCATGATGCGCGACAACGACGTCGGCGACGTGGTCGTCGCCGACGACGGCAGGGTGCGCGGCATGGTCACCGACCGGGACATCGTCGTCCGGGCGGTCGCCGAGAAGCTCGACCCCGACGCGACCACGGTCGGCGAGATCTGCAGTGAGGACCTCACCGTGGTGCACGCGGACACGCCGGTCCCGGACGCCGTGCAGAAGATGCGCGACGCGGCCGTGCGCAGGCTGCCGGTCGTGGACGAGGACGGCAACGCCCAGGGGTTCGTGTCCATCGGCGACCTGGCCGAGACCGTCGACCCGGACTCGGCCCTCGGGGACATCAGCGCCGCACCGCCGAACCTTTGAGGCAGGAGGAACCGTGACCAACCCAGCTGGGCCGGAGCCGGGCGAGATCCGCGACCCCGACCTCGCCGCGGCCGAGGGCGAGGTGGACAGGAAGCAGGCCGAGGACGAGCGCCGGGCCCTCACGACCGACGAGCTTCTCCCCGAGGACCGCCTCGTCGAGTACGAGCCGCCGGACGCGCCGAGCCGGCCGACGGCCGAGCAGATGACCGAGGCCGAGGAGCGCGCCGGCGAGACGATCGACGACCGGCTGACCGAGGAGGAGCCCGATGCGTCCACCGACGTGCGTCCGGACCAGACCGGCGACGACCGGGCGTGACGGGGTGGCACACAGGAACGGTGGGCGCAGCGGCGACCTGCTCGACCGGATGTACTCCGTCGCCCTCCACCTCGCCGGGGACCGGCGACGCGCCGAGCGGGCCGTGGCACGCGCATACGCCGCGGCCGATCCGGCCGACCACCGGGACGGACGCCGCATCGCGCTCTACCGGGCGCTGATCTCGGCTCTCCGCGACGAGCCACGCGCGTCCACCGCGGTGCGCGGCGGCGCGCCCGTGGCCGACGCCGTGCACGCCCTGCCCGAGCCGGACCGCACCACGGTGCTGCTCGCCGACGTCGAGGGGCTCGGCGACCAGCAGCTCGCGACGGTGCTCGACGAACCCGCGGAGGAGGCGCGCGACGCGGTGACGCGTGCGCACCTGCGACTGTTCGACGCCCTCAGCGCCGCCGACGGCGGCCGGTTCCGCCCCGCTGGTCGGGACGCGGTCCGGCGAGCGGTCGGTAGTTCACGTCCAGCGCATCCAGCCGCGCGAGATGCGGACCGAGACGGTCGCTGAAGTCGTCGAACGAGCGCCGCTCCCGCGGTGACCACACCGACTCGGCGAAGGCGCACGCCCTGGGGAAGGCCATGTACTCCACCTGCCGCTGGTCGGGCATGTACTCCGTCCACAGCTGGCACTGCGAGCCGAGCACGTGCGCGGCCTCGGCCTCGCTGAGCCCCTCGGGCACCGGCTCGTAGGCGTAGGCGAGCTCGAGCGGGAGGTGGCCGCCGATCGCGTACGGCTCGTCCGGCCGGTCCGACTGGTAGTAGTCGAAGTACGTGTACGAGCTCGGCGTCATCACCACGTCGTGACCCGACCGCGCCGCCGCCACGCCGCCCTTCTCGCCACGCCACGACATGACCGTCGCCCCCTCGGCGAGGCCGCCCTCCAGGATCTCGTCCCAGCCGACCAGGCGCCGGCCGCGCTCGGCGAGCCATGCGTCCATCTCGCGGATGAACCAGCTCTGCAGGCCGTCCTCGTCACCGACGCCGCGCTCCGCGATCAGCTTCTGCGCCCGCCGGCTCCGCTGCCACTGCGTCTTCGGGCACTCGTCGCCGCCGACGTGCACGAACGTGCCGGGGAAGACGTCCAGCAGCTCCTCGTACACGTCCTGGAAGAACCGGAGCGTCGACTCCTCGGCGTTCAGCACGTTCTCGTTGACGCCGAACGTGTCCAGCACGGGCAGCGGCCTGCCCGGGTCGTCACCGAGCTCGGGGTACGCGGCCAGTGCCGCCTGGACGTGGCCGGGCAGCTCGATCTCGGGCAGCACCGTGACGAACCTGGCTGCGGCGTACGCGACGAGCTCGCGCAGGTCGTCCTGGGTGTAGTAGCCGCCGTGCGGCGTGCCGTCGCCCTTCCGCTCCTTCGGCCGCCGGGTCTGCGGCCGGAACCCGCCCACCGCCGTGAGCCGCGGGTACCTGCGCGACTCGAACCGCCAGCCCTGGTCGTCGGTGAGGTGCAGGTGGAGGACGTTCAGCTTGTGCACGGCGAGCAGGTCGACCAGGCGGAGCAGGAACCGCTTCGGCATGAAGTGCCGCGCGACGTCGAGGTGGACCCCGCGCCAGCCGAAGCGGGGGGCGTCGTCGATCTCGACGCACGACAGCTCCCAGCTCGCGCCGGGCAGCGGCGCCCGGCGGTACACGTCCGGCGGGAGCAGCTGGCGCAGCGTCTGCACGGCGTAGAAGACACCGGCGGGACCGCCGCCGGCGATGCGGACGCCGTCCGGGGCGACGGCGAGCCGGTACGCCTCCGCGGGTAGCGACCCGTCGAGCGCGACGTCCACGACGCCGGCGGGAGCGTCGCCGTCGGGCAGCGGCAGACCGGTGCCGGCGGTGAGCTCCCGCCGGACCAGCGAGGTCAGCTCGGCGGGTCCGTGCAGCACCGTGGCGGCGTCCAGGGTGAAGGCGCCCGCGCCGGGTCGTACGGCGACGGGGGCGGGTACGACCATGGCTCCTCCTGACGCGGTTCGACCCCGGTCACCGCAGGACTGCGACCGGGGTCGAACATACGCTTCACGTACGCGGAGGCTCCGGGATTTGAACCCGGGAGAGGGCTGTAAACCCTCAACCCGCTTAGCAGGCGGGCGCCATAGACCAGACTAGGCGAAGCCTCCAGGCCGGTTGGGCCACCAAGAGCGTATCGCCCGCCTGCGCGGCGCCGCAAAGCACACCGGCGTGACGGTGACGTGGGTACGTTGCCGGGGTCATAGCCATGGCAACGCCACCACCACGATGTGGGACGACCACGACGTGGGTACATTGCCGTGGTGATAGCCGTGGCGACGTACCCCGTCACGCAGGTACGTTCGCCCTACCCGTGCGGGAGGGTGCGGACCTCGAGGTCGCCCTGGGCGAACCGCTGCCGCAGCACCTTCTTGTCGAACTTGCCGACGCTGGTCTTCGGGACGGCCTCGATGAAGGTGAAACTGTCCGGCAGCTGCCACTTCGCGAACTTCTCGGCCAGCGAGTCGCGCAGCTGGGCGGCGTCGAGCGACGCGCCCTCGCGGACGACCACCGCGGCCAGCGGACGCTCCTGCCACTTCTCGTCCGGGATCCCCACGACGGCGGCCTCGACGACGTCCGGGTGCGCCATCAGCGCGTTCTCCATGTCGACCGACGAGATCCACTCGCCGCCGGACTTGATGACGTCCTTGGACCGGTCCGTGATCGTGAAGAAGCCCTCCTCGTCGACCGTGCCGACGTCGCCCGTTCGCAGCCACCCGTCGTGGAACTTCGCCGGGTCGTCCTCCCGGTAGTACCGCGCCGTCACCCACGGACCGCGCACCTCGAGCTCGCCCATCGTCCGGCCGTCGTTCGGCACCACGCCGCCGTCGTCGCCGGTGAGCCGGAACTCGACCTCGGGCAGCAGCCGGCCCTGGGTGAGCCGGACCCGCATCCGCTCCTCGCCGTCCGGAAGGTCCTTGGGCGGGATCGCCACGCTCGCCAGCGGCGAGGTCTCCGTCATCCCCCACGCGTGCCGCACGGTGACGCCGAACTCCCGGTCGAACCCCTCCATCAGCGAGCGCGGCACCGCGGAACCACCGCAGATGACCACGCGGAGCGACGACAGGTCGGCGCCGTTCTCCCGGCCGTGCCGGAGCAGGTCGTTCCAGATCGTCGGGACGGCCCCGGCGACCGTCGGCCGCTCGGCCTCGATCATCGCCGCGATCGGCGCGCCCTGCAGGTACCGCTCCGGCATCAGCACGTCGGCGCCGACCAGCGCCGCGCCGTACGGCAGGCCCCAGGCGTTCGCGTGGAACATCGGCACGACGGGCAACACGCGGTCGAGCGGCGAGAGCGCGAGCACGTCACCGCGCGAGAGCGCGCTCGCGTGCAGGTAGGACGAGCGGTGGCTGTAGACGACGCCCTTGGGGTTGCCGGTGGTGCCGCTCGTGTAGCACATGCCGGCGGCCTGGCGCTCGTCCACCTCCGGCCACGGGAAGCTCGGCTCTGCGGCGGCCAGCGCATCCTCGTACCTGTGCACCTCGACCCCGTCGGCCTGCACGGCGTCGAGGTCGGCGTCGCCGACGACGAGCACGTGCCGGACGCTCTTCATCTGCGGCAGCAGCTTGCCGAACGGGACGGCGAGGCTTCCGTCCACGACCACGACCTCGTCCTCGGCGTGGTTGGTTACGTAGACGATCTGCTCGGGGAACAGCCGGATGTTGATGGGGTGCAGCACCGCGCCCATCGCGGGCACGCCGAGATACGCCTCGAAGTGCTCCTGGTCGTTCCAGCAGAACGTGCCCACACGGTTGTCACCGGTGATGCCGAGGCCTCGCAGCACGTTCGCCAGCCGCGCGATCCGCTCCCCCAGCTCGGCGAAGCTGGCCGACCGGGACCCGTCACCCGTCCAGGTCAGCACCTTGGCGTCGCCGTGCACCGTCGTGGCGTGGCGCATCAGGCGGGTCAACGACAGCGGGACGTCCATCATCGTGCTCTGCATCGCAGGCTCCTCGCCGGACGGAGTCGACCTTCCCCCGATACTGCACCCAGCTCCGGGCGCCCGCAACGGCGCCGCGGGTCACTCGCGGTGACGCGGGTGCAGCTCGCGGGCACGCGCGGCGAGGCGTGGCAGCGCCGTCTCGAGGACGCGGCGTTGCTGCGCGGTCAGGCCAGCGCCCAGCTGCTCGTCGAACTCCTCGACGCGGGCGCGGATCGCCCGGTACTGCTCGCGCCCCTGAGGTGTGAGCGTGACGAGGGTGGCGCGGCGGTCCCCGGGGACCGCCGACCTGGTGACCAGGCCTGCGGCCTCCATCCGGTCCAGGTGGCGGACGAGGGTCGGCCCCTCTATCTGCAGCTTCCTGGCCAGCTCGCGCTGGATGAGCGGGCCGTACCGTTCGAGCCGGACGAGGACGAACCACGTGGCCGCCGTCGTGCCGAGTTCGGCGAGGCGCGCGTCGAGCAGCGACCGTGCCGCCTTCGCGGCGAGGTTCAGCCAGGCACCGAGCGAGTCGAACCCGGGCTCCTCGGCGTCGTCCGGCACCTCGGCCTCCTTGACGGTTCGTAAGCTAATAAGTAGCTTGCTATCTATTCGCAGGCTACACGAGTCCGAGGAGCGTATGCCGTGTCAGCTACGGAATCCACCTCTCTCACCGGCCGGGTCGCGCTCGTCACGGGCGGCAGCCGGGGTATCGGCGCCGCCACGGCCAGGCGGCTCGGCGCGCACGGGGCCGCGGTGGCGGTGAACTACCACAGCAACGCCGACGCGGCTGGATCGGTGGTCGAGGCGATCGAGGGCGCAGGTGGCAAGGCGGTCGCCGTCGGCGGCGACGCCGCCGGTGCCGCGGACGTCGCCCGTGTGGTCGACGAGACCACCGCCGCGCTCGGCGCACCCGACATCCTGGTGCTCAGCGCCACCGGCATCAGCAGGTTCGCGTTCGGCCCGCTGACCGCGAACGATCCCGACGACGTGGCCGCCGGTGTCGCCGATCACGTGCGCGCGATCCTGCTCCCGGTGCGCGCCGCCGCCCCGGCCATGGCCGAGCGGGGCGGCGGGTCGATCGTGGTGGTGAGCGCCGCCAACGCCGGCGCGGCGAGTGACAAACTGCCGCTCATCTCCATCGCCAAGGCCGCCGTCGACGCCACCGTCCGGAACCTCGCGGT
This sequence comes from Streptosporangiales bacterium, assembly GCA_036378185.1. Lineage (GTDB taxonomy): Bacteria > Actinomycetota > Actinomycetes > Streptosporangiales > WHST01 > WHST01. Next base: position 26,764 of record DASUWX010000177.1, on the reverse strand, counting down.
CGAGCTCGGCCCGCGCGGCATCCGGGTCAACACGGTCGCGCCCGGCTTCGTCCGCACGGACGCGAGCGCCGGCCACGTCGACGAGAACGCACGCAACGCGATCGCGGCCCGCACTCCGCTGCGCCGGACGTGCGAGCCGGACGACGTCGCCGCCGCCGTCCTCTCGCTGCTGACCGGTTCCGCGTTCGTCACCGGCGCCACGCTCAAGGTCGACGGCGGCATGACCGCCTGACTCAGGAGGCCGGCCTGTGGGCGACGGCCTCGTGGGCGCGGTAGTCGCGCAATGCGACGGCGTGGGCCGTCTCCTGCATGCCGCCGGTGAGCTTCCCACGCATCGGCAGGCGGCTCATCACCCGCAGCAACTGCACGCGCAGCCAGATCTCCAACCGGGTGGGCGGCAGGAACCCCCGCGCCCCGCCCGGCAGCGGCTTCTGGCAGGCGGCGACGTAGTCGCGCAGCATCTCGTCGTACCTGGCGAACGCCGTCCGGTGGTCTCCGCGCGCCGCGGCGAGCTCTCCGGCGAGCACGTACGCGCCGACGAGCGCCATGCTCGTGCCCATGCCGACCGAGCCGCCGAACGCCGCGTCGCCGAGCAGCGCCACCCGCCCGCGGGACCAGCGGTCCAGGTGCACGCGGCTCGCCCGGTCGAAGTAGAAGTCCTGCGCCTCCCACATCGCCTCCAGCATGCGCGGGACCTCCCACCCCTCGCCGGCGAAGGCGCCCGCGACGAGCCGCTTCTGCGCCGGCACGTCCCGCGGGTCGTCCGCGTCCGGCGCTGCGGCGAGGAAGAACATCGCCCGCACGGCACCGTCGTCGCCTACCGGGTACAGCGCGGCGAGCCGGCGCGGCACGGCGTACAGGTGCTCCCAGCCGTCCAGCCGGAGCCGGGTCGTCGCCGGGAAGATCGCCAGCCGGTGACCGAGGTCGGTGACGTACCGGTCCTCCGGCCCGAACGCCAGGCGACGCACGTTCGAGTGCAGCCCGTCGGCGCCGACCACCAGGTCGAACCGGCGTGACCCGGACCGCTCGAAGGTCACGTCGACGCCGCCGTCGCCCTCTCGCAACGACGCGATCGAGTCGTCGAAGACGTACTCGACGCCGTCCCCTGTGGCCTCGTGCAGGATCCGCACCAGGTCACCGCGCAGGATCTCGAGGTCCGCGACCGCGCCGCCGGAGTCGCCGAAGGCCTCCGGGTCCATCCGCGCGAGTACCCGGTCGTTCCTGTCCACGTATGCCATGCCGCGGACGCCCGTGTGCGCGCGGCGGACGGCGTCCAGCACGCCCATCCGATCCACCACCTCGCGGGCGGTGCCGCGGATGTCGACGGCCTGGCCGCCCCCGCGCGGTGCGGGCGCACGTTCCACGACGGTCGGCCGGAAGCCGTACCTCCGCAGCCAGTACGCCAGTGCGGGCCCGGCGACGCTCGCGCCCGAGATCAGAACGGTTCGCTTCTCCATGCCCGGATGGTACGCGTGTCTCAGACAAATGTGCAAGACGTTTGTGCGATAGGCTCACGTCCATGGGGAACCGGGAGGACCTGCTGGCCGGAGCGCTCCGCTGCATCCAGGAGAAGGGGTACGCGCACACGACGGCGCGCGACATCGCCAACGCGGCCGGGACGAGCCTGGCGGCGATCGGGTATCACTTCGGGTCCAAGGAGAAGCTGCTCAACGAGGCCATGTTCGCCGGGTTCGACTCGTGGGGGCGGACGCTGGCGGCGGCGGTCGCCGCGGCCGGCACCACCGAAGGGGACGCGATCGACCGGTTCGGCGTCGTCTGGGACCACCTGCTCGACGTGGTCACCGCGCAACCGGAGCTGGTGGCGGCGAGCTTCGAGGGCTTCCCCGCGACCCGCCACTCGCCGGAGCTGCGCGCCCAGCTCGCCGACGGCATGGAGGAGGGACGCCGCGGGCTCGTGGCGATCATGCAGGGCGTCGACGAGGACACGCTCACCGAGGAGCAGGTGCGCAGCCTGGGCTCGTTCTACAGCGCACTGCTCTCGGGCGTCCTGGCCCAATGGCTGGTCGACCCGGAGCGGGCACCCTCCGGCCGCGACCTCGCCGTCGCCCTGCGCGCCGTCAGCGGCGGCCCGGCACCCGCTCGTCGTGACGCTATGTAGTCGTCCTGGCCCACGCGACCTGCCGGAATCGATTGCCCGCCCCGATCCCCGGCCGAAAAGTCCGACATGCCCGGTCGCCGGAAAGCATGACGGCTTTCAGCTCGAGCGAGCGCACTTTTCCTGGTGAAACGCCCCTACGCTTTCCACCTGCCGCCCCCGGGCACCCCGGGAACCTTCGCGGGATCGTCGACATCAGACGGAGCACGCCGCCGGCACCCGCGTTGGTCGGCGACGACAATCACCTACCCGCAGAGGGGAGCTCATGAGCCAGGTAATCGTGCCGGCCGGCTTGATGCTGGGAGCGTTCCATGGTGGCGACCCCGCCGACGAGGAGCCGGAGTACTGGCATCTCGACATCGGTGGTTATGCCGAACAGCTCACCGCGCTCGAGACGATCGTGTGGGTCACGGCACTGGCCGACCCGGAGAAGTACGCGGCCGGCAACGGCACCAGGGATGCGTTGCGCACGGCACTTCGCACCCGGCCCGAGGCGCCGATCGCCGACCCCGATCCGGCCATCGACGACCTGCTGAACCGCCGGGTGCTCGTCGAGTTCGACCCCGACGGCGACGGCATCGAGGACTTCGGGACGCGCCACCGGTTGCTGCCGCTCGGCATCGGCTTCGGCAACACCAACGACGCGCCCGAGAGCTACGCCATCGGCGTCTCCGGCGAGCCCCGGGTGTCGGTGGACGGTGAGAGCTACACGCTGTGGGCGAACAGCCACCGGTACCCGAGCCTGTGGGACTCGTGCGCGACCTTCGCGAAGGAGGCGTTCGACGAGGGGCTACAGCCGGACACCAGGAGCGTGCTGCAGGGTTTCGCGGCGAACATCCCAGTCCTGGTGGCCAGCGAGGTCGCCGTGCTCGATCCGATCTTCGACTGACGCTGAAGGGACATCATGGCTGACAAGAGTTACGTACGCCGGAAGGTCGAGCGCGCTCACATCGCGACCCGGCACCCGGTCGCGAGGGTCGGAACTCTCGCCACCGCCGGGTTCGCCACCGCGTTGTCGATCGCGAAACCGGGCATGCAAGCCGTCGCGTGGGCCGCGCAGAAGATGTCGGAAGGGCTGGGTCACGTGCCGTGGGAGGTGGCGGGCGGAGGGGCCGCCGCTGCCGCGGCGATCTACGCCGGCGCCAGCGCCGTGGGCGCCATGCGGGAGACCAGCATGGGTCCGGAGAAGGTGGCGAAGCGCTCGGCCGAGCTCCAGCGGGCGATGGAGGGCGGCCCGAGGGTGGGCGCGGTGAGCGCCTTCAGGACCGTGCGCGCCAGCAACAGGAGGGCCAACGACGCCGCGCGGCTGCAGCGCAGTGGGCGGGGTCAGGACCGGCGCCCGGAGCGGCAGGAGCAGGCGAAGGACCGTGGCCGCGGCGGCCGCGGCTGACTGCATGAACCGACTGGGGACCCCCACTGTGGTGCTGGCCACGGCAGGGGTCCCCACTTGTTGCCAGGGCCACAGTGGGGGTCCCCAGCGGAAGCCGGTCACTCGGCACGGCGGTCCAGGACGCGCTGGATCTTCCCGAGCGAGCGAGGCAGCTCCCCCGGCTCGCGTACGTCCACCGCGCAGCTGACCCCGAGCGACTGCTTGACGGTCTCCTCCAGCCGGTTGCCGGCCGCCGCGCGGTCGAGCGTCGCGGCACCGGGGCGCGCCTCGACCTCGACGGTCAGCACGTCCAGCCGCTCCGGCCTGGTGAGCACCATGCGGAAGTGCGGGGCGAGCTCCGGCATGGCGAGGATCAGCTCCTCGACCTGGGTCGGGAACAGGTTGACGCCGCGCACGATGACCATGTCGTCGCTGCGCCCGGTGACCTTCTCCATCCGCCGGAACGTGCGCGCCGTGCCGGGCAGCAACCGGGTGAGGTCGCGTGTGCGGTAGCGGACGACGGGCGACGCCTCGCGGGTCAGCGTGGTCAGCACGAGCTCGCCCCACTCGCCGTCGGGCAGCGGCTCGCCGGTGACCGGGTCGACCACCTCGGGATAGAAGTGGTCCTCCCAGACGTGCAGCCCGTCCTTGGTCTCGACGCACTCGTTCGCGACACCCGGCCCCATCACCTCGGACAGGCCGTAGATGTCGACGGCGTGCATGTCGAACGCCGCCTCGATCTCGTCGCGCATCGCCGGCGTCCACGGCTCCGCGCCGCAGATCGCGACCGCGAGCGACGACTCGGCCGGGTCGTGGCCCTGCGCGCGGAACTCGTCGAGGATCGCCAGCAGGTACGACGGCGTCACCATGATGACGTCCGGCCGCAGCTCGCGGATCAGCTGCACCTGGCGAGCGGTCTGCCCGCCGGACACCGGCACGACGGTGCAGCCGAGCCGTTCGGCGCCGTAGTGCGCGCCGAGCCCGCCGGTGAACAGCCCGTACCCGTACGCCACGTGCACGATGTCGCCAGGACGCCCGCCGGACGCGCGGATCGAGCGGGCGACGAGGTCGGCCCACACGTCGAGGTCGCGCGCCGTGTACCCCACCAGCGTCGCCGTGCCTGTCGTGCCGCTGCTCGCGTGCACCCGCAGGACCTGCTCGCGCGGTACCGCGAGCATGCCGAACGGGTAGCCGTCACGGAGGTCCTGCTTGGTGGTGAACGGGAACGCCCGCAGGTCGGCGAGGTCACGCACGTCGTCGGGGCGAACCCCGGCCTCGTCGAACCGCTTGCGGTAGAGCGGGACGTGGTCGTACGCGTGGCGCAGCGAGGCCCGCAGCCGCTCCAGCTGCAGCGCGGTCAGCTCGTCGGGTGACGCCGTCTCGATCGGCTGTAGGTCGCCGGGCCGAGGCGTCAGGTCACGCATCGCCGGCGCCCTCGGGTTCGGCGTGCCTGCGGACCTCGACCACCCGGAACCGGCCGGCGACGAAGGCGCCGTCGACCAGGCTGGCGTTCGCGGCCGGGTTGGCGCCGGTGGCATGGAAGTCGGAGAACGCGGCGGTCTGGTTCATGTAGACGCCGCCGGTGAGGTTGCAGGACAGGTGGACGCCGCCGGCGATCGCGGCGTCGACGGCGTCGTCGAGCACCTCCTCCTTGGTGGAGTAGAACGACGCGGTGATCGCACCCTGGTCGTGGCTGGTGGTCGCGAGCATCGACACGGCCGCGGCGGCGTCCTCGGCCGTCGTCACGTAGGTGACCGGGCCGAAGCACTCGCTCGTCAGCGCCGGGTCGGCCGGCTCGACCACGGCGAGGTGCGGGGTGCGGACGACGGCGTCGGGGAACTTCGGATGCTTGACGACACGCGAGCCGAGCAGGGTGCGGCCGGTGCCGCCGGCGTGCTCGAGCCGGTCGAGCACGGCTTCGTTCACGATCGCGCCGAGCACCTCGGCGGCCCGCGCGTCGTCGGAAAGCAGGGTGTCGACGGCCTGCGCGATGCCGGACGCGACCTCGTCGGCGGACTTGTGTCCCTCGTCGGTGTCGACGCCGTCGCGCGGGAGCACGATGTTCTGCGGCGTCGTGCACATCTGGCCGGCGTAGAGCGACAGCGTGAACGCGATGTTGCGGCACATGCCGGCGAAGTCGTCGGTGGACTCGACGACGATCGTGTTGACGCCGGACTTCTCGGTGTAGACCTGCGCCTGCCGGGCGTGCTCCTCCAGCCAGTTGCCGTACGCCTTGGAACCGGTGAAGTCGACGATGCGGACGGCCGGGTTGGTGGCGAGCGTGGTCGCCAGCGCCTCGCCGTCGCGCTCCGGGACGAGGGTGACGAGGTCCGGCGAGAAGCCCGCCTCGGCCAGCACCTCGCGCGCGACCGCGACGGTGATCGCGAGCGGCAGCACGGCCCGCGGGTGCGGCTTGACGAGCACGGCGTTGCCGGTGACCAGGCTCGCGAACAGGCCGGGGTAGCTGTTCCAGGTCGGGAACGTGTTGCACGCGACGAGGAGGGCGAGCCCGCGGGGCACCACGTGGAACCGCTTGCGCAGCCGCAGCGGCGGGCGCCTGCCCTGCGGCTTCTCCCAGTACGCCTCGGCAGGCAGCCGGGTCATCTCGGCGTAGGCGTACGCCACCGCCTCCAGCCCGCGGTCCTGCGCGTGCGTGCCGGCCGCCTGGAACGCCATCATGTACGCCTGCCCGGTGGTGTGCATGGCGGCGTGCGCCAGCTCGAACGTCCGGGCGTTCAGCCGGTGCAGGATCTCCAGGCAGACACCCGCCCTGGTCTCGGCACCGGCGGCCGTCCACGCGGGCATCGCGTCGAGCCCGCTCGCCATCGCGCGGCCGAGGTCCTGGTGCGGGTACTCGACGCCGAGCTCGATGCCGTACGGCGAGCGCTCGGTGGCGATCCAGTCGTCCGTGCCCGGCTGGTCGAGCGGGAACCGCCTGCCCAGATATGCCTGGAACGCGCGCTCCCCCTCGGCGGGCGCCTCCTCCGGGTAGGCCTTCGGGATCTCCGGGTACGGCGACCAGTACCCGCGGTCGCGGATCGCCGTGAGCGAGCGCTCCAGCGTCTCGCGGTGCGTGTCGTAGAACTGGTGAGGCATCATCGGCTCCTGGCTCTCACGGGCTTCATCTCATCGGCAGACGGCGGACTCGCAGCCGGTTCGGACTCAGGGACACGATCGCCCCCTGCTCCAGCTCTTCCACCACGTTCGAGACGTTCGCCACGAGCAACGCAGCATGGTCGTCGGGCGACAGCTCCGCGACGGCGCGCAACAAGATGACCGACGGGGTTGCACTGCGCCGCAACGCAGTAGCATCCCGAAGTCCGTGTCGGCCGTAACGAGCACGAGCCCATGAGTCGCTGCGTAGTCGAAGATCTCGGGATCGGCCGCGGCGAGCAGGTCGACGTCCCTGACATGCTGTGCTTCGTAGCCGGCGGCGACCAGCGCCACCACAACCCGTGGTGAGAGGTTCGCATCGACCAGCAGTCTCATGCGTCGACACGCTAGACCACACGAAGGTCACCAGGATGTAGGCGAACCGGGCCCGGCCCTCACGCGATGCGCGTGACCGGAACTTCCCTCTCGTTGACGACGGCGGCCGCGTAGTCGAGGGCGGCAAAGATGTCTGCGCGCTCGAGGTACGGGTAGTCGTCGAGGATCTGTTCGAATGTTCTACCCGCAGCGAGCTGTCCGAGCACCATGGAGACGGTGACCCTGAGATCGCGGATGCACGGCACACCGCCCATACGGTCAGGATGCACGGTGATCCGCTCGAATGCCATGACTCCGATGGTATCCGTGATCGCCACGGTGTCACACCACGCCGGCGCCCGAGGTTGACAATCATGCGTCGTAGTCGAGGAAGACGGTGCCGGACGCGGGGTGGGACTGGCAGGTGAGGACGAACCCCGCGGCCAGTTCGGCGTCCTCGAGCGCGTAGTTCTGGTCCATCCGCACCTCACCCTCGAGCAGCCGGGCCCGGCAGGTGCCGCAGACGCCGCCCCTGCAGGCGTACGGCACGTCGCCGCGCTCGCGCAGGAACGCCTCCAGCACCGGCACGTCGTCGGCGCCCAGCCGGAACGTGGTCGCCGAGCCGCCGAGCCGAGCGGTGACCGTCGCCGCGCCGGCGTCGTCGACCCGCACGGTCGGCCGGGGCGGCGCGACCTCGTCGGCGTGGAACAGCTCGACGTGCACCGACTCGGCGCCCCGCTCGCGCAGGTACGCGCGCAACTCGCGGACCATGGCGAACGGCCCGCACAGGAACCATTCGTCCACCGACTCGATCGGGCACAACGCGGCGAGCAGCCGGTCGAAACGGGCGGCGTCCAGCCGGCCGGAGAAGAGCTCGACGTCGCGTGGCTCGCGGGAGAACACGTGCACGATCGCGAGCCGGTCCGGGTAGCGGTCCTTGAGGTCGGCCAGCTCGTCGACGAACATCGCCGACGCCGTGGTGCGGTTGCCGTAGAAGAGCGTCACCCGGCTCGCCGGCTCGGCGCGGAGCACGGTGGCCGCGACGGACAGCAGCGGCGTGATGCCGCTGCCCGCGGCGACGAGCCCGTAGTGCGTCGCCGACGCCGGGTCGAGCGACGGGGTGAAGCCGCCGGTCGGGGTCATCACGTCCAGCGGGTCGCCGGGACGCAACCGCTCGGCGACGTAGGCGGAGAACGCGCCGGCGGGGATCCGCTTCACGCCGATGCGCACGCTGGCCGGGCCCGCGGGATCGGCGGGAGCCGGGTCGCAGATCGAGTAGCTGCGCCGGGCGTCGTCGCCCGCGGCGAGGCAGCGCACGTTGACGTGCTGCCCGGCGGCGAACCGGAATTCCTCGCGCAGCTCCTCGGGCACGTCGAGCGTCACGGCGTACGCGTCGGCGGTGAGCCGCTCGACGGCGGCCACCCGCAGCTCGTGGAAGACGGGGACGTGCCGCGCGGCGCGCCGTTCGGTCGCGACGCTCATCACAGCGCCTTCACCGCGTCGAACGGCTCGGCGCAGGCGCGGCAGACGTACAGCGCCTTGCAGGCGGTGGAGCCGAACCTGCTGGTCATCCGGGTGTCGAGCGAGCCGCAGCGCGGGCAGCGCACACCGAGGGCGACCGGCACCGGGCCACCGCGTACCGGCCCGGGCGGCGCGATGCCGAACTCCTCGAGCTTGCGCCGGCCCTCCGCGCTGATCCAGTCGGTCGACCACGCGGGGCGCAACACCGTCCGCACCCGCACGTCGGCGTAGCCCGCGCCGTGGAGCGCGGTCTCGACGTCGGACCTGATCGCCTCCATCGCCGGGCAGCCCGAGTAGGTGGGCGTGATGGTCACCTCGACCGTGCCGTCCGCGTCGACGGTGACGTCGCGCAGCACGCCGAGGTCGTCGATGGTGAGCACCGGCAGCTCGGGGTCGCACACCCGCGCGGCCACCTCGCGCGGGGCCGTCGCCGTGGTCACCACGTCACCCCCGGGTATGCCCGGTGCAGCGACTGCATCTGCGCGAGCATGTGGCCGAGGTGCTCCGTGTGCAGGCCGCGGCGACCGCCGCCGGGCGCGGACGGCACGGCGGGACGGTCGAGCGTCGCCTCGCGCAGCACGGCGTCGACGGCCGCGTCCCACTGCTCGCGCAACCCGGCCGGGTCGACCGCCACACCCGCGGCCGCGAGCCGGTCGGTGAGCGGGTCGGGCGCGAACAACTCGTCGACATACGGCCACACGGCCACCAGCCCCGCCTGCATCCTGGCGTGGCTCTCGTCGGTTCCGTCACCCAGGCGAAGCGTCCACTGCGTCGCGTGGTCGGCGTGGTACACGACCTCCTTCTCGGCCTTGGCGGCCACGCCCGCGAGCGTCTCGTCCGACGACGCCGCGAGCCGCGGGTACAGCAGCCGCTGGTAGGTCGAGAACAGCAGCTGCCGCGCGATGGTGAGCCCGAAGTCGCCGCGGGGCAGCTCGACGAGCTGCACGTTGGTGAACGCGCGGTCGTCACGCAGGTAGGCGAGGGCGTCCTCGTCGCGGCCGACGCCCTCGAGCTCGCCCGCGTACGCCAACAGCGCCCGCGCCTGGCCGAGCAGGTCGAGCGAGATGTTCGCCAGCGCGACGTCCTCCTCGAGCTCCGGCGCGTGCGCCACCCACTCGGCGAGCCGGTGCGAGAGCACGAGCGCGTCGTCGCCGAGGCGCAATGCATATGCCGCCACACCCGGCATCCCAGCCGGGGCGTACACCGCGACGTCCGGCATCGTCGGCGTGGGAGGCTCGGCGAAGAACGGCGACCTCACAGGTGCTCCACGCCCTCGGGCACCGGGTAGAACGTCGGGTGGCGGTACACCTTGTCGGCGGCGGGGGCGAAGAACGGGTCCTTCTCGTCCGGTGACGACGCGTGGATCGCCGCGGCGGGCACCACCCAGATGCTGACGCCCTCGTTGCGGCGGGTGTAGACGTCGCGGGCGTTGCGCAGCGCCATCTCGGCGTCCGGCGCGTGCAGGCTGCCGACGTGCTGGTGCGAGAGGCCTCGCCGTGCCCTGACGAAGACCTCCCAGAGGGGCCAGTCCGACCGACTCATGCGACCTCCTCGCGACGGGAGTGCTTCGCCGCGTACGCCGCCGCCGCCTCGCGGACCCACGCACCGTCCTCGTGCGCGGCCCGGCGGACGGCGAGCCGCTCGGCGTTGCAGGGACCGCCGCCCTTGATGACGGCCGTCAGCTCGGTGTAGTCGGGCTCGGTGAAGTCGTAGTGCCCGCGTTGGGCGTTCCAGGCGATGCCGTCGTCGGGCAACCTCAGCCCCAGGGCGTCGGCCTGCGGCACGGTCATGTCCACGAACCGCTGCCGCAGCTCGTCGTTGCCGAACCGCTTGATCTTCCAGGCGGTCGACTGTTCGGTGTGCGTCGACTCGGCGTCCGGCGGGCCGAACATCATCAGTGACGGCCACCACCAGCGGTCGACGGCGTCCTGCGCCATCGCCTTCTGCGCGGGCGTTCCGTGGCTCAGCGTGTAGAGGATCTCGAACCCCTGCCGCTGGTGGAACGACTCCTCCTTGCAGATCCGCACCATCGCCCGGGCGTACGGGCCGTACGAGCAGCGGCACAGCGGCACCTGGTTGGTGATGGCGGCGCCGTCGACGAGCCAGCCGATCGCGCCGATGTCGGCCCAGGTCAGCGTCGGGTAGTTGAAGATGCTGGAGTACTTCTGCCGGCCGGCGAGCAGCAGCTCGACCAGCTCGTCGCGGTCGACGCCGAGCGTCTCGGCCGCGCTGTAGAGATAGAGGCCGTGCCCCGCCTCGTCCTGCACCTTGGCGATGAGGATCGCCTTGCGCTTGAGTGAGGGGGCGCGGGTGATCCAGTTGCCCTCGGGCTGCATGCCGACGATCTCGGAGTGCGCGTGCTGCGCGATCTGCCGGACCAGCGTCTTCCGGTACGCATCCGGCATCCAGTCGCGCGGCTCGATCCGCTCGTCGGCGGCCACGCGCTCGTCGAACTCCCGCTCCGGTGTCATGGCCGGTCGCGCCGATGGCTCCGTCATGTGCCCACGATAGCGCCCGACCGAACGTTCGGTCTATGGTGGACGCATGTCCGAGCCACGAGTCACGTACACACCGGAGTCGCTGCTGCGGGTGGCCGTGGAGGTCTTCAACGAACGCGGCTACGACGGCGCCAGCATGGGCCGGCTGGCGGAGGCGGCGGGCATCACCAAGTCGTCGATCTACCACCACGTGCGCGGCAAGGAGGACATGCTCCGCCAGGCGCTCGAGCGCGCCACCGGCGTGCTGTTCGCGCTGCTCGACGAGCCCGAGGCCACGACCGGACCCGCCATCGACCGGCTGCGGTACGTGGTGCGGCGGGCCACCGAGGTGCTGATCGCCGAGCTGCCCTACGTCACCCTGCTCCTGCGCGCGCGGGGCAACACCGAGACCGAGCGGTGGGCGCTGGACCGGCGGCGCGAGCTCGACCACCGGGTGGCCCAGCTCGTCGCGCAGGCGGTCGACGAAGGCGACCTGCGCGACGACATCGAGCCGCGGCTCGCGGCGCGGCTGCTGTTCGGCCTGGTCAACTCGGTGAGCGAGTGGTACCGGCCGGACGCCGGCGCCGCCCCGCAGCAGGTGGGCGAGGCCGTCGCCGCCATCGCGTTCGACGGGCTGACCAGACCGTGAAGGAGATCCCCGCCGGGTTCGAGCAGCGCATCGACTTCACCGTGGGCCCGGAGATGACCGTCGACTTCGGCCACCTCGGCGCCGCCCACCAGGTGTATGCGACGTACTGGATGGCCCGGCACTTCGAGGAAGCCGGCCGGATGGTGCTGCTGCCGCACCTCGAGCCGCAGGAGCAGGGCGTCGGCACCACCGTGCACGTCGAGCACCTGGCACCGGCGCGACTGGGGACGCGGCTCGGCGTCGTCGCACGCCACCGCGCCACGACGGGCAACCGGCTGGTCGTCGACTGCGAGGCGCGCCTGGCCGACGGGACCCTGGTCGGCCGCGGCTGGACCGAGCAGGCGGTGCTGCCCGCCGACGTGCTCGACCGGAGACTGCACGGCTGAGAACGAGGGGGGCGCCCGATCGGGCGCGAGACCTTGTATCCTTGCTTTGGCTCGTCCCGTTGTGACGGCTATCCCGGGCGTTCGGCATGACCGCCCCTTTTTTCATGTTCGTTCCACCTTTGCAGGAGTGTGTCATGGCTGAGCCGAGATCGAAGACCGCGCGGGCGTCCGTACGCGCCGGCACCGCCGCAGGCGGCGGCCTCACCTTCCTCGGCGAACACCGGTACCTCGTGCCGCTCAACCACGGGAAGCACGCGTACGTCCGTAACCTCACCACGGGCAAGACGCGTCGGCTCAAGACCCAGTCGGACGCCTTCGTCGAGGAGATCCGCCAGCTCGTCGAGGCCGGTCACGGCGCAAAGCTGCGCGGCGAGTTCGACCAGCTCGCGAAGAACCACCCCGGCGACGGCTGGGACGAGACGACCAAGCGGCTCGTCGAGGCCGAGGTCTTCACCGACTGAGGCGCACCCGGCGGCGGCCCGTACCGGATCACGAAAAAGTCACGGGGCCAACCGTCCACACGGTCACGGGCGTGAGAACGTTGTGACCATGGCAGGCGACCCGCGATACGGCGACGGGGAACCGGACCCCACCCGGGTGATGCCGGAGTACCCGGGCGACTACCGCGACCCGGACGCCGACACCGACGACCCGCGGTATTACTCACGGACGTACCACTCGTCCCGACTCCGTCGCCCCGGCGACCGGCGCGACGACGGTCGCGGCGGCCCGTCGGGTCCGGGGTCGCGCGGGCCCCGGCTGCCGGGGCAGCGGCGCACCGGTCGCCGCATCCTCGGCGTCCTGCTGACGCTCGTCCTCGTCTACCTGCTCATCTACATCGGCATCCTCGCGACGGCGTACTCCAAGCTCGACAAGGTCGACGCGCTCGCCGACTACCCGGGCCGGCCCGCCGCCACGCCCGGGCAGGACTGGCTGCTCGTCGGCTCGGACAGCCGCGCCGGCCTGACCAAGAAGCAGCAGAACCAGATGCACACCGGCCACACCGGCGGCCAGCGTGCGGACACGATGATGCTGCTGCACATCCCTGCCGGCGGCGGCAAGGCGACGCTGGTCAGCTTCCCGCGGGACTCCTGCATCCCGTCCGCGGCGCGGTGCACGGCCAAGCTGAACTCGGCGTACTCCACCGGCGGGGCGAAGAAGACGGTCCGCACCATCGAGGGCCTCACCGACATCCGCATCGACCACTACATGGAGGTCGGCTTCGGCGGATTCGCCAACGCGGTCGACGCCGTCGGCGGCGTGAACATCTGCGTGAAGCGCAAGCTGGTCGACACCAAGCAGCACATCACGTTCAAGAAGGGCTGCCAGACCATGGACGGCCGGCACGGCCTGATGTACGTGCGGTCCAGGTACTCCGACCCGCGCGGCGACTTCGGCCGGGTCGAGCGGCAGCGCCAGTTCCTCGGTGCCCTCTTCCACAAGGCGGCGTCGCCCGGCGTCCTGCTGAACCCCTTCCGGGCCGGCAACGTCGCGTTCAGCAGCGCCGAAGGCGTCAAGGTCGACCAGGACACCGGCATGTTCGACCTGTTCCGGCTGTTCTGGACCATGCGCAAGGCCAGCAGCGGTGGCGTGAAGACGATGACCGTCCCCGTCGGCGGCGCCACGACCGACAGTGGCGGCGGCAGCGCCGTCGTGTGGGACCACGCGAAGGCGGCCAAGCTGTTCAAGCAGCTGCGCAACGACCAGCGGGTCACCGTCTCCGGCTGACCGCCGCCGCTTAGCACCGCGATCGACCGTACGCAAGCCTCACCCCCTGCTCCTGTGGACAACTCCCGCTCGGGAAAAAGTCTGTGGACGGCGGGAACCGTCCCCTCGCGTTCTGGGTCATAGTCGACGTACGGGGGAGCCCGGCCAACCGGTTGCTCACCGGCGACCAAGTGAGGCGTGACGAGAGGGATAGCGATGGGTCTCATCTACGAGCCGACAGGCGCTGGCAAGAACAACGGCCAGCAGTACACCACGACGAGTGCCGTGGTGCAGCATCTGCGCGGCTACGCGGGCGCGACCGAGGGTTCGCAGCAGGGCTGGGCAGGCGCGGGCGGTTCCGCGTACATCCGGGCCCGCAACGAGTACCTCGAGCGGGTCGACCAGTGGGCGCAGAGCCAGGGCCGTATCGCGCAGGGCGTCGACAAGACCACCAAGACGTTCGGCACCGGCGACGACACCCAGCACAGCGACATGAGCACCGCCGCGAGTGCCGTCAGCGGCGTCAACACGATCACCAACATCAACGTCTGAACGGGGAACCAGGAATCATGAGCGCAAGCGGAGACCGAATCGTCTGGGACCTCGGTCACATGAACCGACTGAAGGACGAGGGCGACAACTCGCACCGCAGCGTGACCGCACATCTCAACGCCTGGTACACGACCCACCACCAGCTGGTCGGCTCGCTCTGGCCACAGGGTGGGGGCCAGGAGCTCTACACCGGCAAGGCCAACCAGCACCACGGCCACGGTGAGGAGATCCTCGCCGCACTGAAGAAGATGAACGAGGCGCACGGCAACGCGATCACCAGCGCGCAGCAGGCGATGAGTACGGTTAGCGGTATCTGGGGCTGACCGACCGCCGGAGGTAGACCACGAGCAGCATCCCACCGAACGGGCCCGCCGCCCACCAAGCGGCGGGCCCTTCGGCGTCCCCGCCGCCGCGCCCGCCGCTCACCCGGCAGACCCAGAAGACGGCGGACGCGGCGGCCGTCGAGGGCGAGGCACTGCGCCGCCGGCAGTTGCTGGCGGCACTGTGCCACGGCTCCGACCGGTCCTGGCGGGACCGCTACCGCGCCTGGCCGGCGTTCGTCGTCGGCGTCCTCGTGGCCGTCGTGATCTGCGCCGCCATCGGCGTGCAGGGCGCGTTCCACAAGCAGCAGCGCCTCGACCGGGAGGAGCAGCAGAGGCAGGAGCGCGCGACCCGGATCCCCACGCCGCCGCCCACCCCGACCCAGCAGGCGAGCACGCCCCTCACGACGCCGACCGGCACGGTCGCGTCCACCGGTCCCTCGGGCGGCACGACGAACCCGGGCTCGGTGCAGCCGTCGCACAGCCGCCACCACCGGGTGCACCCCACCACCCCGCCGGCCTGAGCCGACGCGCCGCCGGTGTCAGCGGTTGGCGGCGTTCGCGATCTGCACCTGGATCGGCGCATGAGTGCGGCGCGCCCACAGGGCCCGACCCACCGGCAGCTTCTGTGGCCGGACGCCGCAGACCAGCGGGCCCTCGTTGCGGTCACCGCTCAGCAGCAGGCCGGGGGTGCCGAGATCGGTGAGCCGCTGCAGCATCTGGTCGTAGATCGCCCGGCCCGCGCCGCCGCTGCGGCGCGAGACGAGCATGTGGAACCCGATGTCCCTGGCCTGCGGCAGGAAGTCGGCGAGGGCGAGCAACGGGTTCATGCTGGACGTGGCGACGAGGTCGTAGTCGTCGACCACCATGAACACCTCGAGGCCCTTCCACCAGCTGCGGTCGCGCAGCTGCTCGGCGGTGAGGTCGGGCGGCGGCAGCCGCTTGCCGAGGCTCGCCGCCAGTTCGCGGCTCACCTGCTCGGTGGTGGGGCCGGCCGTGCAGTAGGCGACCTGGAACTCCTTCGGCACGACGTCGAGCAGCGACCTGCGGTAGTCGACCAGTACGAAGCCGATCTCGCTGCGGTCCTTCCCGACCATCAGCTGGCGGACGATGGTCTCCAGCGCGTTGGACTTGCCGGTCTCGGAGTCGCCGAAGACGAGCAAGTGCGGGTCGGCGCCGTAGAAGTCGAGGTATGCGGGGCCGAGCTGCGTCTCCTCGATGCCGACGGCGACGGCCGGCGGCATGGCGTCGCCCGGCGGCAGCGCCTTGAGCGGGACGTCGAACGGCAGGATGCGGATCGGCGGCGCGCCCGCGCCCGGGTACCGCTCGGCGACCATCCGGACCGCCTCGCGCTGGGCGTCGGCGAGGTCGTCGTCGCGGGCCTGCCCGTCGATCCTCGGCAGGGCGCCCTGGAAGAACAGCTTCTCCTGGGTGACACCCTTGCCGGGGGTCTCGGCAGTGAGGTTCTTCATCAGTTCGCGGTCGAGCGCCGAGTCGAACGGGTCGTTGAGCCGGAGCTCCACGCGCCCGGAGAACGAGTTCTGCGTCCGCGGCCGCACCTCGTGCAGCGTGGGCGAGGTCATCACGACGTGCACGCCGTACGCGAGGCCGCGGGACGCGATCTCGCCGACGACCTGCTCGACGTCCTCCAGCTCCTCCTTGAACGCCGGCCACCCGTCGAGCACGTACACCACGTCGCCGAGCGGGTCGCCTTCGAGCCGGTTGCCCTGGGCTCGCCAACGCCGCCACGTGGCCGCGGAGTCGAGCCCGTTCCTGCGGAACAGCTCCTCGCGCCGGTCGATCAGCCCGACCATCTCGTTCACCATCCGCCGGGCGCGGTCGATGTCCAGCCGCGACGCGACCGTCCCGACGTGCGGCAGGTCCTCGAGCGCGCTGAAACCGCCGCCGCCGAAGTCGGTGACGTAGAACGAGATGCGGTCCGGCGGGTACAGGCACGCCGCGCTCAGGATCATGGTGCGCAGCAGCAGCGACTTGCCCGACTGCGGCGACCCGATCACCAGCATGTTGCCGTGGGCGCCGGCGAAGTCGAACACGAACGGGCGCTGCCGCTGCAGCCGGGGCTCGTCGAGTAGCCCCACCACCGAGCCCACCGGCGTCGGGAGCTGCGCCTGCCGCTGGAGGAACGGCGCGAGCACGGCGTCGAGCGGCAGCTTGGGCGGCATCGGGTCGAGCCAGACCTTGTGCACGGACAGCCGGCTGCTCGCGAGCCGCTCGACGACGACGTCGAGCACGCTCGGGACGGTGACCGCGGTCTCGGTCGACTCGGCGGGCTTGCGCTTGGACATGCTCTCGAGCCGGCGCTGCGCCACCAGGCCGATGCCGTTTACCGCGGTGTACGGCAGCACCGGCGGCGCCGCCTGGCCCGCGGCGTCGAGCCGGGAGCCGGGCTCGTACGGCGCGGACACGTACGCCGCCTTGAACCGCTCGTACACGGTGGTGTCGACCTTGAGGTAGCCGGAACCCGGCTCGGGCGGCAGGTGGTACGCGTCCGGCGTGCCGATCGCCTCGCGGCTCTCGCCCTCGGAGAACGTCCGCAGGCCGACCCGGTAGGAGAGGTGGCTCTCCAGGCCGCGGATCCTGCCCGTCTCCAGCCGCTGGGTGGCGAGCAGCAGGTTCATGCCGATGCTGCGGCCGATCCGGCCGATCGCGACGAACAGCTCCGCGAAGTCGGGCTTGGCGGTGAGCAGCTCGCTGAACTCGTCGATGATCACCAGCAGGTACGGCAGCGGCGGCAGGTCGGGCCGTTGCTCGCGCAGCCGGTGGTACGCCGCGACGTTGGGCAGGTTGCCGGCCTGCTTGAGCAGCTCCTGGCGCCGCAGCATCTCGCCGTAGAGCGCGTCGCGCATGCGGTCGACGAGCGCGAGGTCGTCCTGCAGGTTGGTGATCATGCCGGCCAGGTGCGGCAGGGTGGCCATGCCCGCGAACGTCGCACCGCCCTTGTAGTCGACGAGGACCATCGACAGCAGGTCGGGATGGTGCTTGATGGCCAGCGAGCTCACCAGCGTGCGCAGGAACTCGCTCTTGCCGGATCCCGTGGCACCGACGACCAGGCCGTGCGGGCCCATGCCGCCCGCCGCCGCCTCCTTCAGGTCGAGCACGAGGGGGCGGCCGTTGCCGGTGAGGCCGATCGACACGCGCAACAGGTCACGCGGGGCGAGGTGGGTCCAGGTCGCGAACGGGTCCAGGGTGCCGACGTCGGGGACGCCGAGCACGTCGGGCAGGCTGACGTCGGCCGCCAGCACCGACTCGGGTGCGTCGTCGGCGGCGAGGCGCAGCGGCGACACCCGCCTGGCGAGTGCCGTGGCCAGGCCGACGGACGGCTCGTCCGGCGTGAACATGCCGCCGGCGCCGTTCGGGTACTGCAGCATCGCCTGGCCCTGCGGCGGCACGAGCACGCGCAGGTCGACCTGGCCGGGCTCGTCGCGGCGGTCGGCGACGAGCTGCACGAGGTGTACGCCGAGCTCCGCGAGCGGGATGGTGGGGTCGGGCGACTGCAGGGCGGCGTGGACGGGCAGGAACTCACCGTCGACGAGGACGATGAGGTGGGTGCGGATCTGCCGCTTGCCCCGGCTCAGCCGGTGCTCCTCGACCCGCCGCTCGATGTCGGGTTCGAGCATCTCCGCCATGTCCTGCATGGTGCCGGCGACGAGCCGGCCGGGCAGCAGCCCGTCGTCGACCTGCGTGCTCTGGACGTGCGGCAGCCACTTGACGAAGTTCCACAGCTGTTCGACGCGCTGCGAGCGGACGACGGCGATGCGGACGTTGTCGGGCGCGTGCAACGCCACCGCCTGGCAGAGCAGCGCCCGCAGCAGCGCGCGGCCGCGCATCCAGTCGCCGACGATGCTGGTCGTGCCCAGGTGCGCGACGGGCAGGGCGATCGGCTGGTGGTCGAGCGTCGTCCGCCGTTCGACGAGCTGGCGGGCCGCGGCGAGCGAGACCGGTTCGAGCACGTTCATCGGGTTGTCGTCCGCGGCGAAGGTCACCCGCAGCTCCAGCGGCACGGTGCCCGTGCCCGCCCGCAGCATGAGGAAGTCGCCGTCGTCGCCGCGCCGCTCCCACCGGCGCGTGACGTCACCGACGAGGTCGACCAGCTGGTCCGGCTCGGGATACGACCAGGCGGCCCGCTGCTTCTGTGCGGACACCGACGACCGCAACCGCTGCCGGATGCCGTCGACGTAGTCGAGGTACTGCTCGCGCTCGGTACGCAGCTTCTTGCGCGGACCGCTGCGCTGTCCCCAGAACAGCACGACGCCCATGGCGATCGACCCGATGAACACGAGCAGCCCGATGGCCACGAACAACGGCCGGGAGAGGTTGGTGAGGGCGACGAGGAGCGACCCGGTGCCGGTCATGACGGGCATGCCGATCATGGCCATCTGCTGGCCGGTGGACTGCGGGCTCTCCACCTTCGGCGGCATGACCAGCTGGATCTGGTCGGCCTCGACGGCCGGCGGCGGCGTACGCGCCGGCCGGTGGATGACACTGACCCCCACGCATCCTCCCCGATGAGACGGCAATGCCTCGCTAGAGTATCGGCGCGAAACGCGCGCGGGAGCGCTCCGGCGGAGGTCTGTGGATGGCACTCGGGTTCAGCACGGTCACGGTGGTCACCGACGCGCGCCGGGTCGATCTCGCGCTGCCGAGCTCGGTGCCGGTCGGTGAGTGGTTCCCCGAGGTGCTCAGGCTCGCCGGCGCCCGCACGGACGGCAACGCCACCGGCTGGGCGATCGGCCCGATCGGCGGACCGCAGATCGCGCTGGACAGCACGCTCGAGGCCGCGGGCGTGTCGGACGGCCAGGTGCTGCAGCTGCGCTCGGCCGAGAGCGACGGTTTCGTCGCGTACGTCGACGACTTCGTCGACACCGTCTCCGACCGCGTCGACGAGGCGGCGGACCGGTGGACGAACGCCACCTCGACGACGTTCACCACTCTCGTCGCGGCGGCCGGCCTGCTGCTCCTGCTCTACCCGGCGTTCAGCCGCGGCGCCGGCGGGGTGCTCTCGTCGGTGTTCGACCTCGTCGTGGCGGTCGCGGCCTCGCTGGCGGCCGGGCTGTGGGCCAGGCGCGGACACCGATTCGGCTCGGCGGTGCTCGCGGTGGCCGCGCTGGCATGGTGGACGACCACGGGTGCGTTGCTCGGCGGGCTGTTCGGCGGCCCGGCGTTCGCGGCCGCGTTCGCCGCGGTCGGGCTGGCCGTCGGCGGCGGCGTGCTGCGGGTGATCGCCGACGGGCTGGCGGGCCCGGCGGCGTTCGCGTGGATCGTCGGCGCGCTCACGGTGCTCACGGGTGTCGCGGTCGTGCTCGGCGTGAGCCTGGTGCCGGTCCTCGGCGTGCTGCTCGGCGTCTGCGTCCTGGTGCTCGGCATCCTGCCGCTCACCGCGCTCGGCGCGGGCGGCCTCGCCTCGATGGACTACCGGATCCGGGCGGGGCAGCGCCTCTCCACGGCGGAGATCGAGCGCGCGGTGCGCCGCGCGTCGGGCATCCTCACCTGGACGCTGGCCGGCGTCGGCCTGCTGGCGGTCGCGTCGGGTGCCTACCTCGCCGTCACGGCCGGGCTCTGGCCGCGGCTGCTGGCGGCGCTCGCGGGCCTCGCGCTGCTGCTGCGCTCGCGCGCCTACACCCGCCGCGTGCACGCCCTGCCCGTGCGGCTGGCCGGGTCAGCCGTCCTCGCGGCGACGCTCGGCCGGTTCGTGCTCGACCGCGAGCCCGGCGGGATCCTGCTCGTGGTGCTGTTCGCCGCCTGCCTCGTCGGGCTCGCGCTGCTCAGTGCGGTGCGCGTCAACGACGTGCTCGTCGCCCGGTTGCGCCTGCTCGGCAACTACGCGGAGATCGGTACCGTGATACTGATGGTGCCGGTACTCCTGCAGATCTTCGGCCTGTTCGCCTGGGTCAAGGCACTCATCGGCAGCTGACGAAAGGTAATGGGGGGCACCGTGACGGAGGGCGGTCCGGAACAGCAGTCCGGCACCGCGGGTCGTTCTGCCCCTCAGGTGTCGGCGGACGTCGCCGACGAGCTGCGCAGGATGGGCCTTGACCCAACCGCCGTCGGCCTCCCGCCCGCACCGGCGTCCGCGGCGCCGGACGCCCAGTACCCGCCCGCCGCGTACGGACAGCCGTCCGCCGCGCAGCACACACGGCACGGGCGGCAACCGCCCGGCGCCCCGCACGCAGGCCAGCCGGGTCCGGGCGTCAACCCGCAGAAGTTCCCCGAGCAGCAGGCCGGCGCCGCGGGCCAGCCCTCCCCCGGCAGCTGGGCGACACAGACCGCACAGCCACCCGCGGGTGTCACGTCCGTCGCCGGCTACATGCCCCAGGGCGTGCGCCGCGGCGGGCGTACCGGCCTGCGCGGCCTCGCGAACATCGGCAGCGCCGGACGGTCGATGGCCCAGTCGGCGCTGATCGAGCGCGCGTCGGCACGGTTGCGCGGCCCGCGGCGGGTGGCGTTCCTGAGCTTCAAGGGCGGCGTCGGCAAGACCACGGTCACCGCGCTCACGGGGCTCGCGCTGAGCACGCTGCGCCAGGGCGGCGTGGCCGCACTCGACGCCGACCCCGACCGCGGCACGCTCGTCCGGCGGCTCGACAACGTGCAGCCGCCGTCCATCCGCGACTTCCTGTGGCGCGTCTACCAGTCGCCGCAGAGCGACCCGCGGTTGCTGACGCACGCGACGCCGAGCGGGCTGCACGTGCTCGACTCCGCGCGCTCGCCGATCCTCGTCGACGCGCCGACGCCGAAGGAGCTGTGGTGGGCGGTGCGCACGCTCGAACGCACCTGCCCGGTCATCCTGCTCGACTGCGGCACGGCGCTCACCCACCCGGTCACGAGCGCGATCCTGAAGTCGGTCGACGCGGTCACCGTCGTCACGACGCCGTCCGACGACGCGGTCGCCGCCTGCTTCTCCACCCTCGGCTGGTTGGAGCGCAACGGCTACGAACGGCTCGCGAAGGACGCGGCGGTCGCCATCACGGACGTGCGCAAGTCGCGGTTCGACCGCCAGGCCCATTCGCACGTACGCCGCGAGCTGAGCGAGCGGGTCCGAACGGTGCTCGAGTTCGGCTACGACGCCGGCCTGGTGCGTGGCGGCGTGATCGAGCTCGACCGGCTGTCGGTCGCCACCCGGGAGGCCGCGCTCGAGTCGGCCGCGTGGGTCGTCAGCGGACACGCCCGCTGACCGCTGTCACAACCGTCTTCCGCGGTCCGTCATAGCAGTGGAAGCACAAGACTGCTACGGACGAGGGAATCACACATGCAACTGCAACAGCCGCGGATGAAGCACCCGGTCTACCTCATTCCCGAGGCGCTGAAGGCACTCCAGGCGCTCGCGAAGACCACCAAGGAGAAGGGCGTGCCGGACACCACGCTGTACCTGGTGGAGCTGCGGGCGAGCCAGATCAACGGGTGCAGCGTCTGCGTCGAGATGCACTCCGCCGAGCTCGTGCAGGCCGGCGTACCGCACGAGAAGATCTTCGCCGTGGCCGCCTGGCGCGAGTCGCCGCACTTCACCGATGCGGAGCGCGCCGCACTGGCGCTCACGGAGGAGGAGACCCGCGTCGCGGACCGCCCGGACCCGGTCAGTGACGAGGTGTGGGACTTCGCGGCCAAGCACTACGACGAGCAGGCGCTCGCCGCGCTGGTCATCGCGATCGCCACCATCAACGTCTGGAACCGGCTGAACGCCACCATCCGCCAGACCGCGGGCGGGAGCTGGTAAACGTCCGCCCGCGGCGCCAGGACGACGGCACCACATCCCCGGCGTGGTGCCGTCGTCGCCTTTCGTTCACCGGATCCCGGGACGGATGTCGGTGCGGGATGGCACGATGCACCTCTCGCCTGGAAAAAGGAGCAGAACGTGTCATCTCGCCTCAATCCGTACATCAGCTTCGACGGCAACGCGCGCGACGCGCTGGAGTTCTACAAGGAGGTGTTCGGCGGCACGCTGACGACGAGCACGTTCGGCGAGCTGGGCGCCGACCACGGCGACGACGCCGACAAGATCATGCACGGTCAGCTCGAGACCGACTCCGGCTACACGCTCATGGCGGCCGACACCCCGCCCGGCATGGAGCACCGGCCGGGCAACAACATCACCATCAGCCTGAGCGGTGACGACGCCGCCGAGCTGCGGCGCTTCTGGGACAAGCTCTCCGCCGACGGCAACGTCACCGTCCCACTGGAGAAGCAGATGTGGGGCGACGAGTTCGGCTCCTGCGTCGACCGCTTCGGCATCACCTGGCTCGTGAACATCGCCGGATCGGCGCCCGGCGTCGAGTGACCGGTGGGCGTGCCGTGGCGCGAGCCGCGTGCCACGGCACGCCGGCACCGATCCGTTCGGCGCTCAGGCGAGTCCGCCGGCGACGAGCACACCGTCCTGGTAGACGGCACGCATCCGCTCACCCATCCCGACGACGTCGAGGGCGGCCCCGTCCAGCACGACGAGGTCCGCCCGCTTGCCCGGCTCCAACGAGCCGAGCTCGCCGTCGAGGCCCATGAGTTCGGCGGCCGACAGGGTCGCGGCGTGCAGCGCCTGGGCGGGCGTGAGCCCGTGCTCGACGAGCAGTTCCAGCTCGCGCAGGTTCTGCCCGTGCGGGTAGAGCGGCGCGTCCGTGCCCATCGCGAACCGCACGCCGGCGTCCAGCGCGGCCCGCAGGCCCTCGGCGTCCGCCTCCTCCACCTCGCGGATCTTCGCGGCGATGTGGGCCGGCACGTCGGATCCCGGCCCGAGCGACTCCCGGAGCCCGAGCCCCGACGCGAGAGTCGGGACCAGCCAGGTGCCGCGGTCGACCATCATCGCGATGGTCTCCTCGTCGAGGAAGTGGCCGTGCTCGATCGAGCGGACCCCGTTGCGCACGGCCGCCTTCGCGCCCTCCCCGCTCGCGTGCGCCATCACGAACAGGCCGGCCGCGGCGGCCTCGGTCACCATCATCGTGATCTCGTCGTCGCGGAAGTGCGGCACCTTCGGCCCCGCTCCCGCGGAGACGATGCCGCCGCTGGTCGCGCACTTGATCACGTCCGCGCCGGCGCGGACGAGCTCCCTGATCTTGCGCCGGATCTCCTCGGGCCCGTCGACGACGACCGGCGGCCGGCCCGGGTGCGGCGGCAGCAGGTCGATGACGCAGGTCGACGGCCACCACGGGTCGCCGTGACCGCCCGTCTGGCTCACCATGTTGAGCGACACCTGCATCCGCGGCCCCGCGACGAGGCCGCGCTCCTGGGCCACCCGCATGCCCTGGTCCGCGCCGCCCGCGTCCCGCACCGTCGTCACGCCGCACGCCAGGGTGCGCGCCATGTTCCTCGCGCCCTCGTAGAACTGCAGCGAGAACGGCTGCTGCGCCGTCTCGAACAGGTCCGTGCTCGACATCGTCAGATGTACGTGGCAGTCGAAGAGCCCCGGGAGCACCGCACGCCCGGTGCAGTCGACCTGCTCGTCGCCGTCCAGCCCGACGCCGACGTCGACGACCCGGCCGTCCTCGACCACGACGTCGGCCACGGCCGCAGCGCCCCTGCCGTCGAACACCTCGCCGTTGCCGAAGACCGTGCGGCTCACGCGTCGGCTCCCCTCGTCCCGGCCACGGCGACCGGGTGGTCGGCGGCGTTCTCGACGTCACCCGGTTCCGCGCCCCGCATCAGGCGGCGGATGAACGGGGACACGAGGACGACGACGACGCCGAGGGCCACCGCCACCGCACCGATGACCCCGAAGTAGCGCCCGGCGCTCGCCCGGTCGTATAGGCCGACGACCTGGGCGGAGATGCCCTGTGCGGCGGCGTCGGAGGCGAGCCAGAGGCCCATGGTCTGGGTCGCGAACGCCGCGGGCGCCAGCCGCGTGGTCGCGGACTGGCCGATGGGCGACAGGCACATCTCCCCGACGGTGACGAGCGCGAGGCTGGCGAGCAGCCAGCCCGGGTTGCTCTTCCCGTCCTGCATGGACGGCACGACCATGAGGAGGTACGAGAGGCCGGCGACGATCACGCCGATGCCGAACTTCACGGCCGTGGAAGGCCCGCCGGAACGCCGCCGGGCGAGGCGCAGCCACATGGCCGCGAACAACGGCGTGAGCACGATCAGCACGAACGAGCCGACGGACTGGAACCAGGACGAGGGCATGGCGAACCCGAACGCGCCGAGGTCCGTGCTCTGGTCGGCGTACTCGGCCAGCACGCTCGCGCCCTGTTCCTGGATGACCCAGAAGCACACGGCCGTGAGGAAGAGCGGGATGTACGCGAGCACCCGGGAACGCTCCACCGGCGTCGTCCTGCGGCTGCGCAGCATGACGGCGAAGTATGCGATCGGCAGCACCAGCGACAGCAGGCTGACGAGGTCGACGACCAGCGTCGCGGTCAGGCGTCCGGTCACGGCGGCCACGACGACCGCGACGACCAGCACCGCGGCCAGCGCTATGACCGCCGCCAGGCGGCCACGTCGCACGCCGGCGAGCCGCAGCGGGTTCTTCGGCCGGCTGCCCGCGTCGCTCAGGTGCCGTTGCCCGCGCACGTAGACCACCAGGCCGACGGCCATGCCGACGGCGGCGAGCCCGAAGCCGAGGTGGTAGTTCACCTTCTGGCCCAGCGTGCCGACGGCGAACGGCGCGACGACCGCGCCGACGCTGATGCCCATGTAGTAGATGCTGAAGCCGGAGTCACGGCGGGCGTCCGCGCGGTCGTAGAGGTCACCGACGGACGAGGTGACGTTCGGCTTCAGCAGGCCCGTTCCCGCGACGATGAACGCCATGGACGCGTAGAGCGCCGCAGCGCCGGCGGGCACGGCCAGGCTGATGTGGCCAAGCATGATGAGGACGCCGCCCAGGACCGTCGACCTGCGCGCGCCGAGGATCCGGTCGCTCACCCAGCCGCCGGCGATCGCGGCCATGTAGATCGAGGCACCGTACACGGCGATCAGCGACTTGGCCGTCCCGCTGTCGATGCCGAGG
This sequence comes from Streptosporangiales bacterium, assembly GCA_036378185.1. Classification (GTDB taxonomy): domain Bacteria; phylum Actinomycetota; class Actinomycetes; order Streptosporangiales; family WHST01; genus WHST01. Next base: position 1,254 of record DASUWX010000177.1, on the reverse strand, counting down.
CCACCCTGGCTGACCCGGCCGTACATGTAGAAGAGCAGGATCGCCTTCATCCCGTAGTACGAGAAGCGCTCCCACGACTCGGTGAAGAACAGCGTGGCGAGACCACGGGGGTGTCCGAAGAAGGCACGGTCGGTCGCGTCGGGGCGAGAGGTCATACGGCTCCTTGTCCGGTAGGTCCGGGCGAGCCTACTCGTAGGATTGTCGACAATCTGTGAGCTGCGTCATACCGTCCCGGAGACGCCCGGCTGAGAGCCGGCACACACGGTCTTGACGGGGAAGTTGGCGTCGTCGCACTGTTTGCCGTAATGGCCCCCGTACCCGAACAACCCAGCTCCGCCGGCCTTCGGCGCGACCTCGACATCCTCGACGTGCTCGCGAGCGACGAGTGCCGGCGGCGCGGCGGGCTGGGCGTCGTCCGGATAGCCGAGCGGCTCGGGCGCGAGAACAGCCAGGTGTCCAGGGCGTTGCGGGCACTCGCGGCGGCCGGGATGGTCGAGCGCGACCCGCACACCCTGGACTACCGGCTGGGCTGGCGGCTGTACTCGTACGCCGCCCGCACGTACGAGGCGCTGCTGGCGCACGTCGCCGCGCCGTACATCCGGCGGCTCGTCGCCACCCTGCACGAGACCGGGCACCTCTGCGTGCACCGCGGCAACCGGTTGCTGACGCTGTGGACGGAGAACGCGCCCGGGGTCGTCGCACCGCCGGCGTGGGACGGCGTGTCGGCGCCGGTCGCGTCCACGTCCGCCGGGCGCGTGCTGCTGAGCGACTGGGAACCGGCGACACTGCGGGCCTGGTTCTCCGACGCCGACCTCGTCGCCGCCGCGGGACGCCCGCGCGTCACGACCGTCGACGAGCTGGTGACCGAGCTCGCCCGGGTCAGGCAGCGTGGCTACGACATCGTCCGCGACGAGTTCCAGGTCGGCATGGTCGGCTGCTCGGCGCCCGTGCGCGACCTCAGCGGCAGGGTCGTCGCGGCGGTCAACGTGTCCGCACCGACCGCCCGGCTCGGCGGCGAGCTGGACAAGGTGGGCCGGCTGACGGCGCGCTGCGCGGCGGACGTCTCGCAGGCGCTGAAGCAGGCCCTCCAGCCAGCCCCGGCCCCCGCCCGCTGACCCGGCCCGCGCCGGACCGTGCCCCCGCCGCGCCGACCGCTGCCCCGCCGGCACCGTAACCCCGACGCGCACCGTGGCTGCCCGGTCACCGCGACCCCCCGGGCCATGTAAACACGGCCCGTGGTGGCTTTACACGGGG
>DASUWX010000176.1:0-7218 GCA_036378185.1 Streptosporangiales bacterium | reverse complement strand
ACGCGGTCGACGTGCGGCAGCCACTCCGCCACCCGGTGCTCGACGAGCAGCATCGTCGTGGACCGGCCGGAGACTAGCGAGCCGACGGTCGCCCGCAGCCGCGCCGCGCCGTCCGGGTCGAGGTTGGCGGTCGGCTCGTCGAGCAGCAGCAGCCCGGGCCGGCGCGACAGCGCGCCCGCGAGCGCCAGCCGCTGCTTCTCGCCGCCGGAGAGGTGGTCGGTGCGGTGGTCGCGCGGATAGCAGAGCCGGACGGCGGCGAGCGTCTCGTCCACCCGGGGCCAGATCTCCTGCTCCGGCACCTCCACGTTCTCCAGCCCGAACGCGACGTCGTCGCCGATCCGGTTCATCACCAGCTGCGTCTCGGGGTCCTGGAACACGATGCCGGTCCGGTCGCGCGCGTCCGGTGCGGCGACGCCGTCCACCTCGACCGTGCCCTCGGCCTCGCCGCTGCCCTCGTCGCGCAGCAGCCCCGCCGCGGCGAGCAGGAGCGTGCTCTTGCCTGCCCCGGACGGGCCGAGCAGCAGTACCCGCTCACCCGGCTCGAGACGCAGGTCGAGGCCGCGTACGGTCCAGTCGCGCCGCCCGGCGTACCGCCAGCCGAAACCGCGGAAGCACAGCCCGGCGGGACGGCGCCCGTCGGCCGTCATCAGACGCTGCGCTGCTCGCGCCCGGCCGGGAACGGCGCGAGCACACCCGTACGGGCGAGCGAGCGCACCAGCCCGAGCGTCACGACCGTGCCGATCACGAGGCTGCTCGCCACGACGATGACGCCGTACGCCAGCTGCCAGCTGAACGCCCAGGTGGGGTAGTAGATGACGTTGTCGGCGACGGCGGGGAACAGCCCGGCCACCGCGGCGGCGAGCGGCACCACCGAGCCACGCCCGACGCGGTAGCGGAACGCGAGGTACACCAACTCGGGCAGCAGGCCCTCGAAGAGCCCGTACAGGATGATGGCGCCGCCGTTCCACGGGCCGCCGGGGATGGTGGAGACGAACGCCGCCACAAGTTCGACGAACAATGCCGCACCCGGCTTGCGGATGAGATAGCCGCCGAGCACACCGGGCAGCAGCCACACGCCGTAGATCACCGCCTGCGCGGGCGGGAAGAAGGTGAACGCCGGACCGGTGACGCTCCACAGGGCGTTCCAGCCGATGAACACGATGCCGAACGCCACCGCCAGCACGGCGCCGACGACGATGTCGACGGTGCGCCAGCGACTATTCCGCCGTTGCGGTGAATCCTGCCGAGAACTCACGGACGACTCGGTCATGATGATGCCCCTCCCGTCGAGGGGCAGGGGCCGGACGGCACCCGCCGTCCGGGACGACTCCCTGCGCCGGAATGACCCGGATCAGGTTCTGAGGGTCTGCGGAGGTACTCCGCACTCTCAGCGCTCGCGCGCTCCCCTGCCGCTTTCGCTTACCGTTCGACCGTATCAGCTTCCCGTTGGTGTGCGCGGTTCTCGTCCAGTTCCTCCAGCAGCCGCTGCAGCTCGCCGCGGACGAAGTCGCGGGTGGCCACCTCGCCGATGGCGATGCGCAGCGCGGCGACCTCGCGGGTGAGGTACTCGGTCGAGGCGAAGTTGCGTTCCTCCCCGGCACGGTCGTGCTCGTACTGGACGCGGTCGCGGTCGGCCTGCCGGTTCTGCGCGAGCAGGATCAGCGGAGCGGCGTACGACGCCTGCAGCGACAGCGCGAGCGTCAGCAGGATGAACGGGTAGGTGTCGAAGCGGATCTGGTGTGGTGCCAGCGTGTTCCAGGCGACCCACACCACCACCACGACGGTCATGTAGCCGATGAACCGCCACGAGCCGAGGAACCGCGCGACGCGGTCGGCGGCGCGGCCGAGGTACTCCGGGTCGACGGCCAGGCGGGGGAGGCTGTGCCGGTGCGAGCGCGGCTGGTCGATGCCGCGCGCCCGCCGCGGGCGCCGGTCAAACGCCACGAGCCCGCTCCTGGTCGGCGGGCTCGGCGTCGTCGTCCGCCCCGCGGTCGCGCCAGTCGTCCGGCAGCATGTGGTCGAGCACGTCGTCGACGGTCACCGCGCCGAGCAGGTGGTCGTTCTCGTCGGTGACGGGCACGGCGGTGAGGTCGTACATCGCGAAGTGGCTCGCGACCGTGGCGAGCGACGCCTCCGGGCGCACCGGCCGCAGGTCGGAGTCCATCACCCCGGACACCAGCGCGGCCGGCGGCTCGCGCAGCAGCCGCTGGAAGTAGGCGAGCCCGAGGTACTTGCCGGTGGGCGTGTCGGTGGGCGGCCGGCACACGTACACCTGTGAGCCGAGCGCGGGGGACAGGTCGGGGTTGCGGATCCGGGCCAGTGCCTCGGCCACGGTCGCATCCGGCGACAGCACGACGGGGTCGGTGGTCATCATGCCGCCGGCGGAGTCGTCGGCGTAGGTCAGCAGCCGGCGCACCGGCGCGGCGTCCTCCGGCTCCATCAGCAGCAGCAGCTGCTCGCGCCGCTCCGGCGGCAGCACGTGCAGCAGGTCGGCGGCGTCGTCGGGATCCATCGCCTCGAGCACGTCGGCCGCGCGTTCGCGGTCGAGCTTGCCGACGATCTCGACCTGGTCCTCCTCGGACAGCTCCTCCATCACGTCGGCGAGCCGGTCGTCGCCCAGGGCCGCCGCGACCTCCGCGCGGCGCTTGGGGGACAGCTCGTGCAGGACGTGGGCGAGGTCGGCCGGGCGCAGCTCCTCGAAGGTGGCGAGCAGGCTCTCGGCGCCCTGCACCTCCTCGGGCGAGCCGAAGCCGGTGACGTCGTCCCAGTCGACGACGCTGGTCTCGCCGCGGCGCAGCCGCTTGCCCGGCCGGCGGATGGCGACCTTGGTGATGATCCAGTCCTGGGTGCGCGTGCGTTCCATGGCCACGTCGAGGACGGTGACCGGGGTGCCGTCCGGGCGGTGGCGCACCTTGCGGTCGAGCAGCTCGCCGAGGACGAGGGTCTCGGTGGAGCGCTGCTGGAACCGGCGCATGCTCAGGGTGCCGGTGAACATGACCGCGTCGGACTCGATGTTCATCACCCGGGTGAGCGCCAGGAAGACGAGCCGGCGGGGCTGCATCTCGACGACCAGGCCGAGCACGCGCGGTGGCTTCGCCGTCCGGAGCGTGACGACGGCGTCCCGCACCTTGCCGACCTGGTCACCGGTCGGGTCGAAGACCGGGACGCCGGCCAGCCGGGCCAGGAACACGCGGGTGGGCGCGCCGCTCATAACGCCGAGGCTACCGGCCCGGGGGCCGAATGCCCGTCAGGTCCGCCTGCTCACGTGGGTACGTCGCCGTCGCTATGACAGGGGCAACGCCACCACCACGATGTGGAACCACCTCACGTGGGTACGTTGCCGTGGCTATAGCCGCTGCGACGTACCCACGTGAGGTCGATGCGGGACGCCGGGGGCTAGAAGGCGCCCGTGCCGTTCGGCGTGCCCAGGCCGGTCGGCCCGTCCCAGCCCTGACGCGCGTTGCACCACTGCGCCGTCGGGCAGGACCCGTTGCTGCCGCTGGTCACGTCGAACAGCTTGTCGGTGTGGCCGTACGGCAGCGCGTTGGAGTACCCGTCGGCCGGCACGTCACCGGCGAGCGCGAACACGCTCGCGACGATGGGCGACGACGCGCTCGTCCCCCCGACGGTGAACCAGCCGGACCGCCCCTGGTACGCGGTGCTGTCGTAGACCGCCACGCCGGTGTTCGGGTCGGCGACCGCGGACACGTCCGCCATCGCCCGCTTCCCGCACCCTGTGTCGGCGTTCGCCGCCGCGGCGAGCGCGGTGTTGTACACCGAACAGCCGGAGCCGGCGCCGCTCCAGGCGGTCTCGGTCCACCCGCGTGCGTTGCTCGACTTCGACAGCGACGTGCCGCCGACCGCCGTGACGTACGACGAACTGGCCGGGTACGAACCGCCCTGGTAGCCGCTGTCACCGGTGCTCGCCGTGACCGCGATGCCCTTGTGGTCGTAGTACTTCCCGTACGTCGAGTCGGGAGCATCGCTGCCGCCGTAGCTGTTCGAGATCGCCGCGGGGTGCTGGGCGGCGGCCTGGTCGACGGCGGTTCCGAGGTTCGCGAACGAAGCGGTCTTCGCCTCGACGAGCAGGATGTGGCAGTCAGGGCACGTCGCCGAGACCATGTCGAGGTCGAGCGAGATCTCCAGCGCCCAGCCGGCGTCCTTGCGCGGGTAGTTGGTCCCGCCGTTCTGGTCGATCTTCTTGAAGCAGCCGTTGGCCGTCGTACACGCGGGCAGCCCGTACTGGCTCCGGTACGTCGCCAGGTCCTGCTCGGCGGTCGGGTCGTCGTAGGCGTCGACGATGGCGACCGTTCGCCCGTTCGAGCCGGACGACGGCAGTGCGTACGCCGACTGGATGTCACCCGGCCCGTAGCCGCCGGGTGCGGCCGTCGTGTGTGGTTTCTGCGACTCGCTGTTCGCCATCACCTCGGCGAAACAGCTGGCGTGGCCCTTGTCCGGCGTGGCGCAGGTCCGTTGCGCCTTGAGGCCGGGTGTGTCGTCTCGCTGCGCCGCATTGGCCGTGCCCACGAAGACGGGCGTGATGAGCATGGCGGTGATGGCGGCACCGGCGAGGAGACGTCGAGATGGCATGGCACCCTCCACTCTCCTATTTGGGGGCAATAACAGGTTGCACGGTGTCAGCATTCAGCCACGTTCGGTCGTGCATCAGAGCAAAGAGCCAGCAAAATAGACGCAGCGTGGAAAACGACCCGTGACGATGTGTGATTACACCGTCACGGGCCGCTCATTTCTCTGTTTCCGGAGCTCAGAACGCGCCGGTACCGTGCGGCGTGCCGAGACCGGTCGGGCCGTCCCAGCCCTTGCGTGCGTTGCACTCCTGCAGCGGCAGGCAGATCAGCCCGTTGCTGCCGCTGGTCACGTCGTACAGCTTGCCGGGGTTCTGGTACGGCACCGAGTTCGAGTAACCCGAGCTCGGGACCTTGCCGCCGAGCGCGAACACGCTGGCGATGATCGGCGAGGACGCGCTCGTCCCGCCGACGGTGAACCAACCGGACTGGCCTTGGTACGCCGTGCTGTCGTACACCGCGACGCCGGTGTTCGGGTCCGCGACGGCCGACACGTCCGCCATCGCCCGCTTGCTGCCGCAGCCGGTGTCGAAGCTCTTCGCCGCGGCGATGGCCTTGTTGTACGTCGAGCAGCCCGAACCAGCGCCGTTCCAGACACTCTCGGTCCAGCCGCGCGCGTTGCTCGCCTTCTTCAGCGAGGTGCCGCCCACGGCGGTGACGTAGGTCGAGCTGGCCGGGAACGAGCCGCCCTGGTAACCGCTGTCACCGGTGCTGGCGGTGACGGCGACGCCCGGGTGCCTGTAGTACTTGCCGTAGTCGGCGTCCGAGGCGTCGCCCTGGCTGCCGTAGCTGTTGGAGATCGCGTACGCGCCCTGCTTGGCGGCCTGCTGGACCGCCTTGCCGAGGTCGGTGAACGACGCGCTCTTCGCCTCGACGAGCAGGATCTTGCAGTCGCCGCAGGCCGCGGAGACCATGTCGAGGTCGAGGGAGATCTCGAGCGCCCAGCCCGCATCGACCTTCGGGTAGCTCTTGCCGCCGTTCTGGTCGATCTTCCTGAAGCAGCCGTTGGCGGTCGTGCACGCCTTGAGCCCGTAGTGCTTCCGGTACGTGGCGAGATCCTTCGCCGCCGTCGGGTCGTCGAACGCGTCGACGATGGCGACGGTGCGGCCCTTCGCACCGGTGGCCGGCAGCTTGTACGCCGACCGGATGGACGACGGGCCGTAACCGGACGGGGTCGCGTTCCGGTGTGCCCGCTTGCCCAGCAGGCCCTGGAGCAGGCGGAACTTCGCGTAGCACGCCGCGTGTCCCGCAGCCGGGGCGGCGCTGCACGCCCGGTACGTCTTCAGGTGCGCCGCCGAACTGGGAGCGGCGCTCGCCGTACCGGCGAGACACGCGGTGAGCAGGGCCGCAAATGTGGCGGCACCTGCCACAACTCGTTTGATAACCATGGCACCTCCGCAGGCGATCATCGGGGGGTCGATGTCTGCGAAGAATCAGAACTGGCGGCAGGTGCCCGAGTAAAGAGGCGGCGAAGAGAACGTTCCAAGATCGCCACTCGCCGTACGACCTGAATAGCGGTTAGTTACCGACGTTTATACTTTCCGTCGCCGACCGAGCATTCGCGGTAGTCGACCGACGGTGGTCGCCGCCGACCGTGGCGGCGCCGCAGCCGCCGGTCCCGTCGGCACCCGGCCCGGGGCGTCGAGCACCTGCCCGGTGGGGGACAACCGGACGACCGCGCACTCCCGGACCCAGCGCTCCGCGGCGTGCTCGCCGTCGGGGAGGTTCAGCCGGGCCGCCTGCAGGACGGGGACGACCGCCTGCCACTCGTCCGAGCCGGGCTCGACCCGCGTGCAGGCCGCGAGCCAGGAGACCAGGCGGCTGCGGTTGTCCTTGCTCGGCACCGTCACGGCCACGTGCTTGGCGTCGAGGAGCCCGGGCAGCGGCTGTTCGATGCCGCCGGTGACGACGTAGGCCGCACCGTCCTGCCAGACGTGCCAGGCCGGGCGCGGGCCGGCGGGCAGGTCGAGCCAGACCAGGCCGGACCGCCTGGTCGCCTCCTCGATCAGGAAGCTGTTCATCGGCCCCGCCCCTCCGCCGCCGTACCGGGATCGCTGCGGTCGGAGCCAACGGTACTTGCCCGGGTCCCCGGTGACCTGGGCCGCGTTCCTGGCGCGTCGACCTTGACGGATCCCGCGGGAACCGACACGGTCGGCACATGAACCGGGCACCGACCTGCCCGCACGGCCCGCACGAGATCCGACCGCCGGGCCCGTGGACGAGTGCGTGGACGTGCCCCGAACACGGTGCCGTGCAACCGCTCTGGCACGCCGGGCGGCCGTCGTACGCCACGCTCGCGGCCGTCGTCCGGGCGGCGAGAGTGCCCGTGTGGCTGCCCAGGCCGCTGCCGCAGGCGTGGCTCGCGGCCGGCGCCACCTACGCGGGGGACGAGCGCCGGGGTGGGCGGGCGACCGTGGCGGCGTGCACCGGTCCCAATCCCGTCGGTGGGCCCGCGGACCTGTTGCTCGTCGCCGAGGAACCCGGCATCGGCCTGGGTGCGCGGTACGCCGCCACGCCCGGCATCGACCCGGGTGAGGGGATCGGCAGAGGGCTCGCGCAGGCACAGGTGCGGGTGCACGGACACGAGGCTCCGCTGTGGCACGTGCCGAGCAACGCCGACCGCGCGGTCTAC
>DASUWX010000175.1:0-11788 GCA_036378185.1 Streptosporangiales bacterium | reverse complement strand
GTGTAAAGCCACCACGAGCATGGTTTACATGGCCCGTGGTGCGCGGGTGACAGGGTGGCCACGCGCAGTGGCCCGACCGGTGCGCCGGGGGCCGCGCGCAGTGGCGCGCCGGGGGTCATCGGGGGACCAGGACCGTGGCGAGGATGCCGTCGAGGACGCTGTCGGCGGTGACGCCCTCCAGCTCGGCCTCGGGACGCAGCTGCACCCGGTGCCGCAGCGTCGGGCGCGCCAGCGCCTTCACGTCGTCGGGGCTCACGTAGTCGCGCCCGGCGAGCCACGCCCACGCGCGGCTGGTGGCGAGCAGCGCCGTGGCGCCGCGCGGCGACGCGCCGAGCTGCAGCGACGGGGACTGCCTGGTGGCACGGCACAGGTCGACGACGTAGCCGATGACCTCGGGACGCACGGTGACCCGGCGGACCTCCCGCTGCCCGGTAGCCAGCTCGGTCGGGCCGGCCACGCGGCGCAGTCCGGCGGCGGCCAGGTCGCCCGGGTCGAAGCCCGTGGCGTGCCGCGTGATCACCTCGATCTCCTCGGCCCGGGACGGCAGCGGGACGGTGAGCTTCAGCAGGAACCGGTCGAGCTGCGCCTCGGGCAGCGGGTACGTGCCCTCGTACTCGACGGGGTTCTGCGTCGCCGCGACGAGGAACGGGTCGGGCAGCCGCCGCGGCTCGCCCTCGACGGTGACCTGCCGCTCCTCCATCGCCTCCAGCAGCGCCGCCTGCGTCTTGGGCGGCGTGCGGTTGATCTCGTCGGCGAGCAGCAGGTTGGTGAACACCGGGCCGGCGCGGAACTCGAACGCCGCCGTCTTCGTGTCGTACACGAGCGAGCCGGTGACGTCGCCCGGCATCAGGTCGGGGGTGAACTGCACCCGCTTCATGTCCAGGTCGAGGGTCGCGGCGAGCGCGCGGACGAGCAGCGTCTTCGCCACGCCGGGGACGCCCTCGAGCAGCACGTGGCCGCGGCACAGCAGCGCGATCACCATGCCGGTGACGACGGCGTCCTGCCCGACGATGGCCTTGCCGATCTCGTGGCGCAGGCTGCCGAGCGCCGCGTACGTCGCGCTGGGCGGGGAGTGCGGCGGGGAGTGTGGTGGCGCGGGCTGCATACTCATCGTCGAGAAAACATACTCTCGTCTCGTGCCGAGCTGTGACCAAGCAGAACCCCCGCCCCTGCCGAGGCACGGGGCGGGGGTTCTTCATGCTGTCGCTACTTGCAGGCGCTCACGCCGGTGATGTCGCCGGCGTCACCGGCCTGACCGTCACTGTTGGCGCTGGTTTCGGTCCAGGTCTCGCAGGTCTTCGGCGCGGTGTACGCGTACGCGTACTTGTGCTCGGTCACGTTGTAGACCGAACCGTCGGTGAACGCCAGCTTCGGCCACGTCGCCGAGCCGTGGACGTTCCCGTCCTCCGTCGCCGGCACCAGGCCCGCATTGGGGGTGTCGTCAGTGGAGTAGAACTCGTACCTGCCGACGCCGGTCACGGTCCCCGACACGATGCCGTTGATGGCGACGCCCTGTCGTGGCGACTTGGCGCCGTCCACGGTCGTGAACGAACCCGAGTCGCTGATCGTCGCAGTGTAGAACCAGCACTGGTCGGCCTCGGAGCCACCACAATGGGATACGTCGACCTGGCCGTGCCGCTGGATCGCCAGGACCCGGAGCATGTTGTCGTGCGCCCACGTGCCCGAGTGACCGCCGTCCTCACGGTTGGTCATCTGCGTCTGCGCCGTGACGGCGACGACGGTCAGCTTGCCGTTGATCTTGTCCTGGGTGTACTGCGACAGCTTCGGGAACCCGACGCCCTTGTAGTTGATCTTGCTGTCGGTGACGGCGTGGTAGGCGATGTTCTTGTTGTGCACTACACCGATGCCGAGCGACGTCGCGGCGTTGGCTACCAGGCCAGGACCGACCATCGCGGCGATCACCGCTGCGACGGACGCGACGACCCACATGCGCCAGGTCGCCCGGACGCTGATCACCGCGACGCTGAACAACCGGGAGATTCGGCTGATGGGGCGGGCATGACTACTCATCTGTTCCCTTTCCAGGGCGAAGGGCGGCGGGGCGACCGCCGGATCGGTTGGTAGGCACCGGCTTCGGGGGTCAGCTCGGCTGATGTGTCTTCGTGCACTGGGCGGTCGCCGGGGCCGCGACGACAGCGATGGTCCCGGCCGTCACCGGAGACTGACAGTCACCCCGTCCGAGAACATCGAGTCGTGCAGCTCGATCTTCACGGCCTTGGCCTTCGCCGGCATGTCGAACGCGATCTTGCCGTGTACGGAGTTGCCCGGGTTGATCTCGTTGAACCACGTCGCGCCCTTGTCCGTCCCCGACAGGGCGATGTCGGCGCTCGAGTCGGCGCTGAACTTACGGCCCTTGGCGTCATAGGCGTACTGGTTGTCGTCGAGCAGGCTCTGCGACTCGTTGCCGATGTTCTTGATGCGCAGTTGCACGATCGTGTACCGCCCCTGTGCGTTCTCGCCGAAGACGCTGTCGCCGACATGCGTGGCGTGGGTGACCTTGACGACGGTGAACTCGAACTTGCCGTCCCGCACGCTCTGGCCGATCTTGGCGACCTTCGCCGCGCCGTGCGTCGAGCCCGCGCTGGGCTCGATGGTGCTCGAGGTCGTCGGCAGGCGCGAGCTGCGCATGGCCTCGTCGGCGGCGTTGCCAGCCGCGTAGAGCAGGCCGACGTACACGACGGTGGCGAGTACGACCGAGACCAGGCCGAGGATGCTGAGTACGAGGCCTGCCGTCGCCGTGCCGCCGTTGGTCGCCTGGCGACGTCGTGCCTTCCCGATGCCACCGGCACCGGTGCCGATGCCGACGAGCGCCAGCGGGTAGGACAGGAAGCCGGCGAACGGAATCCAGCTGAAGACGATGGCGAGGATGCCCGTCACGAGGCTTGCGGTCCCGAGCCCGTTCTTCGGGGTGTCTCCGGCATGCTGGGGCGGTGGTGGAGCGGTGTACGGGAGTTGCTGCATGATCAGTCCTTAGCCGTGCTGGCGTCCTCGAACTCGGCGACGCTGTGGGTCCGCATGTGCTCGGGAGCGTCCACGCGCATCGCCGCGAGCAACGTCCGGGCGGCCACGCACCGCTGGACGTCGCTCATCCGTGCTCCCCGGTGCCACGTCGTCGCGGTGTAGGCGAACGACCAGCTCTCAGCAGACGCCACGGTGCGTCCGTGACGCTGGCCAGGACGGCGTCGCATTCCACCGTCCTGGCGCCGCCGGCAAAGCCGAGCATGAGCGTGCTGACCAGCGCGAAGAGCAGAAGAACGAACGTGGTGAGGGGGTACGCCTGGATGAAGCTCTCGTCATCTGGGCGGCATCGTACGTCCGACTCCGGCCACCGCTGCTCAATTCGCAGTTCCCTGACCGTTGTCAGACGGAGGCAGGAGCACCCGTCACTTTGTGTGTCACTGCCGACGCAACCATGACGGTGTCACCCGGCTGGACCCCGGATGTGGTCACTGTCGGTCCCCGCCGAGACGACGACCTGCCTCCCGCCGACGGACCGGGCGGCGTACAGCCGATCGGTTCGGTAGGCGTACTCGCGCGCGATCGGATTGCTCCGCCATGACGGGTAAACGTTGCCGTGTCCTACCCGTGGAGCGTCACGATCGGCGTACCTCTTTCTCCAGTGCGTCGAGCTCGTCGGCCAGGCGGACCAGCGCGGCGTCGTCGGCCGGAGCCTCTCCGTACAGCATCCGCTCCACCTCCACCGGGTCACGCCCGGTGCGCCCGGCCACGGCGGCGACGACGGCGGGCGGGTCGGCGTCCCGCGGCAGCCGGACGAGCGTGCGGAGCCGCGCGACGACGCCGCCGCGCAGCGCCTCGACCGCCCGCTCCCTGGCTCGAAGGGAACGGTACAGCCGCGAGCGGCCCTCGGTGGTCTCGGTGGCCCGCACGATCACGGGCAGCCGCTCGGCGAGCACCGGCCCAAGCCGGCGTCCGCGCGCGAACCCGAACAACGCCAGTGCGAGCACGGCGCCGAACGCCGCCACCCGCACCGGGAGCGGGACGAGGTCGCCGAGCGAACCGGTCTGGACGCCGCTCGCCGCCTGCTCGTCCGGCAGCAGCCAGACGAGCGAGTGGTGGCCGCCGAGCAGGTTCATCGCCAGTGCCGCGTTGCCCTCGTGGTCGAGGCCGCCGTTGACGAACGGGAAGGTGGAGCCGACGACGGTGACGGTGCGCGTTCCGCTGCCGACCTGCACGAGCGAGTACCCGCCGTCGTCCGGGTAGCAGGCGACGGCTGCCGCGTCGTGCGCCGGCTTGTACGTCTGCGCCGACCCGACGTCGGCGCGTCCGGCGCGGATCGCGGCGTGCAGGTCGCAGCCCGGCGCAGGCGTCGTGTCGCCGGCCGGACCGCCGGGCGTGACCTGCGGCGCGAGGTCGGCGAGCCGGCTGGGGTCGGGCTGCAGCACGACTACCGTGCCGGCGCGGTCCGCGATCGAACGCGCCGCCGCGCGGGTGAGGAACGTCGTGCTCGCCACGACGAGGGTGGTGTCGGCGCCGGCGCGCTCGACGGCGTCGTCGGGCCTGCTGGTCTCCTCGACGCGGACGCCCTGGTCGCGCAGCAGCGTCGCCAGCGCGCGGGTGCCGTCCGGGTCGGCCGAGGTGGTCGACAGGGACGTGTCCTGCGGCCGGTGTGTGACCAGCACCGCGATCGAGACACCGATCACCACGGCGACGGCGGCGACGAACAGCACGAACGGCCGCGCCGCGCGCAGATGTGCGTTCCCCGCGGCGCTCACGACGGCGTCCCGGTGAGCACCGGCTTCGCGTCGCGCACCCGCTCGTCGACGCGCGTGATGCGGTCGTACGCCGCCCGCGTCGCCTCGTGCTCGCCGTACCAGACGTCGTCGAAGATCCGCGCCGCCTCGCGCAGCTCACCGAGATGGCCCGGCAACGCCGCCGCGGCGTCGGTCGCGACCTCGTCGGCGGTGCGTCCGGTGCGGTGGTCCAGCAACGCACGCTCCTCCAGGCCGAGCGCGATCGCGCGCATCCGGTCGCGGATCGCCTCGGCCCACTCCCCGGCGGCGGCGTGCCGGACGGCGAGCGCACGCTGCTGCGCCGCCGTCACCCTGGTGTCCGTCTCGAGCAGCGCGGCCTGCTGCCGGCGCCTGGACCGCCGCAACCCGCCCGCCCGGCGCCACACCAGGACCACGACGCCGAGCACGAGGAGGACCACGACGACGAGCCCGATCCAGCCGCTCGCGGTGGTGCCGCTGGTGATGCCGGCCAGATGGCTCAGCCAGTCCAGCAGCCGGTCGAGCAGGCGCTGGAACTGCGACGGCTCGTGCTGGTGGTAGACGGCCTTGCCCAGCTCGCGGTGCGCGGCCCGCCGCGCCTCGTCGCGTCCCACGTCGACGGGAACCCCGAGGCGCATCAGCCGGCTCCGACCCGCGGCGGCATGGGCGTCGGCATCCGCGGCGGCAGCGGCGGCACGCGGCGGGCGCCCGGCTGGGGCTCGGGCGGGCGCAGGTCGCCCGGGCCGGCGAACGGCGTCGCCGGCCCGACCAGCGTCGTCGTGGCCGGGAGGCCGCGCAGCCCGCCCGCGGTGCGGATCTGGGTCAGCGTGATGTCGAAACCCTCGGTGCGCATCCGCTGGTCGAAGTACGCCACGCTCGCCACCACGGCCAGGAACGGCGTCACCACGGTGCCGACCATGACGCTGCCGAGCAGGACGGCGACGATCGTCCCGCCGGTGATCACGCCGGACGAGAGCGTGGCGCCCAGCAGTTGCGCGAGCAGCCCGAGCAGGGTGATCACGCCGGCCGAGATCGCCGCCCACAGCAGGATGCCGATCACTGCGGCGAGGGCGAGCTGGCCGGTGGCACGCCAGCGCCCGCCCGCGGTGAGCCGCCAGGACCGTGCGATGCCATGCATCACGTCGATCCGCTCACAGACGATCGCGGACGGTGCGAGCCAGACCTGGGCGAGCAGGAACGCCGTCCCGACGGCGATGCAGAGCAGCGCGGCCACGTACAGGTAACCGCCGACGACCGGGATCGACACCACCAACGCCGAGAGCACCAGCCCGACGAGCGGTACGACGCCGGCGAAGGTCAATATCAGCGCGTACAGGCAGGCCCAGCCGAAGCTGCGCTTCGTGTCGCGCCACACGTCCCTGAACCGGGCCGGCCGCCCGAGCAGGGCGCGCATCACGACACCCGAGGCGAGCGTGCAGAACAGTGCGGTGACCGCGATCTGGAAGGCGTCGCCCACCAGGGACGATGCCGTGAACCCGGCGGTGCCGGCGCCGATCGCCAGCGCCTGGACCAACGAGTTGTCGACGCTGTAGGCGATCGTGGTCACGATCGAGGCCAGCCCGAGCAGCAGCGCGAACGCGCCGCCGTAGACGAGTACTGAAGGACCGAGGGTCACGCTCGGGTACGCACGGGTGACCGTGACGGCGGCGTCGAGCACCTCCGTCAGGCCCAGCGGGCGCAACGGGAACACGCTCCGCCCGACCCCGGCGTCGGCGTCCCCCGCGTGCCCTGGCATGCGGCCAATCCTGGCACGCGCCGTGTCGCCCTTGTCATGCCCGACGGATTCTCCATGGTCACGGGAGGGGGAACGCCGCACCAACCGTCTCGAGGTGAAACTATGTGGTCATGAGCGAGCGTCAGCGAGCGAATCATATGCGCAGGTCACATGCGCCCGCCGTCCCCGCCCGGCCACGGATCACGGTTACCGGGGAGGCGGGGGCATGAAGGGACGTGTCCTGGTCGTCGACGACGACTCCGCGCTGGCCGAGATGCTCGGCATCGTGCTCAAGAGCGAGGGCTTCGAGCCGCATTTCTGCCCGACGGGCGACAAGGCGCTGGAGCTGTTCCGCGAGACGCACCCGGACCTCGTGCTGCTCGACCTGATGCTGCCCGGTCGCGACGGCATCGACGTCTGCCGCCAGATCCGCGCCGAGTCCGGCACGCCGATCGTCATGCTCACCGCGAAGAGCGACACCGTCGACGTCGTGCTCGGGCTGGAGTCCGGCGCTGACGACTACGTGGTCAAGCCGTTCAAGCCCAAGGAGCTGGTGGCCCGAATCCGGGCGCGGCTGCGCAGGTCGGACGAGCCGCTGCCCGAGGTGCTGCAGATCGGCGACCTCACCATCGACGTCGCCGCGCACGAGGTGCACCGCGGCGACGAGCCGATCTCGCTGACGCCGCTGGAGTTCGACCTGCTGGTCGCGCTGGCGCGCAAGCCGCGGCAGGTGTTCACCCGGGAGGTCCTGCTCGAGCAGGTGTGGGGCTACCGGCACGCCGCCGACACCCGACTGGTCAACGTGCACGTGCAGCGGCTGCGGTCGAAGGTCGAGAAGGACCCGGAGAACCCGCAGATCGTCGTCACCGTCCGGGGCGTCGGCTACAAGGCGGGTCCGGCGTAGGTCGTGGCTCGCCCGGCCACCCCGTCGCCCACCCGGCTCACGCGCTACCGGCGATACGCCCGTGCCGCCGCGAGGACGGCGCGGCACGCCGCCGCGGTGCTAACGTCGCGCTGGCGGCGTTCGCTGCAGATGCGGATCGTCGGGTCGACGCTCGCCGTCTCGGCTCTCGTCGTGGCGCTGCTGGGCTGGTTCCTCGTCGCGCGGATCGAGGAGGGACTGCTCGCCGAGAAGGTGCGCGGGGCCACGTCCGAGGCGTGGTCGGGCGCCGTCTACACCCAGAGCCAGCTGAGCTCGGTCGGCGCGAACGACCCGGAGGCGCTGGAGTCGCTGCAGGCCGGGCTGATCGCCGACCTGGCCAGCCGCAGCGGCACCGCCGGCCGCTACTCGGTGGTCATCATCGCCTCCGAGCGTGACCTGCCGCCCGGGGCGCAGCGCGGCCGCGCGACCGGGGCGGTCGACCAGCGCAGCATCCCCGCCACCCTGCGCCGTTCCGTGTCCGGCGCGCCGCCGCTGCAGCAGCGCTGGACGTACACCGAGATCCGGTACCGCAACGAGACGCGGCCACAGCCCGGTCTGGTGGTCGGGTCGCGCGTCGGGCCCTGGCAGCTGTACTACCTGTTCCCACTCGACCAGGAGCAGGACACCCTGTCGCTGGTGGTCCGCACCGTCTCCCTCGTCGGCGCGGCCCTGGTCGCGCTGCTCGTGGCGATCGCGTACCTCGTGACGCGGCAGGTCGTGACGCCGGTGCGGATGGCGGCGCACATCGCGCAGCGGTTCGAGGCGGGACGGCTGCGGGAACGGATGCACGTCCGTGGCGCCGACGACCTGGCCCGGCTCGCGTCCTCGTTCAACTCCATGGCGGCGAGCCTGGAACGGCAGATCGGCGAGCTGGAGGAGCTCGGCCGGGTGCAGCGCAGGTTCGTCTCGGACGTGTCGCACGAGCTGCGTACCCCGCTCACCACGGTGCGGATGGCGGCGGACGTCATCTACGACTGCCGCGACCGGCTGGACGCCGACGCCGGGCGTGCGGCCGAGCTGTTGCAGGCGCAGCTGGACCGGTTCGAGTCGCTGCTCGCCGACCTGCTCGAGATCTCGCGGTATGACGCCGGCGCCGCGGTGCTCGACGCGAGCCCGTGCGACATGCGCGACCTGGTGCGTTCGGCCGTCGACGCCGAGGCGCCGCTGTTCGCGCGCAGCGGCAGCGCCGTCACGCTCGACCTGCCGAACGCGCCGAGCATGGCCGAGGTCGACCCGCGGCGGGTCGACCGCATCCTGCGCAACCTGGTCGGCAACGCCATCCGCTACGGCGAGGGCCGGCCGATCGAGGTACGGGTGGGGATCGACGAGAACGCCGTCGCGGTGACCGTGCGCGACCACGGCATCGGCCTGACCGACGAGCAGGCGAAGCAGGTGTTCCGCAGGTTCTGGCGGGCCGACCCGGCGCGGGCGCGCAGCGCGGGCGGCACCGGCCTGGGCCTCGCGATCGCGCTCGAGGACGCACACCTGCACGGCGGCTGGTTGCAGGCCACCGGCCGTCCCGGCGAGGGTGCGCTGTTCCGGCTCACCCTGCCGGTGTCCGCGGGTGCCGAGCTGCGTACGTCGCCGCTGTCGATGGACCTGGGCCGCGACCTCGCCGCAGGTGTCGTCGCCCGGGCGGGCGAGGCGGGCGAGGCGGAAGCCGGGGACGGCGCGACGTCCGACGCCGCCGACGCCCCGACGTCCGACCCGGCCGACGCCGCTGCCGACCCGGCCGAGGCGGTGTCCCGTGAGGCGTAGCCGGTGCGTGCTGGCGGCGGTGCTCGCCGCCGTCGCGCTGCTGGCCGGCTGCGCCAGCATCCCGACGAGCGGCCCGGTCCAGGTGGGGCACGGCGGCCGGGGTGGCGGCCAGGGCCAGGAGCCGATCCAGGTGTTCGCCCAGCGCCCGCACCCCGGCTGGACGCCGGCGCAGATCGTCACCGGCTTCCTCGCCGCGATGGCGAGCCCCGACGCCGACCACGCCGTCGCGCGCTCGTACCTCACGCCGGACATCAGGGAGAACTGGCCCACCGACCAGACCACCGCCGTCGTCGTCTACGCCAGGGACGAGAACTTCCGCCTCGACATCGGCCGCGACAACACGGTCACGGTCAGCGCGGCGCAGGTGGCGACGATCAGCAACCGCAGGGAGTACCGGCCGTCCCCCCAGGACGCGACCATGCACGCGGTGTTCCGGATGCAGCGGGTCGACGGGCAGTGGCGGATCGGCAGCCTGCCCGGCACCCTGCTGCTCGACGAGACCGACGCCGTCTCCGGCTACGTCCCGTTCGACCTCTACTTCTTCAACCGGAGTGCGGGTGTCCTGGTACCCGACCCGGTCGTGCTGCCGGCCGGCGACTCGGACGAGTGGGCGTCCGAGCTGTTGCGCGGCCTGCTGGCCGGGCCCACACCCTCGCTCGCCGACGGCGTCACGTCCGCGATCCCCAAGGGCACCAGCCTGGACGCGCAACCCGTGCTCGACTCCGGCGGGACGCTGAACGTCGCGCTCGGCGGGTCGGCGGCCGGGCTCACCGGTGAACCGCGGCGGCGGATGATCGCGGAGATCGTGGCGACGCTGATGCGGGTCGACGGCGTCAGCAAGGTCCGCGTCCAGACCGACGCGACGCAGACGGCCCCGGCCTACCGGGACGACGTGTACGCGGGCTACGACCCGTCACGCGTCGTGCGGCAGCTGCGCGGCTACTTCGTCAGGGACGGCAAGCTGACGGCCGTCGACACGTCCTCGGCCGGCGTCCGTTCGCTCAAGGGCCCGTTCGGCACCGGCGCGGTGCGGTTCAAGTCGCCCGCCGTCTCGCTCGACGCCACCCGCGCGGCCGCGGTGTCGTCGTCCGGGCGCAGCCTCTACGTCGGCCCGCTCGACGCCGCCGGGAAGATCGAGCTGCTCTACCACGGCACCGAGTTGTCGTCGCCGTCCTGGGACCGCTACGGCGACCTCTGGGTGGTCGACAACGGCTCCGGCGGCCCGCGGGTGCTCGTCTTCCGCCACGGCAGGGGGACGCCGGTGACGGCGTCGGCGCCCGACCTTGCCCGTACCGACGTCAGCGCGGTGCGGGTGGCCTGGGACGGCGCCCGGATCGCCTTCGTGACCTCGGGCGGACGTGCGGGAGAGCTGCTCACCGGCGTCGTGTCGCGGCAGCGGCAGGGCATCGGGGTGCACGCCGTCCGCCCGGTCGCGCCGTCGGTCACCGACGCGGACGACGTGTGGTGGTACGACCAGCGCAGCCTCGCCGTCGTCGGGCGCGAGCAGAGCGACCTGCTGGCGACCTACGTCGCCACGGTCGACGGGCTGTCGATCACCAAGGCGTCGAGCGTCAGCGACGTGAGCAGCGTCGCCGCCGCGCCGGGCCAGCCGCTGCTGATCAGCGACAGCTCCGGACGGCTGTCCGTCGCGTCCCCGACCGAGTTCAGCTCCACGTCCGTCGGCCGCGGCACCGACCCGACCTACCCCGGCTGACCCGCGCTCCCCGGCCGCCCGAGGCCTCCTGCTCGCCTCGCACTTCTCCAAATGATCACGGTATGGCAGGTTCCAGGGCCTACCGAGCCGAGTACCTACTTCCCGCGTGCTGCAGCACGCGGGAAGTAGGTACTCGACTGGGGGAGTTCCTGGAAACCCACATACCGTGATCATTTGGAACCTGCCGGCCCCAGGGCATCGACGGCTACACCCGGTCGTCCACAGATCGGGGCGGAGGCCTTCGGAACGGGGGCGGCCGTGCCGACGTACGGGGTGTGCGAAGACATCTCGGAGATCTCGTCGCGGCACTGCTCGATCTCGTGGTGCCGCAGTGGTGCGCCGGTTGCGGTCGCGTGCCGGGCGGCCTGTGCGGGGCGTGTGCGGCGCGCCTCGCGGTGCCGCGCGCCGTCGGCCGGGCGGTGCCCGGAGTGCCCTCGGTACATGCGGCGGCCGTCTACGACGGTCCCGTGCGTGCCGCCGTGATCGCCTACAAGGAGCGCGGCCGGCTCGCGCTCGCGGCGCCCCTGGGGGCCGCGCTCGGCCGGGCCGTCGACGCGGCCGCGGCGAACGCGCCGCCCGGCGAGCCGGTGCTGCTCGTCCCGGTGCCGACGACGAGCGCCAGGCGGCGGGAGCGCGGGTACGACGCGTTGCACCAGTTGGTGGTCCACGCCGTCCGGGAGCCGGGCGGGCGGGACGTCCGGGCGCTGCCGGTGCTGCGGCACGTCCGCGCGGTCGCCGACCAGGCCGGCCTGGACGCGCGCGCCCGCTCGGCGAACCTGGCCGGCGCGCTGTCGGTCCTGCCCGGCCGCGAGCCGGCCGTGCGCGGCCGCGCCGTGATCGTCGTCGACGATGTCCTCACCACCGGCGCGACCCTCGCCGAGTGCGCCAGGGCGCTGCGTGCCGCCGGT
>DASUWX010000174.1:0-10689 GCA_036378185.1 Streptosporangiales bacterium | reverse complement strand
TGTGAAGTACCCGTCGATCACGTCAACGTGATCGACGGGACCCCGACGCAGAGCCCGTCAGTGGTGGCCGACGGGAACGGTGCGGGCGAGGAAGGCCTCCGTCCTGGGCCAGGCCTCGGCGGCCTGCTCCGGCCGGGAGAAGACCGGCGACCTGTCGTTGTCGAAGGCGTGGCCCGCACCCGGGTAGACGTACGCCTCCACGTCGCGTCCCTCGAACGCCGCCGCCACCGCGTCCCGCGCGCTCTCCGGGACGTAGTCGTCGTCTCCGCCCCAGTGGAACAGCAACGGGCAGCGGACGTCGGGTGCGTGGTCGAGCTGGGCGGGGATGTCCGAGCCGTAGTAGAGCACGGCTGCGGCCGGCGACGTACGGGCCGCGACGCCGAACGCGATGCCCGCGCCGAGGCAGAAACCGAGCACGCCGATCCGCGGGTACACGTCGGGCAGCTCGCGCATGTGCTCGAAGGTCGCGACGGCGTCGTCGATGGCGCCGGTGAAGTCGAGCCGTCGCCGGTAGTCCAGGCCGCGCTCCAGCGCGTCGTCGTCCGCCTCGTCGATCTCGATGTCGCGGCCGAACCGGCGGTACAGCTGCGGCGCCACGGTCACGTAACCCAGTGCGGCGAGCCGCCTGGCGCGGTCCCTGATGTAGTCGTTGACGCCGAAGATCTCCTGGCACAGCAGGATGCCGGGGCCGGAGCCGGACGGCGGCATGGCGACGAACGCAGGCACCGCGCCCGCGCCGAGTGCCGGTACCAGGATCGATCGCGTCGTCACCGCCATGTGCCCGAACGTAGCGCAGCGCGTCCGGGCAGGATGGGACCCATGACGCGGATCGTCGCCGGTGTCGCAGGTGGCCGCAGGATCGCCGTGCCGCGCGACTTCAGCGGCCGGCCCACGTCCGAGCGCGCCCGCGAGGGCCTGTTCGCCACCCTCTACACCCTCCACGGTCCCCTCGACGGCGCCCGCGTGGCCGACCTCTACGCGGGCACCGGCGCGGTCGGGCTCGAGGCGGTCTCCCGCGGCGCGGCGCACGCGCTGCTCGTCGAGTCCGACCGGCGGGCGGCGCAGGCGCTGACGAAGAACGCCCGCGCGCTCGGGCTGGACGCGGCGGTGTCGGTCGTGTCGGGGAAGGTGGAACGGCTGGTGGCCGCGCCGCCTGCGGGAGGGCCGTACGACGTCGCGTTCCTCGACCCGCCCTACCACCTGCCCGCATCCGAGCTCGTCGGCGTGCTGTCCGCGATGTCCGCGAACGGCTGGTTCGTTCCCCGTGCCGTGGTCGTCGTCGAGCGGTCCAGCCGGGACGAGCCGTTCCCCTGGCCCGAGCGGATCGAGCCGGACCGGTCACGGCGCTACGGAGATGCCACGTTTTGGTACGGTCACGCCGTCTAGAGAGGCGGTTCCCTTGCTGCGTGTCGTCTGCCCGGGCTCGTTCGACCCGGTGACCAACGGGCACGTCGACATCGTCGAGCGTGCCGCGGAGCTGTGCGACGAGGTCGTCGTGGCGGTCGGCGCCAACCAGGCGAAGGCGGGCCTGTTCTCGCTCGACGAGCGGATGGAGATGCTGCGCGCGGTCACGCGCGACCACCCGAACGTGACGGTCGACTCGTTCGACGGGCTGCTCGTCGACTTCTGCAGGGAGCACGGCGTCCGGGCCGTCGTGAAGGGCCTGCGGGCGGTGAGCGACTTCGACTACGAGCTGCAGATGGCGCAGATGAATGTGCGGCTTGCCGGCGTGGAAACCCTGTTCGTGGCCACCAATCCTCTTTACTCGTTCCTGTCGTCGAGTCTCATCAAGGAGGTCGCGGCGTACGGCGGGGACGTGACGGGCCTGGTCCCCGAGCTCGTCAGGGAGCGCCTGATGCAGCGCCTCGCGGAGCGGTAGCGGTCGGCAGGGGGACGGAGCGGCAGTGGACGTTTACGACAAGATCGACGAGATCGCGGACCTCGTCGAGTCGGCCAGGGCGGTGCCGATGTCCGCGTCCTGCATGGTCAACCGCGGCCAGCTGCTCGACCTGCTCGACGACCTCCGCGACCTGCTGCCCGAGGACGTGAAGCGGGCGGAGCTGCTGCTGCGCGACCGCGAGGCGGTCATCCAGGAGGGCAGGGACGAGGCGATCCGCATCGTCGACCGCGGCCGGGCCGAGCGGGAGCGCCTGGTCATGGCGAGCGACGTCGTCCGGGAGGCCCGCGACGAGGCGGCGAAGATCCTCGGTGAGGCGGAGAACGAGGCCAGGGACCGCCGCCAGGAGCTCGACGACTACTGCGACGCGAAGCTCGCGAGCTTCGAGGTGACCCTGCAGAAGACGCTGGCCGCGGTCAACCGGGGCCGGGAGCGGCTGCGTGACCCGCACGGGTTCGGGCGGCTCCGCGACGAGCAGGACGAGGGCGGGCGCTGACCGCTATGGTCGGACCATGACGGAGACCACGTACCAGCCGCTCCTCCAGGCGGTGGTCGACGTCGCGGTCCAGCTCGAGGTCGGGGCCGAGGACTTCGGTCTCACCCCCGCCGTCTGCACCGACCTGCTGGAGCGCCTGCACGCCGCCATCGACGACCTGCCGGCGTCCGGTCGCGGGGACGTCCTGCGCATGGTGGCCCGGCTGTCCCTGGACGAGAAGCGCGGGGCCAACCGGCGGGACCGGCTGACCGCGCTGGACGGCATCAGGCAGAGCCTCGGCGGGCGCGACTGACCGACGCGGGCGCGGCCGATTGTCCAGTCCGCCATCTGGTCAGGTACTCTGGCGAGCGGCCCTCGTGGCCGGCCAGTCCTGCACGCCCGAACCGGAATTCAACAGCGTCCCGCATCATGCCCGAACGAACGACCACCGCGACCGCACGAGTCGACCCGCGTGGACCCCTGGTCTTCGACACGCGGTCGTTCGCGCATCGCCCGGGCACGACGGAGCGGTGGCGCGGTACCGTGCCGGCACCGGCCGACCTCGAGTTGGCGCTCGTCGGTGTGCCCGAGGGCACCGACATCGAGCTGGATCTCCGGTTCGAGTCGGTGGTCGAGGGCGTGCTCGTGTCGGGAACGGCGCGGACCACCTACACCGGGGAGTGCGCGCGGTGCCTGGAACCGATCTCGGCTCCCGTCGAGGTCGGGCTGCAGGAACTGTTCGCGCATCCCGGTCCGGATGTCGGCGAGGACGAGTCCCTGCTCGAGGGCGACCTGCTCGACCTCGAGCCGCTGTTGCGCGACGCGGTGCTCCTGGAGCTGCCGCAGCGCCCGGTGTGCACGGAGGACTGCCCCGGCCTGTGCGCCACCTGTGGTGTCCGCCTGGCCGAGGCGGGGCCCGAACACCGGCACGACGAGGCCGACCCGCGGTGGGCGGGCCTCGCCGGGCTCTACGAACGCATGACGAACGAGAACGAGGACAGGGAGAGCTGAACGTGGCCGTTCCGAAGCGAAGGATGTCGCGTAGCAACACCAGGAGCCGCCGGTCCCAGTGGAAGGGACAGGCGCCCAACCTCATGTCGTGCCCACAGTGCCGGTCGCCGAAGCTGCCGCACACCGCGTGCCCGACGTGCGGCACGTACGGTCCGCGCGGCCGCCGTCGGCAGGTCATCGAGCCGGCGTAGCCGGCGGCAGGTCGTGCAGTCGAGTCCCGCGGGGGGCTCCGGGAGCGTCGCGACCGGGTGGACGCCCGACGACGCGTTCGCGTGCGTCCGCGCCGCCGCCTGCCGGGTGCTGGAGGTCTCGCCCGAGCGCGTCACCCCCGGCACGCGTCTCGACGAGCTCGGAGCCGACTCGCTGGCCGTGATCGAGATGGCCGAACTGATGGAGGACGAGGTCGCGCAGCGGTACGGACACCGCGTGCGCGTCGACGACGTCGGCCTGGTCCGCGCGTGCACCGCCGGGCAGCTGGCCGACGAGCTGTGGCGTTCCCTGATGAGTGAGCCGGGAGCGCGTACCCTGCCCCGGACCGTCGCGGAACGGGAAGGGGCGAAGGGGGCGTGATGACGGCCGACGGCTCACGAGCAGGCCTCGCCAAGCTGCGCGCGGCCCTGGCCGTGCCGATCGAGGACGAGCTGCTCGAGCTCGCCCTGGTCCACCGGTCCTATGCGTACGAGCACGGTGGCCTGCCCACCAACGAGCGGCTGGAGTTCCTCGGCGACGCCGTCCTCGGCGTGATCGTCACCGACACCCTGTACCGCGGCTTCCCGGACCTGCCCGAGGGGCAGCTGGCGAAGCTGCGCGCCGCCGTCGTCAACATGCGTGCCCTGGCCGGCGTGAGCCGTGGCCTCGGCGTCGGTGCGCACCTGATGCTCGGTCGCGGCGAGGAGAACACCGGGGGACGCGACAAGTCCTCGATCCTCGCCGACGCCCTGGAGGCGCTGATCGGCGCCGTCTACCTGTCCGGTGGCATCGACCTGGCCCGCACCTTCGTGCACCGGCTGTTCGACCCGCTGATCGCGGAGTCGGCCACCCTCGGCGCGGGCCTGGACTGGAAGACGTCGCTGCAGGAGCTCACCGCGCAGCGGATGCTCGGCGTCCCCGAGTACGTCGTCGAGGAGGAGGGCCCCGACCACTGCAAGGCGTTCCGCGCCACGGCGATGGTGGGCGGCGATGCGCTCGGCACGGGCGAGGGGAAGAGCAAGAAGGAGGCCGAGCAGCAGGCCGCGGAGGTCGCCTGGCAGACGCTGCGCGACCAGGAGCCCGTGGTCGACGAGCTCGCCGAGTAGTCCCAGGTGCCGGAGCTCCCCGAGGTCGAGGTCGTCCGCCGCGGCCTGCAGGCCTGGGCCGCCGGGCGCCGCGTCACGGACGTCGACGTGCTGCACCCGCGGGCGATCCGCCGGCACCTGCCGGGCCCGGGCGACTTCGTGGCACGCGTGCGCGGGCGCCGGGTCGAGGCGGTCAACCGGCGGGGCAAGTACCTGTGGCTGCCGCTCGACGGCCCGGACGTGCTCGTCGGGCACCTCGGCATGAGCGGCCAGCTGCTCGTCGTCGCTGCCGCCGCACCGCCGGGGCCGCACCTGCGGCTGCGCTTCGACTTCGCCGACGACCGCGACGAGCTCCGGTTCGTCGACCAGCGCACGTTCGGCGGGTTCTTCGTGACGCCCGCGGCGGACGACGAGGGGGAGCCGCCGCCCGCGATCGCGCACATCGCGACCGATCCGCTCGATCCCGCGTTCGACGAGGAGGCGTTCTTCCGGGCGCTGCGCCGGCGGCGCACCGGCCTCAAGCGGGCCCTGCTCGACCAGTCGTTCATCAGCGGCGTCGGCAACATCTACGCCGACGAGGGCCTATGGCGCGCCCGGCTGCACTGGGCCAGGCCGACCGAGACGCTGACCCGGCCGGAGGCCGCGCGCGTGGTCGCGGGCGTCCGCGAGGTGATGTCCGCGGCGCTCGTCGCCGGCGGCACGTCGTTCGACGCCCTGTACGTGAACGTGAACGGCGAGAGCGGCTACTTCGACCGGTCGCTGCACGTGTACGGGCGGGAGGGCGAGCCCTGTGACCGGTGCGGCACGCCGATCCGGCGGGACCCGTTCATGAACCGCTCCGCGTACACGTGTCCGCACTGTCAGCCACGGCCGCGGCGCCGCCGATGACGCGGCGACCGGGAGTGGCCACGCGAGCCGTCTTCAGCGGGCCCGTGACGGGGCCGTGGACGGGCCGTAGGTGGGGAGGGGCACGTGCGGGGGCCGCGGCGGCGGGAGGCCTCTTACGGGCTGTTGCGGGACACGCAGGGGGGTGGGTTGACCCTCGTCGGGGCGAGGTGGGACCCTTGGAAGAGATACGTGTGCGCCGGGACGCGCTGGGGACAACATTGAGCATTCCCGATGCGCCACGCTCGCGTCGCTTCAAAAGATACGAGGTGGAGGTCTGATGGCGAAGGCGCTTTACGGCCATGTGGGTGGTCCGGATCCCCGCATGGTGGCCGAGGTGCGCCGCCTGCAGCGACGAGTACGCGACCTGGAGGACGAGCTCGTCCGCGTGAAGCGCGAGAACGACGAGCTCTCTGCCACGGTGTCGCATGAGGAGCTGCTGACGTTGACCGAGCAGCACAAGGAGCCGGCGCTCACCTGAGAGTGGGCCGTGCTCCGGGTCGGGCACCAACACAGAGGGGACGCTCGAGGCGTCCCCTCCAGCATGTCCGGGCGATGATCGGCACGCCGCCGAAGGCCTGCACGCGAGCTCACGGTATCGTTCAGTCTCGCGAGCTTGCGAGCGAGCATCAACACCGTGGCTTCCCCACTGACACGCGTATACGACGGTCTGACCCGGACCGGTCCGCCGACCGGTCCTGAACCCGACGCCTGGGGAGCGATGCGTTGCATCTGAAGAGCCTGACGCTCCGTGGTTTCAAGTCGTTCGCCTCGTCGACGACACTGCGGCTGGAGCCGGGCATCACCTGCGTGGTGGGACCCAACGGCTCCGGCAAGTCCAACGTCGTAGACGCCCTGTCCTGGGTGATGGGCGAGCAGGGCGCGAAGTCGCTGCGGGGCGGCAAGATGGAGGACGTCATCTTCGCCGGCACGGCGGGGCGGCCGCCGCTCGGGCGTGCCGAGGTCGTGCTCACCATCGACAACACCGACGGTGCACTCCCCATCGAGTACTCCGAGGTGACGATCAGCCGGCTCATGTTCCGTTCCGGGCAGAGCGAGTACTCCATCAACGGCAACCCGGCGCGGCTGCTCGACGTGCAGGAGCTGCTCTCCGACTCCGGCATCGGCCGCGAGATGCACGTGATCGTCGGCCAGGGCCAGCTCGACGCCGTCGTGCTCGCCACGCCGGAGGGCAGGCGCGCGTTCATCGAGGAGGCGGCCGGCGTCCTGAAGCACCGCAAGCGCAAGGAGAAGGCGCTGCGCAAGCTGGACGCCATGCAGGCCAACCTCACCCGGGTGGCCGACCTCACCACCGAGATCCGGCGGCAGCTCAAGCCGCTGGGCCGGCAGGCCGAGGTGGCCAGGAAGGCCGCGGTGATCCAGGCCGACCTGCGCGACGCCAAGCTGCGGCTGCTCGCCGACGACCTCGTCACGTTGCGCACGCAGCTCGAGCAGGAGGTCGCCGACGAGGCGGCCGTGCGCGACCGGCGCACCGCTGTCGAGACGCAGCTGGCGACCGCGAACCGGCGCGAGGCCGAGCTCGAGGAGATCGAGCGCGAGGCGGCGCCGTACGTCGCCAGGGCACAGGAGGTCTGGTACCGCCTGACCTCGCTGCGGGAGCGGTTCCGCGGCACCGAGGGACTGGCGGGTGAACGCGTCCGGCACCTCGCCGAGGAGCCCGAGGACGAGACCACCGGCCGCGACCCGGATGCGCTGGAGCGGGAGGCCCAGGCCGTGCGGGCCACCGAGTCCGAGCTGGCCACCGAGCTCGCCGAGGCACAGCAGACCCTCGGCGAGGCCGTCGAGCAGCGCAAGACCACGGAGAGCACGCTCGCCGAGGAGGAGAAGCGGGTCGCCGCCGCCCAGCGGGCCGAGGCCGACCGCAGGGAGAACCTCGTCCGGCTCCGCGGCGAGGTCGCCGCGATCCGCAGCCGGGCCAGCGCCGCGGACCAGGAGATCGGCCGGCTCAACGCCGCGCTCGACGACGCCAGGGCCCGGGCCGAGCGGGCCCGCCAGGAGTACGCCGCCGTCGAGGGCACGGTGGTCGGCCTGGACGAGGGCGAGGTCGACCTCGACGCGCAGCACGAGCGCGCCGTCGCCGCCCTCGAGGCGGCGACGAACCGCGTCCAGGAGCTGCAGCAGGAGGTGCAGGACGCCGAACGCGAGCGTGCCGCGCTGACCGCCCGCAAGGAGGCGCTCGAGCTCGGCCTGGCCCGCAAGGACGGCGCGGGAGCACTGCTGGCCGCGAGCGACGAGGTGTCCGGCCTGCTCGGTTCCGTGGCGGCGCTGGTGACCGTACGGGCCGGCGCGGAGGCCGCGGTGGCGGCCGCGCTCGGCGCCGCGGCCGACGCCGTCGCCGTCGAGTCGGTCGGTTCGGCCGCGAGTGCGCTGCGCTGGCTCAAGGAGGGCGACGGCGGGCGCGCGGACGTGCTGATCGGTGCTGACGCCGGTGTCGACCGGGCGTCCTGGCCGGCGCTGCCCGACGGTGCCGAGTACGCGTACGACCTGCTCGACTGCCCCGCGGCGATGCGGTCCCCGCTCGCCGCACTGCTCGACCGCGTCGTGGTCGTCGCCGACCTGGAGGCGGCCCGCGCGCTCGTCGGGTCGCATCCCGAGCTCGAGGCGGTCACCGCGGACGGCGACCTGCTCGGCCGGCACCGGGCCCGCGGTGGTTCGTCGAGCGCGCCGAGCCTGCTCGAGGTGCAGGCCGCGGTCGACGAGGCGGCCGAGAAGCTCAACGCGGCGCAGCACAGGTGCGAGCGCGGGACGTTCGCGCTGTCCGCGGCCAAGGAGGAGCAGACGATCGCCGAGCGGTCGGTCGACGAGGCGCTCACCCTGCTGCACGAGTCCGACGCGCGGATGTCGGCGGTAGCCGAGCAGCTCGCCCAGCTCGGCTCGGCGGCACGCGCGGCGAGCGCGGAGGCCGAGCGGCTCGCCCGTTCGCTCGCCGCCGCCGAGGAGGCACGCGAGAACGACCTGTCCGGCGTCGCCGAGCTCGAGGAGCGGCTCGCCGCCGCCGAGGCGGTCCCGGACGACCAGGGCGAGCCGGACACCGGCTACCGCGACCGGCTGCGCACGGCCGTCGAGGCGGCCAGGTCCAGGGAGATGGAGGCCAGGCTCGCCGTCCGCACCGTCGAGGAGCGGGTGCGGGCGCTGACCGGCCGGGCCGAGCAGCTGGAACGCGCCGCTGCCGCCGAACGGGCCGCCCGCGAACGCGCGGTGCGACGCCGGGAGCGGCGGCAGCGCGAGGCGAAGGTGGCCGCCGCGGTCGAGCAGGGGGCGCGGTACGCGCTGGAGTGCATCGAGCTCTCCCTCGTGCGCGCGGCCGAGGAACGCGAAGCGGCCGAACGCGACCGCACCGCCCGCGAGGGTGAGCTGCGTTCGCTGCGGGCCACGGTCCGCGAGCTGAACCGCGAGCTCGACAAGCTCACCGACGTCGTGCACGGCACCGAGCTGGCCCGAGCCGAGCAGCGCGCCCGGATCGAGCAGCTCGAGCAGCGCGCGCTCGAGGAGCTGGGCATCGAGGTGCCCGCGCTGGTCGCCGAGTACGGCCCGGACTGCCCGATCCCGCAGGCCGACGAGGAGGGTAATCCGATCGAGCCGATCGGGTACGACCGCACGGCGCAGGAGAAGCGGCTGCGCGCCGCCGAACGGCAGCTCGCCCTGCTCGGCAAGGTCAACCCGCTCGCGCTCGAGGAGTTCTCCGCGCTCGAGGAACGGCACAAGTTCCTCACCGAGCAGCTGGAGGACCTGAAGAACACCAGGCGCGACCTGCTGACCGTCGTCCGCGAGGTCGACGAGCGGATCGAGCAGGTGTTCCGCAGCGCGTACGAGGACACCGCGCAGGCGTTCGAGGACGTGTTCTCGCGGCTGTTCCCAGGCGGCGAGGGCCGGCTCGTCCTCACTGAACCCAACGACATGCTCACCACCGGCGTCGAGGTCGAGGCCCGGCCGCCCGGCAAGAAGGTCAAGCGGCTCTCGCTGCTGTCCGGCGGTGAGCGGTCCCTGGTCGCGATCGCGACGCTGGTGGCCATCTTCAAGGCCCGACCCAGCCCGTTCTACGTGCTCGACGAGGTCGAGGCCGCGCTCGACGACACCAACCTGCGCCGGCTGCTCGCCATCTTCGAGGAGCTGCGCGAGTCGAGCCAGTTGCTGGTCATCACCCACCAGAAGCCGACCATGGAGATCGCGGACAGCCTCTACGGCGTCAGCATGCGCGGCGACGGCGTCACGACCGTCATCGGCCAGCGGCTCCGGGAGACCGAGGCCGTGTGAGCGAACGAACCGAGCACGGCATCGAAGCGGTGCTGTGCGACCTCGACGGCGTCCTGCGCGTCTGGGACTCCGAGGCCACCGCGGAGCTGGAGCGTCGCTACGGCGTCCCCGAGGGCACGCTGCTGGCGACGGCGTTCACCCCCGAGTTGTTGCAGCCCGCGCTGACCGGCGCCGTGACCGACGACGAGTACCGGCGCAACATCGCCGTGGCGTTGCTGCCCGAGTACGGCATCGACGTCGTCGCCGACCTCGTCGCCGACTGGAGCCAGTCGTTCGGGTCGGTCGACCGCGACGTGCGTGCCCTGCTCGCGCAGGTCCGCGCATCGGGCGTACGCGTCGCGATCGTGAGCAATGCCACAACGCGCCTCGAGGCCGACCTCGCCGCGCTCGGTGTCACGGAAGAGGTCGACGTCGTGGTCAACTCGGCGCGTCTCGGCGTGGCGAAACCGGAGCCGACGTTCTACTTCGCCGCCGCTAAGCTGGCCGACGCCGAGGTTGAGCGATGCCTGTTCGTCGACGACACGAAGGTGCACGTCGATGTCGCGAAAGCCGTTGGCATGCACGGGTTCCAGTACACCGACGCCGCCGGGCTGCGTGCCGAGCTCGAACGTCTCGGCGTCGTCGAACGCTCGGTTCCATAACGTGTTGGGAACTTCTGAGCGGGTACTGAGACTTGTAGGTAAACATGATGTCTGTGTGCGACGTCTCCGTGCAGGAGGTGCCACAATTGCTTTCGGGCTCGGGGCAACGAGGGGGTAGCCCATGCTGGTGATGTTCATCGTCCTGCTGGTCCTGCTGGTACCGGCGCTGGTCGTGCTCGCGTTCGCCGCGTATCCGCGGCAGGGGCACCGGCTGCCGCCGGGTCTCGACCC
>DASUWX010000173.1:0-2269 GCA_036378185.1 Streptosporangiales bacterium | reverse complement strand
CCCCGTCCTCCCCACGCACGTGGGGGTGATCCGGCTGGGCGGCGTGGCTGGTGGGTCGGGTTCGGGTCCTCCCACGCACGTGGGGTGATCCGACATCGAACGCGTCGGCCTGCGTGAAGCTGAGGTCCTCCCCACGCATGTGGGGGTGATCCGGCCCGCAGCGGTTGGGTATCTTGTCAGTATTGCTGCCCGCCGTTCTCCGGAACCGGCGGGCATTGTCTTGCAGGTCAGCACCGCAGAGCGGTGTCCAAAGAACTCAGCGTGTCACCGGTCAGAGCGCAAAGCGTGGCGCAGTTCGGAGCCGATGCATTGGAGTCGATGTCGGCCATGTAGACCTCGCCCTCGACGAGGTGCCCTGCACTGTCATTGACGTCCGACCACTTCGGCGGACCGTCTCCGGGCGGCTCGCCTGAACGCACGGTCCTCCTCGTCTTGAGCGGCGGCCAGAGCCGCGTACCCTGTCATCGCCTTGTGCCTCCTCTTGCTTGGAGCGGAGCCTCGCGAATCACATGGTGACCCTACGGCTGTCACACCCGCTGTAGTAGTTCGGTGATGGGCCCGACGGTTCGATCCCGGGTCAGAGTGTCCGACGTCCGTACTAGAGTCGCTGGCTGTGACGGATCGGGCGGGGGACGAGGTCGGCGCGGTGCCGCTGGGCGATGACGGGCTCGTGCGGCGGCTCAAGGCGCTGGCGTGCACCGGGCCGCTGCACGACCTGGACAACCGCAAGACCAGGCTCGACTTCGCGGACGCGTCCGTCTACTCGATGGCGGAGATCGCGTTCCAGATCATCGACCAGGTCACCGTCACGATGGACTTCGACCGGGGCGCGGGCCACGACGACGTCATCCGGCGCGTGCTGCCGTTCGTGGCCGCGCAGGCGCCCGACCGTGACCCGGCCGAGCACGAGAAGGTCGCCCGCTGGGTGCTGGAGAACCTCATCAACGTCGGCAGCGTCGACCGCGGCTTCCGCGTCCTCTACGGCGCCGTCGCGGCCGACGGGTCGTACCAGCGGCTCGCCTTTGATTTCAAGCTGCTCGTCGAGCTGGTCGACCCGGACGGCGAGGTGTACCTCCGCGCCTCCGACGAGGCGATCAACGTGCTCATCGGGGCGCTCGACACCGACGTCGAGTCCGCGCAGATCGCCGCCGAGATCAAACTCGACAACCTGATCCGGCGCGGGAAGCTGTCCGACGCGCAGGCCGCCGCGCAGCAGGCCCGCTACGCGACCGTGCAGTACGCCGAGCGGCTGCGGCGCAGGCTGGAGGCGACCCGCCGCGACGTACGGTCGGTCGACTGGGAGCGGGAGGTGCCCGAGCTGATCGACGCGGCGCTCACCCACGTCACCGAGCGGTACCGCGCCGAGACCGCGATCCTGAAGAACATCCGCCAGGCCCGCGACGAGGCCACCGAGCCGGAGCGCAAGCGCAAGGCGGCGCAGCTCGTCGAGATCGTCTCCGACTGCATCAAGCGGCACACCCAGCTGCAGACCCGCCTGCTGGAGGCCGGCGCGGTGTTCCGGGCCGAGCAGGACCGCCAGCAGTTCTCCGGGCCGCCGCGCCGCGCGACCGTCGACCTGTTCGGGCAGCTGCTCCGGCCGACCCTGGAGCTGGCGGTCGCCGACGCCGTACGGCCGACGGATGCGTTCTTCCAGGGCGGCACCGGGCTGAAGACGCCGGTCGTGCCCCGGCTGCGCGACCTCGTACGGCTGCTCATCACGCCGTCGGCGGAGCGGGACGACCTGGTCGGCGCGGTGCCGGAGCCGGAGCTGATGCCGCCGCCCGACCCGGACGTCTACGACGACGAGCAGTGGCGGCGGGCCGACGCGCTGCTCGCCCTGGCCGGCGCGCCCCGGCGGCTGTCCGGGCTGCTCGCCGACGCGCGGGAGATCGACCCGGAGCTGCCCCGGCTCGTCATGCTGCGGGTGCTGTACGCCGTGTCCCCGGAGATCGGGGTGGCGGTGCGCCAGCGCGACGACCACGTGCTCATCGCCGTCGACGACGGCACGCCGCTGGAGGACCCGGAGTTCGGCGGCGCCGACCTGCTCGTCGGCCTCGCCCGGGTCGCCCACTCCGGCGCCGGCGAGCCGGCGGGCGAGCCCGCCGCGCCGCACACCGCGACCACCACCCCGCCGCAGACCGCGAACACGGCTCCGCCGCAGACCGGGAAGGCGACCTCGCCGGTCTCCGGGAAGGCGGCCTCGTCGGAGAAGGGAGCGGCCGCGTGAGCGCGCACGTACCGATCACCGATGCCGCCGACGCGGCGAAGT
>DASUWX010000172.1:0-30229 GCA_036378185.1 Streptosporangiales bacterium | reverse complement strand
GGCGACCGGAGCGACCGGTTCGGGTACTGGCCGGCGCGGTTCGCGCTCGCCGCGGAGCGCGGCGACGGGCCGGTTCTCGTCCCGGACGCGGCCACCCAGTCGACGCAGACCATCGACGTCCGCGACCTCGCGCGCTGGCTCGTCGACAGCGGTCGGCGGCGTACCGCGGGGACGTTCAACGTGGTCGGCGAACGCACTCCGCTCGGTGACGTGCTCGACCTCGCCCGCGAGGCGGCCGGCTACCGCGGCGAGATCGTGACCGCCGATCCGGCCTGGCTGCAGGAGCAGGGCGTGGGCTACTGGATGGGCGAGAACTCGCTGCCGCTGTGGCTCCCCGGCGCGGACTACGCGGGGCACTCGGCGCGGTCGGACGCCGCCGCCGTAGCCGC
This sequence comes from Streptosporangiales bacterium, assembly GCA_036378185.1. GTDB lineage: Bacteria > Actinomycetota > Actinomycetes > Streptosporangiales > WHST01 > WHST01. Next base: position 29,840 of record DASUWX010000172.1, on the reverse strand, counting down.
CGGGCTCGTGCGCCGCCCGCTGGCCGGGACGGTCGTCGACTCGCTGGCCTGGGAACGCGAGCTCGGCCTCGACCGCGACCGCAGGGCGGGGCTCGGCCGTGACCGGGAGCTGGCCCTCGTCGACATGCGCGCCGCCTAGCGACGTGCTCCGGTGACCAGCCAGCGTCCACCGCGTGCCCGCAGCCAGAGCGTCAGGAAGCGCGCGACCATCCACACGCCGATCGCCGCCCAGAGCCAGGTGAGGCCGCCGCCGGCGGACAGCACGGCGAGGGCGACCGGCAGGAACACCGCGGTCGAGACGATGCTCGCCACCGCGAGGTACGTGCTGTCGCCCGCGCCGATGAGGATCCCGTCCAGCGCGAACACGACGCCGGCGAGCGGCTGCAGCACGGCGACCACGAGCAGTGCCGTGGCGATGAGCGTGCGGACGTGCCGGTCGGTGCTGAACCCGTACGGCAGCGACGTGTGCAGCGCGACTACGACCAGGCCGACGAGCACGCCGACGCCCGCACCCCACTCCACCATCCGCCGCGTCGCGGCCCGCGCCCCGGCCACGTCGCCGGCGCCGAGGAAGCGGCCGATCAGCGCCTGCCCGGCGATGGCGACCGCGTCGAGTGCCAGCGCGAGCAGCGACCAGACCGCGAACGACACCTGATAGGCGGCGATCGCGTCGGTGCCGATCCGGGCCGCCACGGCGGTCGCGGCGAGCAGGGTGACCCGCAGCAGCGCGGTGCGGACGAACAGGCCGGCGCCGGCCGCCATCGAAGCGACGACGCCGCGGCGGTCCGGGAGCAGGCCGACGCCGTGCCGGCGCACGCCCCTGACCACCACGGCCACGTACACCGCCGCCGAACCGGTCTGGGCGAGCGCGGTGCCGGACGCGGACCCGCGGATGCCCCAGTGCAGCCCCAGCACGAGCAGCGCGTTGAGGCCGAGGTTGACCACGCTGGCCGCGACCGCGACGACCAGCGGCGTCCGGGTGTCGAGCAGGCCGCGCAGCACGCCGGTGCCGGCGAGCACGACGAGCATGCCGGGCAGCCCGAGCAGACCGATCCGCAGGTATGCGACGGCGTACGGTGCGACGCCCGCGGCGCCGCCGAGCAGGCCGACGGCGTACGGCACGAGCGGCTCGCCGACGCAGACGAGCACGACGCCGAGGCCGGCCGCGAGCCACAGCCCGTCGACGCCCTGCCGCACCGCGCCCGCCCGGTCGCCGGCGCCGATCCGCCGGGAGACGGCCGCGGTCGTCCCGTACGCGAGGAACACGCACAGGTTGACGACGGTGGTGAGGATGTTGCCCGCGACGCCGAGGCCACCGAGCGGGGCGGTGCCGAGCCGGCCGACGATGGCGGAGTCACCGAGCAGGAACAGCGGCTCGGCGACCAGCGCGCCGAGGGCGGGAACGGCGAGGCGGAGGATCTCCCTGTCCTGTCCGCTCCGCAGCGCGGGCAGCCGCGTGTGCAGCGAACCGGGGCCCATGCCGACGAGGCTAACCGTGGCCGGCGTCCGGCGGCGGCGGGTGTCACACCGAGCCGCTATCATCGAACACATGATCGAGGCGGGGTCACGCTCGGCCGCCGCGGGGGTGTCGGTCCGGGTGAACGACGGGCGGCGTTCCGGCGACGCCGAATCGATGCCTACTTTCTGTCCTCCACACCTGGTGGACAGCGGTGCCGCGGCCGTGACCTCGGCGGATGTCGGCGCACAGCGTTCGCCGGCGCTGCTTTGCACACCGTCGTCCCCAACCCGTGCACAACGCCACGGCGCGCGGTCCACACAGCTGTGCACAACCGCTGTGGATGACGCGCTTTCGCTCGCCGTCCGCGTGGTCCTACGCTCACTCTTCCGGTCGATGAGCCGGTACCCGGGGTGCGCAACGGAGGGGGGATCGTGAGCGTCGCGGAGCTGCAGTCGCTCGGCGACTCCGAGTTCGGGCGGACCCCGCCGCAGGACCTGTACGCGGAACAGTGCGTCGTCGGCGGCATGCTGCTGAGCAAGGACGCCATCGCCGACGTCGTCGAGGTGCTGCGGCCCGGCGACTTCTACCGGCCGGCACACCAGGTGCTGTTCGACGTTGTCATCGACCTCTACGGCCGCGGCGAGCCGGCCGACGCGGTCACCGTAGCGGCCGAGCTGACCAAGCGCGGCGAGATCACCCGGGTCGGCGGCGCCGACTACCTGCACACGCTGATGGCGCTGGTGCCCGTCGCCGCCAACGCCGGCTACTACGCCCGCATCGTGCACGAGCGGGCGATCCTGCGCCGCCTCGTCGAGGTCGGCAGCCGGATCACGCAGATGGGTTACGCGGCCGACGCGGACGTCGACGAGATCGTCGACCGCGCCCAGGCCGAGGTCTACGCCGTCACCGAGCGGCGCGCCGGCGACGACTACATGCGGCTCGGCGACGTGCTGCCGTCCACGCTGGACGAGATCGAGGCGATCGGCAGCCGCGGCGGGGCCATCTTCGGCGTCCCCACCGGGTTCAGCGAGCTCGACCAGCTCACCAACGGCTTGCACCCCGGCCAGATGATCATCATCGCCGCCCGCCCGGCGATGGGGAAGTCGACCCTGGCGCTGGACTTCGCGCGGGCGGCGGCGGTGAAGAACAGCCTGTCCACGGTCATCTTCAGCCTGGAGATGAGCCGCAGCGAGATCACGATGCGGTTGTTGTCGGCGGAGGCGAAGGTCGCGCTGCACTCGATGCGCTCCGGCGCGATGTCCGACGACGACTGGACCCGGCTGGCCCGGCGGATGAGCGAGGTCAGCGAGGCGCCGCTGTTCATCGACGACTCGCCGAACATGTCGATGATGGAGATCCGGGCCAAGGCCCGCCGGCTCAAGCAGCAGCACGACCTGCGCATGGTGATCGTCGACTACATGCAGCTGATGCAGAGCCCGCGGCGCGTGGAGAGCCGGCAGCAGGAGGTGTCGGAGATCTCCAGGTCGATGAAGCTGCTGGCCAAGGAGATCGACGTCCCCGTCATCGCGTTGAGCCAGCTCAACCGCGGTCCGGAACAACGCAACGACAAGAAGCCCCAGCTGTCCGACCTGCGCGAATCAGGCTCGCTGGAGCAGGATGCCGACATGGTCGTACTCCTGCACCGCGAGGACGCGTACGAGCGGGAGTCGCCGCGTGCCGGCGAGGCCGACCTGATCGTGGCCAAGCACCGCAACGGGCCCACCAAGACGGTGACGGTCGCGTTCCAGGGCCACTACAGCCGGTTCGTCGACATGGCCCCGGTGTGATCGGCGGGGCCGGCGGGGCCGTGCTGTCCACGTCGTGGTGGTGGCGTTGCTGCCCCTACAGGGGCCACAACGTACCCACGTGGACGACGCCAGGGGCCGAGCGGACGTCGGCCGGCTAGCTGCGGACGGTGTAGAGGCAGAGGCTCAGGCCGCCGCCGTGCAGCTTGACCGAACCCGCGTACGGCCTGATGCCCGAGTCGAGCGACTGCTGCAGCAGGTACACCGTCCCCGCCGGCAGCCGGACCGACGTGCGCGGGTAGTGCCTGCCGGGTGAGCAGGCGAACCGCCTGGCCATCTGCGTGTCGAGGTACTCGTAGCAGCTGTCGCAGGAGCCCACCGTCAGGCTGCCCGTCACCTTCCCGGTGTAGAGCACGCGCTTGCGGAACGGGCTGTCGTTGTAGAACGTCAGCCGCACGCTGCCGCCGGACGCCGTCGTCGGCAGGTGCCGGCCCGCGGCCGGGAGCTTGACCGCGATCTCCGCGGCGATGGCGATCTTCCTCGCTAGCGGCACGCGCTTGTCGTCCCGGTACGTGGCGACGAAGCCGTTCAGCGTCGCCAGTGCCGAGCCGAAGGCACCGTCCTTGTACTGATCCACGCCGCAGAGGTACGTCCCGTCCCGCACGTGCCCGTCGATCGCGTCGCGGTCCCTGGCGAGCGGGGTCGTCTTCGTCCGCCGGTGGTCGAGCAACGTCGACACCTGCACCCGGAGCGTGCGCAGCCGGCCGGCCGCGGGGCAGGGGTCGTGCCCGCCGAGCTGTCCGGCGGCGGCACCGACGGCGGCCCGGATCGCCGGCTCCACCCGGCCGGCGGCCTTCGACCTCGGGAAGGCGGTGAGCAGCTCGTACAGGTCTCCGCCCTTCGAGGTGACGAGCGGGTCCGTGCCCAGCTTGCCCTTGCCGCATTCGAGCAGGGACGTGGGGAGCCGGTCGTCCGGCCATGTGACCAGGCTGCCGAGGTGCTCGCGGTCGACGGACCTCGGCACCGTCCGCAGGTCGTGCAGCGGCGCGATCGCGTCGCAGTAACGCCGCTTCGCGTACGGTGCCCCGACCGCCGCGTAGTAGGCCCGCAGCCGGTCCGGCACGCGCCGTGCCGCGCGCGAGGCCGGGTGCCGCTCGAGGAGGTAGGCGTAGGTGCGCAGCGCCCTGTGGAACTGCGGCCTGGCCGTGGCGAACGGCTCGCCCTGCGCCTGCCGGACGAGCCGGTCCGCGCCGGCCAGCCGGTCGAGCAGCTGGTGCTGCACGGTCTCCGAGTACCAGGAGAGGCCCGTGGTGGGCACGAGGAGCAGCGCTACGCTGACGATCAGGCCGGCCGGAGCCGCCGCAGGTCGCGGCCGGCGGGGTGCCTCGAGCCCCTGGACCGCGCCGTGCACCACCGTGACCCCGATCAGCACGAGATACGCGGCGACCAGGACCGTGGGTGTCCCGTCCGGCCGCACCGGCAGGACGACGAGCAACAGGACCGCCGTCGCGACCAGGCAGACGCCCATCGCTACCCAGCGCCGCAGCAGCGCGTACCCCAGGCCCAGGCCGGTGAGGTTGAGCAGCGCGACCGTGGCCGCGAGGTACGGGTCCGCCGCCACCGGTTCGGGCACGGACCGGCGCTCCCACGGCGGCTGCGGGCTGCGCGGGCCGTACTCGACTACGTCCGGTCGGCCGTCGTGCTCCATGCACCGACTCCAGCAGAACGCGCCGGGACCGGTCCCGCTGTGTCGGCGACCGGGCGTAGCGTCGGCACGTGTCCGACGGTCTTCTCGACTACGCCCGCCCCGGGGCGTTCACATGCTTCGGTGACGCGCAGGTGCCGCTGCTTGCCGGGCTCCCCGACGACCCGGTCGCGCTGTGCGCCGTAGCCCAGGGACTGGTCATCCAGCCCGGTGACGCGATCGCGGCAGGCGTGCCCGAGCAACGCCTGGCGGAGCGGAACATCCGGCCGATGCGGGCGGTGCTCGACCTGCTGGCGGCACGGAGCCCGCGGCCGCTGACCGAGCGGCGTCCGCCGGACGAACGGGTCGTCGGCACCTGCCGGCACTTCGCCGTGCTCGCGTGCGCGCTGCTCCGGTGCCGTGGTGTCCCCGCCCGCGCGCGCTGCGGGTTCGCGACGTACTTCCAACCGGGCCTGGCCCTCGATCACTGGGTGCTGGAGTACCGGCACCCCGACGAGGACCGCTGGGTCCGTGTCGACGTGGAGATGCTCGGGAAGCCGACGGTCGAGCGTCCTCAGGACCTCGTGCCCGGACGGTTCCTCACCGGTGGCGAGGCGTGGGCCGCGTATCGTGACGGCGTGGTCGACGGCGCCACGTTCGGCGTCTACGGCACCGAGCATGCGTGGGGACCGGCCGAGATCCGCGGTAACGCCGTCCGTGACCTCGCCGCGCTCCGCGGTGTCGAGACGCTGCCGTGGGACGAGTGGGGACGGATGACCGCGTCCTACGCCGGCGAGACCGGCGCCCACTACGACGAGCTGATCGACCGGGTCGCCGCGGTGTGCGCGGCGGACGACGCGGCCGCGATCGCCCGCCTCTACGCCACCGCCGACCTCGCCGTGCCCTCGTCCCTGCTCGAGGAGGCCGACCGGGCGTAGCGTCGGCAGGTGTCCGCGGAGCAGCGATGAGTTCCCGGCCGAAGAGGGGTCTACCTCGCCATGACGACGACGAACAAGGTTCTCGAGACGGCCGACGTCGACATCGCGTACGACGTCCACGGCCCGCTTCCCACCGCCGACGGGCGGCCGCCGCTGGTCATGATCGGCCAGCCCATGGACGCCAGCGGCTTCACCGCGCTGAGGTCGCACCTCCCCGACCGCACCGTCGTGACCTACGACCCGCGCGGCCTCGGCCGCAGCGTCCGCAAGGACGGCCGGGTCGACCAGACGCCCGAGGCCCAGGCTCGCGACGTGCACGCCGTGATCGAGGCACTCGGCGCCGGCCCGGTCGAGATGTTCGCGAGCAGCGGCGGCGCGGTCACCGCGCTCGCGCTGGTAGCCGCCTACCCCGACGACGTGACCACCCTCGTGGCGCACGAACCGCCGATGATCCCCGTGCTCCCCGACGCCGCCGCGGCCGAGCGCGCCCGCGCCGGCTTCCGGGACGCGTACCAGGCGAAGGGCTGGGGCGCGGGCATGGCGGCCTTCATCGCCATGACCTCGTGGCACGGCGAGTTCACCGACGACTACTTCGCCCAGCCCACACCCGATCCGGCCCGGTTCGGCCTGCCCACCGAGGACGACGGTTCACGGGACGACCCGCTCCTCTCCGACCGGTCCTGGCCGATCAGCAGCTACCGGCCCGACGTCGCCGCCCTCGCCGCGGCACCGACCCGCGTCGTGATCGCCGTGGGTGAGGAGTCCGAGGGCACCTTCACCGGCCGCACGTCCGTCGCGACCGCCGAGCTGCTCGGCCAACAGGTGACCGTGTTCCCGAGCCACCACGGCGGCTTCGTCGGCGGCGAGCACGGTTACGGCGGGCAGCCCGAGGCGTTCGCGCGCAGGCTGCGTGAGGTCCTCGCCGCGGAGGAGTCGCGATGAGCACGGTGGTCATGCACAGCGTGGTCTCGGTGGACGGCTTCATCGCCGACGCAGACGACCAGGTCGGCCCGCTGTTCGACTGGTACGGCAACGGCGACACGCCGCTCGACGACTCCGGCTTCGGCAGGGTGTCCCGCACGTCGGCGGAGTACGTCCGGCCGATCTGGGCGAGCATCAGGTCCATGGTGATCGGGCGACACCTGTTCGACATCACGGACGGGTGGAACGGCAGGCCACCCACCGGCGAGCACGTGGTGGTGGTCTCACACCGGCCCAAGCCGGACGGGTGGCACCCGGAGGCGTCGTACCCCTTCGTCGCCGATGTCGGGGAGGCGATCGCGAAGGCGAAGGAGCTCGCCGGTGACGGCACCGTGGCCGTGGCGGCGGGCGATGTCGGTGGGCAGGCCTTCGCCCTCGGGCTCGTGGACGAGGTCGCCATGGACGTCGTGCCCGTGGTCTTCGGCTCCGGGAAGCGGTACTTCGGCCCGGTCGACCACCAGCACCTGCTCGAGGATCCCGATGTCGTGATCCAGGGCGACCGCGTGCTGCACCTGCGGTACCGGGTGCGCCGGTAGCGGCGTCAGTCGCCGAAGCGGTACCGCAGCGGGCGGATGATGTTGCGGGTCGCGGTGAACGCGTTGAGCAACCGGTAGTTGCCGCGGTACCGCCGCACCGGGATCCGTGCGTACTCGGCGATCGAAGGGGCGTCCTCGAGCAGTCTCACGCCGCGACCCCAGCCCTCGATCTCGTGCGGGTCGTTCGTGCCCCAGACGTGCAGCCCGAAGAGGCGGGAGAACCGCGCCGACCAGGGCACCATGACGTCGAAGGCCAGTTCACCGGACGGGAACCGTTCGGCGACCGTGGCGACCAGCCGCCGGGCGTCGTCCTTCGGCAGGTACATGAACAGGCCCTCGGCGACGACGAGCGTGGGCCGGTCGGCGGACACCTCGTCGAGCCAGTCGAGGTCGGTGACCGACGAGCCGATCATCCGGTACCCGGCCCGCTCGGGGTACACCCGGCGACGCAGTTCGACGACCTCGGGATAGTCGACGTCGTACCAGCGCACGGTCGGTGCCGGGTCGATGCGGAACACCCTGCTGTCCAGGCCGCAGCCGAGCCCCAGCACGTTCGCGTCGGGGTGCGCGTCGAGGAACCGCCTGGTCCAGCCGTCCAGCCGGTCGGCCCGGATCGCGATCACGTACCGGTCGGTGGCACCCATCCGCATCCGCCAGGTGACGCCGCCGAGCTTCTCGATGACCTCGCCCGCCCACCGGTCGCCGAGGATCGGGTGTGCGGCGCGGTTGTCCAGGGCCCGGCCGTAGAGCGTGTACAGCAGCGTGCCCTTGGCGCCGCGCAGGTCGTAGGCCTCGCCGGACCTCGCCGTCATGCGCGTTTCCTCCGGTACCCGTAGATCTCCTCGCGGTAGCCGGGCAGCAGCCCGTCGAACAGGCTGACGATCTCCGTGGCGACCCGCGCGAGGGTACGGGTGCTCGGGGGCTCCGGCGGTTCGAACGCGTACCTGACCACGTGGGCGAGCGACTGCGCCTGCGCTGTGGCGTCCAGCTCGTCCGGCACCGGCTGGACGGTGTCGAGCAGGTAGAAGCCGGCGTGCACGGCGCCGAGCGTGTACGGCAGGTTCGGCACGTCGTCGCGGAGCAGCCCGTGCCTGGTGAGCATCTCGTAGGTACGGTCGAGCGCGAGCAGCTCCTGGCTGCGCAGCGGGCTGTCGGCGAGCCGGTCGCGGATCACCCCGGGGTCGCCGCTGAACAGTGCCCGCAGCACCGGCCGGCGCTGCACGATCAGGAACGCCTCCGGGAGCATGCGGTGCGGGCGCACCCGGTCCGGGTCGTCGCGGAGGCCCGCGAGCAGCTCCTGGACGTACTCGACCGCCTCCCGCAGCAGCAGCGCCTCGAACAGCTCCCGCTTCGTGCGCCAGTGCAGGTAGACGGTGCCCTTGCCGATCCGAGCGCGGGACGCGACGTCGTCGATCGTCACCTTCCGGTAGCCGTGCCGGACGAGCAGGTCGGCGGCGGCGTCCAGGATCCGGTCCGCGCGTTCCCTGCCCTGCAGACGCAGCTCAGCCACTCCCCGAGTCTCCCCTCGGCCGCCTCCCACTCAGCCCTGGCTGACTGTATGACCAGATTTCGAATCCGGTCAACCGGTTATGTTCATGATCGCGGGGGAACTGAGGAATGAGGAAGCAGCGACCTTGGAGGTGCCCGTGGCCACGACGCGTCAGGACGACCTGCTGAAGCGGCGGATGGGCCTGTGGTCCCTGGTCGCGACGGGACTCGGCAGCGTGATCGGCTCCGGGTGGCTGTTCTCCTCGCTCTACGCCGCGCAGACGGCCGGGCCGGCCTCCATCCTCGCCTGGCTGATCGGCGGCGGCCTGATGCTGCTCATCGCGCTGGTCTTCGCCGAGCTGGGCATGGTGAAGCCGGAGTCCGGCGGCGTGGTCCGGTACCCGCTGTACAGCAACGGCACGCTGGCCGCGACCATCGTCGGCTGGTGCATGTGGATCACGTACGTCGCCAACCCACCGACCGAGGCGGCCGGGGTGGTGCAGTACGCGAGCGCCTACCTGCCCGGCGTGTTCGCGAACGGCCAGCTGACCTGGCTCGGCGTGCTGCTGGCGGTCGTCCTCATGGCCGTGTTCGTCGTGGTCAACTACTTCGGCGTGCAGCTGTTCGCGCGCACCAACAACGTCGTGACCGCGATCAAGGTGTTCATCCCGACGACGACCGTCGTACTGCTCATCGTGAGCGGGTTCCAGGGGGACAACTTCACGGCGCACGGCGGCGTCGCCCCGTACGGCTGGGGCGCGGCGCTCGGCACGATCGCGACGGCCGGGATGGTTTTCGCCTACACCGGCTTCCGCAACATCGTGGAGCTCTCCGGCGAGGCGATGAACCCGCGCCGGACGATCCCCCAGTCACTGATCATCACGATCGGGGTGACGATCGTCCTCTACATCGGGCTCGAGGTCGCGTTCCTCGGTGCCGTGCCGGGCAAGCTGCTCGGGCACGGCTGGCACGGCGTCAACCTGGACTCACCGTTCGCCCAGCTCGCGATGATGCTGAACCTCACCTGGCTGTACTGGGTGCTCATCGCCGACTCGATGCTTTCGCCGTCCGGAGCGGCGATCGTGTTCACCGGGGCCAACGCGCGCAACGTCTTCGGCCTGGCGAAGAACGGCTTCTTCCCGAAGTGGTCCGCGCAGGTGAACCGGCGCTGGGGCGTCCCGACCCGCGCGCTGCTGCTCAACTTCGTCGTCGGCGTGGTGTTCCTGCTGCCGCTGCCGAGCTGGCACAAGATCATCGGCATCACGGGGACGCTGCTGTCGTTCACGTTCGCGATCGGCTCGGTGACGTTGCTGGCGTTCCGCCGGGTCGGCATCGCCGGTCCGCGGGTGCGGCTGCCGGGCATGCAGGTCTTCGCGCCCGCGGCGTTCGCCGTGGCGTCCCTCGTCATCTTCTGGGTGCCGTGGGGGACGCTGATCAAGACGATCCCGATCATCGCGATCAGCCTCGTCCTGTTCGTGGTCAACTACGTGCGCAAGCACGAGGGCACCGCCGAGCTCCAGGGCGGCGCCTGGCTGGTCGCCTACCTGGTGGTGATGTTCGGGCTCGCGCTGCTCGGGCCGTACGGCGGGCTCGGCGTGTTGCCGGAACCGTGGGGCAGCATCGTGGTCGCGGCCGTCGCGGTGGCCATGTACTTCTGGGGCGTGCAGGCCGCGGTCACCTACCTGCGGCACCGCCCGACCCGGGTCGACGAGCTGCGCGAGGAGGCCGACCGCGACCGCGAGCTGGCGACGGTCCGGTGAGCGCGGGCTACGACTCCAACGTCGCCGAGACCGTGATCTCGACGTTGCCGCGCAGCGAGTTGGAGATCGGGCAGCCCTGCTCGGCCTGCTCGGCCAGCTGCTGGAAGCGCTCCTGGTCGAGGCCCGCCACCGTGCCGGTCGCGACCAGCTCGGACCTGGTGACCTGGAAGCCGCCGCCCTCCTTCGGCTCGAGCGAGACGGTCGCGGTGACGTGCAGCCGTTCCGGCTCGATCTCGCTGCGGTTGAGGGTGGCGTTGAACGCCATGACGTAGCACGACGCGTGGCTCGCCGCGAGCAACTCCTCCGGGCTGGTCATGCCGTCCGGCCGTTCCACCCGGGACACCCACGTCACCGGGTACGTCCCGATGCCGCTGCTGGCGAACTCGAGCTCGCCGCTGCCGCTGGTCAGCGGGCCGGTCCACACGATGCTCGCCTGTCGTTGCGCGGTCGCCATGTCGCCGCTCCTCTCCTCGGTTGCTACGCCGACGCTAGCCCCGCCGGCCGAGAACGAGCCGCGAGGTCGGGGCTTGCGGGCGACGCCGCAGTAGAGCTTCCCCGCGCCCGGCAACGCGCACGAGCCTGACGGTCAGGTGCTGCCGCCCGCGATCAGTGGTTCGAGCAGGACGCCCGGGTGGTCGCGTTCGACCGAACGCAGCCGCCAGACGTCGGTGAACAGGGCCAGCAGGGCGCCGTCGGTGCGTTCGAGCACCTCGACGCCGCGCTCCCTGTTCAGCTCGTCCACGTCCTCCGCACTCGTGCGGCGGGCGAGCCGGTAGTCGAGCGAGTCGAGCCGCGTCTGCGCGCCGAACTCGTGCTCCAGGCGGTGCGCGACGACCTCGAACTGCATCGGGCCGACTGCGGCGAGCACCGGCGCCGCGCTGCCCCGCCGGTCCGAGCGGAGCACCTGGACGACGTTCTCCTGCTCGAGCTGCTCGATGCCGCGGCGGAACTGTTTCGCCCGCCCGGTGTCGGCCGCGCGCGCGACCGCGAAGTGCTCCGGCGCGAAGCTCGGGATGGCCGGGTACGTCACCGGCTCGCCCTCGTACAGCGTGTCCCCGATGCGCAGCGCGGTCGCGTTCACGAGCCCGACGATGTCGCCCGGGTACGCGACGTCGACTGTGCTGCGTTCGCGGCCGAACACCTGCTGCGCGTACTTCGTGGCGAACGGCTTGCCGGTGCCCGCGTGCGTCACGACCATGCCGCGCTCGAACACGCCCGAGCACACCCGCAGGAACGCCAGCCGGTCGCGGTGGGCGCGGTCCATGCCGGCCTGCACCTTGAACACGAACCCGCTGAACGGCGCGTCCAGCGGGTGCGGCTCGCCGTCGGCGTCCGCGCGGGGAGCGGGCGAGGGTGCGACGTCGAGGAGCACGTCGAGCAGCTGGCCGACGCCGAAGTTCAGCACGGCGGCCCCGAACAGGACGGGCGTCGTCTCGCCGGCCAGGAACGCCTTCTCGTCGTGGTCCTGGCCGGTGGCCGACAGCAGCTCGCTCTCCTCGACGGCGGTACGCCAGTCGGCGCCCTCCTCGGCCGCGGCCCGGTCGGCGTCCACGTGCACCTCGGGCGCGCGGGTGGCGCCGCCGCTGGTGCGGAGGAACCGGACCAGCTCGCCGTTGCGCCGGTCGAGCACGCCGCGGAACTTGCCCGCCTCGCCCATCGGCCAGGTGAGCGGCGTGGGACGCAGGCCGATGCGCTGCTCGATCTCCTCCATCAGGTCGAGCGCGTGCCGCCCGGGCCGGTCCCACTTGTTCACGAACGTGATCACGGGGATGCCCCGGTACCTGCACACCTCGAACAGCTTCAAGGTCTGCGGCTCCAGGCCCTTCGCCGCGTCGAGCAGCATCACCGCGCAGTCGACGGCGGAGAGGACCCGGTAGGTGTCCTCGGAGAAGTCGGCGTGGCCGGGCGTGTCCAACAGGTTGACGACGACGTCGCGGTACGCGAACTGCAGCGCCGCGGACGTGATCGAGATGCCGCGGGCGCGTTCCATCGCCATCCAGTCCGAGACGACGCCGCGGCGGCCGGACTTGCCGTGCACGGCGCCGGCCTCGCCGATGACGCGCGCGTGCAGGGCGAGCGCCTCCGTCAGCGTGGACTTGCCGGCGTCGGGGTGGCTGATCACGGCGAACGTCCTGCGTCGGGCCGCCTCGGGTATCACTCTGCTCGGCGCGCCCGAACGCCGTATCGTCTCCGTGTCCGTCACGTAAGGACACTAACGGGTGGTTGGCCCTGACCGGCGGCGGCCGTGGGTGAGGCGGTAACCCAGAGCCAGCACGGCGACCGCGACGGGGATGACGAGCACGACGCCGGCGAACGGCACGAGCGCGGCGACCATGACGGTCGCGACCAGCGCGAGCACGCGCCTGCTGCCGCGGAAGAGCCGCGCCGCCGCGAGCGTCGCGGACAGGTAGACGAGGATCACCAGCGAGTTCGGCACGACGAGCAGGGTGCTCGCGGTCCACCCGGCGGCGTAGCTGACGCCCAGGCACGCCAGCGCCCAGCCGCCGACGACCAGGACCGCGACCGTGGGGACGCCGCGGCCGCCGACCCGGGCGAGCGGTGAGGGGAAGGCGCCGGCGCGGGCGAGGGCGTAGCCGAGCCGGGACGTGGCCGCGACGAACGCGTTCGCCGTGCCGAGCGAGATCGCCAGCGCGACGGCCGAAGCGACCATCCCTGCGGCCTCGCCCAGCGATCCGGACAGCAGCCGCGCGACGGTGGTCCCGTCGTTCCCCGTGCCGTACGTGCCGGTGCCCACGGTCGCGACCGCGAGGCCGACGTAGAGGACGGTGATGACGCCGACGCTGATCGCGGTGCTGCGCGGGACCGCGCGCTCCGGGTCGGCGAACTCCTCGGACAGATGGGATATCGCCTCCCAGCCGAAGAACGCGAAGAACACGGTGACGCCGACCGCCCCCACCGCACCCGTGCCGTGCGGCGCGAACGGCGTCCATGCGGCCGCGTGGAAGCGCGGGATCGCGGTGCCGATCGCGAGCACGAGCAGCACGGCGACGACGCCGCTGAACGCCAGCTGCAGGCGTCCGCTCACCCGCAGCCCCCACAGGTTGGCCAGCGTCGCGAGCAGCAGCACCGCCGCGGCCAGGGCGAACGTCTCCGCCCGGTCCAGGCGTAGGTACGGCGCTACGTAGTACGCGCCGGTCAGGGCGACCAGGGCCTGCGCCGTCGCGGCCGCGACGAAGTAGTACCAGCCCACCACCGTCCCCACCGCACCGCCGAACGCACGGGTTGCGTAGGTGGACACCCCGCCGGCGTCCGGCGTGTGTGCGGCCAGCGCCGCGAAGGTGAGTGCGAGCGGGACGCCGAGGGCGCAGTCGAACGCCCACGCGACCAGCGACGCCGGGCCCGCCCGGCTGGCGGCGAGCCCGGGGAGGAGCAGCACCCCCGCACCGAGCACGGCGCCCACGTACAGGGCGACGCCCTGCGGGATCGAGATGGTCCTGCGCAGCTGTCCCTGCATGGCCTCTCGTCCCGGAGTGGTCGGCTCGACCGAATTCTCGGCAGGCCGAGAGAGCGGCGACAAGGAGCGATCGGGCCAACCAGCGGCCGGATGTGGCCGACCGCAGGATCAGCCGACGGCGCCGTACACGCGGTCGACGTGGATGGTCAGCACGATCCGGCGGTCCCGGACCATCGCGGCGCGGTAGTCGTCCCAGTCCGGGTGCTCGCCGTTGATCGTCCGGTAGACCTCGATGAGCTCCTCGACGACGGCGTCGTCCGGCCGCTCGGCGACGGCGCTGAGCTCGGCTGTCCCCTCGGCGACGGCGTACCCCCAACCGCGGCTGTTTGTCACCTCGAACGTCGCCCGCGGGTCGCGGCGGAGGTTCGCGGTCTTCGCCCGTCCCGCCGTGATCGACACGCGGATGTCCCGCGTCGCGGGATCGAAGGTGTAGGTGACGACGGACAGCTGCGGGCGGCCGTTGCGGCGGATCGTGGCGAGGACACCCTGGTCGTGCTTGGCGAGCAGGTCGGCGAGCGCGGGGTCGAGGTCGGTCATATGGTTGCGAACGCCGGGGGCGACGAGCACATTTCCTGGAGGCCGGATGAAGCTGCTGCGACTCGGAGCGCCCGGTGCGGAACGGCCCGCGGTCGAGGCGGACGGCACGACCTACGACCTCACACCCGTCACCGACGAGGTCGACGGCACGTTCCTCGCGTCCGACGGGCTCGCGCGGACACGCGACGCGCTGGACGCCGGCCGGCTGCCCCAGCTCGACCCGAGCGGCCTGCGGGTCGGCCCCCCGGTCGCGCGGCCGAGCGCCGTGGTGTGCATCGGCCAGAACTACGCCGCGCACGCGGCCGAGTCCGGCGCCGAACCGCCGGCCGTGCCGATCATCTTCCTGAAGACCCCGAACACCGTCGTCGGGCCGGACGACGACGTGCGCATCCCGCGCGGCGCGAAGCGCACCGACTGGGAGGTCGAGCTGGCGGTCGTCATCGGGCGGCGGGCGAGCTACCTCGACTCCCCCGAGGACGCCGACGCGTACATCGCGGGCTACGCCACGAGCAACGACGTGTCCGAGCGGGACTTCCAGCTCGACCAGTCCGGTGGGCAGTGGTCGAAGGGCAAGTGCTGCGCCACGTTCAACCCGGTCGGCCCGTGGCTCGTCCCCGCCGACGAGGTCGGCGACCCGCAGGACCTGCGGCTGCGGTCGTGGGTGAACGGCGAGCCGCGGCAGGACTCCAACACGGCCGACATGATCTTCGGCGTGCGCCACCTCGTCTGGCACCTGAGCCAGTACCTCGTGCTGGAGCCGGGCGACATCGTCAACACGGGAACGCCGCAGGGCGTGGCGTTGTCGGGCCGGTTCCCGTACCTCGCGCCAGGCGACGTGATGGAGCTGGAGATATCCGGCCTCGGGCGGCAGCGCCAGCGCCTGGTCGCCGGCTGACGAGAGGTCAGCGCAGGGCGCGCAGTGCCGCCAGCTTCGGGCGGCGCGCGGCCGGGTTGTCCTGGCTGCTGCCGCGGGCGTCCCCCAGCTGGTCGCGGACGAACGCCGCCGTCCGCTCGACGGCCTCGCGCAGCGCATCGTCGACCGGCACGAACGAGGCCCACGCGATCTCCCCCGCGTCCGGGTCGTAGTCCCAGAGCCCGACCACGCGGCCGCGGTCGAGGACGGCCTGCGCCGGCAGGTCGGGGAGCCGGCCGAGCGGCCGCTTCGCGATGCCGTCGAGGTCGCGCTCGGCGTCCGCCGGGTCGAGCAGCGACGCGAGGTCGCGCCGCAGCAGCGCGATCCCGTCGAGCCAGCCGACGAGCACGTACCGCGGCGACGCTGGCGGGTCGAAGTCGGCGTACGCCTTGGCGTCCTCCGGCAGTGCGAGCAGGTCGGAGCGGTCGGTCAGCGGGACGAGGCCGAGCGGCTCGACCGCGGCCCTCGCCTCCGCGGCCTTGAACGCGCTGAACCAGCGGAACTGCGCGATCGTCGCGCCGCCCGTCCAGGCCCAGTACAGCCGGGCCAGCTCGGTGCGCGTCTGCTCCGGTGTCGGCGTCGAACCGGTGAGCGGCGACGGCGACCAGCGCGCGTACGCGAACCGCTGCCGGTCGAGCCGGCCCTCCGCAGGGATGCGGCGGATCTCCCCCGCCGCCTGCAGCAGGCCGAGCGCCACCGGCAGCGTCGTGCTCAGGCCCTTCTTCCTGCCGGCGTCGCCGAGGTTGCGGACGGCGTCGCCGAGCACGTCCTTCAGCCGCTTCGGGTCGAGCGGCTCGTCGGCCACGGCGTCGAGGACGGCGGCCTGCAGCCGGTCGATCTCCTCCGTCGGGACGCCGAGCGCGCGTGCGGTGGCCAGCTCGGCCCCGGCGGACGCCGCACCGGCGCACAGCGCGACGGCGTACTGCTCCGCGGGCACGATGTAGGTGCAGCCGCGTGCGGACGGCAGCTCGTGGACGGCGACGTCCGCGACGGCGGCGTCGACCTCGGCGCGTCCGATGCCGGCGCGGCTGAACAGCGTGAGATACGGGTTGACCCCGCCGACGGAGCGGGCCCAGCCCGTGCCCGCGAGCACGGCCGCCGGCGACGTCTCGTCGAGCGACCCGTCGAGTCCCTGCTTGTGCGCCCACCAGGCGCGTAGCTTCGCGGCGTCCATGGCACGAGTCTGCTACGGGACCGGCGCCGCGTGCTTCTCCGAACTTGCTAGGACGAGCAGTCCCGGCACAGGCCGAAGATCTCCACGGTGTGGGTGATGTCGGAGAAGCCCTCGTCCTCGGCGACCTTGTGCGCCCAGCGTTCCACGGTGCTCGACTTGATCTCGACGGTGCGCCCGCAGGCCCGGCACACCAGATGATGGTGGTGCGCGTCGGCGCGGCACTTGCGGTACCAGTTCTCGCCGTCCGCCGAGCGCAGCACGTCCACGGCGCCGCGGTCGGCGAGGTCGGTGAGGTGCCGGTAGACGGTCGTCAGGCCGATGTTGTGACCGTCGGCGCGCAGCGTCGCGAACACATCCTGCGCGCTCTGGAACTCGTCGGTGTTGCCGAGAGCCTCGGTGACGAGTACGCCCTGCCGGGTCCTACGCCGAGTGCGCGACTCCGGGTCGGTGTGCGCTTGTGCCGGCACGACCGTCCTCCCAAACCTAGAGATGCTGCGCTGAGTTCCCACTATCCCGCAGCGACCCTTCGTTGCGGCGCCCGCCGCACCGCCCCTCGTACCCATGCGGCGGCGAGCGACACGACGAGCGCGCACGCCGCCACCAGCGTCATCGCGGCGCCCGCGGGCACGGCGACGTACTGCGACAGCGCGAGCCCGGCGAGGCTCGAGCCGACGCCCAGCACGGCCGCGCCGGCGGTCAGCGGCACCACCCGCGTCGTCCACAGCCGGGCGGTCGCCGCGGGCGCGACGATGAGCGCGACCGACAGCATCGTGCCGACCGCGGGCACCGACGTCACGACGGTGAGCTCGACGAGCACGAGGAACAGCGCGTCGAGCAGGCCGACGCGGAAACCCGCCGCGGCCGCCCCGACCGGGTCGAACGCGGCGAACAGCAGGGCGCGTCCGGAGACCGCCAGCACCGCGAGGACGACCACGCCGATGACCGCGGTGACCAGCACGTCGCTTCGCTGGACGGTGAGCACGGAGCCGACGAGGTACGCCGACAGGTCCTTGGTGAAGCCGGCCTGCGCGGACGCCAGCAGCACGCCGAGCGCGAACCCGGCCGACAGCACCACGCCCGTGCTCGCCGACGACTCCGTCCGGCGGTCGAGGACGGCGATGCCGGCCACCGCGACCAACCCGAACACGCCCGCCCCGAGATAGAGGTCGACGCCGAGCAGGGCCGCGAGCACGACGCCCGGGAACGTCGCGTGCGTCATCGCCATCGTGAAGAACGCCCGGCGCCGCAGCACGACGTGCACCCCGACGGCTGCCGCGACCAGCCCCACGAGGGTCACCTCGAGCGCGGGGTAGAGCAGGTACCAGCTCAGTGACATGCGCGCCCCCTCGCTCGCTCCCCTCCGGCAGGTGCCGCGGCGGGCCGAGGCTCCGGCACAGCTCGCCGGCCCCTACCTCCGGCTCGCTCGCTCGGTCCTGCGCTCACCCGGCACCTCCCGCGAGCGCCGGCGCGGCGCCGAGGCGGCGGCGTACCGCCCGGACGGCGAGCGTGCCGCCCAGGGTCACGAGGTAGACGGCGACCACAGCGAGCACGACGGTCGCGCCCGAGCCCAGCCGGATGCCGGCGTCGACGGACGCGTGCCAGCTGGCCAGCAGGCCGAGCCAGCCGCCGACCGCGCCGACCAGGGCGGCGATGCCGGCGATCGCGCCGATCCGGTACGTGACCAGGCGGGCCGTCGCCGCGGGCACGATCAGCAGGGCGATGACGAGCACGGTGCCGACGGCGCGCACGGCGGCGACGACGACCAGCGCGACGAGCACGTTGAGCGCGAGGTCGAGCAGCCCCGTGCGGTAGCCCATCGCGCGGGCGCCGTCGGCGTCGAAGGCGCGCAGCAGCAGCTCCTTGCCGAGGACGGCCAGCACGGCGAACACCACGACGGCGACGACGGCGGTCTGCACGATCTGCGTGGTCGACACGGTGAGCAGCCGGCCGAACAGGAACGCGGTGAGGTCGGCGGTGTACGAGCTGCGTCGCGAGACGAGCACGACGCCGACGCTGAACAGGCTGGTGAGCAGCACCGCGATGGCGGCGTCCTCGGTGACCTTGCGGCCGCGGGTGAGCAGCGTCAGCCCGACGGCGGTCGCCGCGCCCGCCGCGAGCGCACCGGCGAAGATGCCGCCGTCACCGGCGAGCAGGTAGCCGATCACGACGCCCGGGAAGACCGTGTGCGTCAGCGCGTCCGAGACGAAGGCGAGCTTGCGCACGAG
The DNA here is from genome assembly GCA_036378185.1 of Streptosporangiales bacterium. GTDB lineage: Bacteria > Actinomycetota > Actinomycetes > Streptosporangiales > WHST01 > WHST01. The sequence goes on along the minus strand of DASUWX010000172.1, from coordinate 10,925 downwards.
CACGAACACGCCGACGGTCCCGGCGAGGACGCCGAGCAGGACCACCTCGACCAGCGCCCGGGCCATGAACGGCAGCTGGAACGGCGCGACGAAGACGTCCCAGAAGTTCATGGGGACCCCCACCGTGGTGCTGGCACCAAGTGGGGACCCCCACAGTTGCCATGACCCCAATGGGGGTCCCCAGCGAATACGTGGACGCTCATGACTGGGCCACGATCACCTGGTCGCCGCGGATCTCGAGGGCGTGGCCGCCGTACGTCGCCCGCAGGTTCTCCGGCGTCAGCGTGGTCTGCACCGGCCCGAACGCGAACTGGTGCCGGTTGAGCAGGCACACCTCGTCACAGGCAAGGTGCGCGACGGACAGGTCGTGCGTCGACACCACGATCGCCACGCCGGCGCGCTTCGCCTCGGCGAGGGCGTCGAGCAGGGCGGCCTGGCTGACGGCGTCGAGCCCGCCGGTGGGTTCGTCGAGCAGCAGCAGCCGCGGCTCGCCCACGAGTGCCCGGGCGAGCAGGACGCGCTGCCGCTGGCCGCCGGAGAGCGAGCCGAACCGGTACGCCGCGCGGTCGGCGAGCCCGACCCGGTCGAGCGCCTCCAGCGCGAGCCGCCGGTCGTCCCGGCTCGGGCGGCGCAGCCAGCCGATGCTCCGGTAGCGGCCCATGAGCACGGCCTGCGCCGCGGTGACGGGGAAGTCGGCCTCGAGCGTCTCCGCCTGGGGCACGTAGCCCACCCGCGGACGCGCCTTCGCCGGCGTCGTGCCGAGCACCGTGATCCGCCCGGACGCCAGCGGAACCAGCCCGAGGATGCCCTTCAGCAGCGTCGACTTGCCGGCGCCGTTGGGCCCCACGAGCGCGACGGACTCGCCGAAGCGGACGCGACCGTCGACGCGCTCGACGACCGGCGAGCTGCCGTACGCCAGGTACGCGTCCTCGAGTGTCAGCGCCGCCTCGGCGCCGGGCTCGACGACGTCCTGCGCCTCCGTCGACATCGCTTGCTCACCCACGCAGTGCTCCCACGATGGTCCTGGTGTTGTGCTCTTCCATGCCGATGTAGGTCGCCCCGGGCGAGCCGGCCGGGCCGAGGGTGTCTCCGTAGAGTGCGTCCTCCCCCGCCTCGACGCGGACGTGCGCCCGGGTGCCGATCGCGTCGGCGGTCTTCGGCGGCAGGCTGGACTCGGAGAAGATCGCCCGCACGTGCTGCGCCCTGATCTTCGCCACCATCTGGTCGATCTGCTTGCCGGACAGCTCGGCGGACGTGTCGAAGCTAGGGATGATCGAGCCGACGAAGCTCAGGCGGTAGTGGTCGACGTAGTAGCCGAACGCGTCGTGGTTGGTGACCAGCTTGCGCTGCGACGGCGGGATCGTCGCGATCTCCCGCTTGATCCAGGCGTCCAGCCTGTCCAGCTTCGCGTCGTAGCTCTTCAGGTTGGCCCGGTAGGACGCCGCGTTCGCGGGGTCCGCCTTCTCCAGTGCAGCCGCGATGTTGCCGGACATGATCTTCGCGTTCTGCGGGTCGTGCCAGATGTGCGGGTCCTCGCCGTGCTCCTCACCGGTGCCGGTGCGCAGCCGCACGCCCCTGCTGGTGTCGACCGTCGTGCCGTGGAACCCGGCGGCGTCGATCGTGTCGCCGAGCCAGCTCTCCAGCCCGACGCCGTTCTCCACGACGACCTTCGAGTCGGCGATCGCCTTGATGTCGGCCGGGGACGGCTCGTAGTCGTGCGGGTCGACGTTCGGCTTCAGCAGCTGGGTCACGGCGACGTGCCTGCCGCCGATGTTGCGGGTGAAGTCCGCCACCTGGGTGGTGGTCGCGACGACCGGCAGCCTGCCCGCGTCCTCGGCGGAGGAGCGGCCGGCCCCGCACGCCGTCACCGACACCACGAGGAGCAGCAGGGCGACCGCGTACCGGACGGGCGAACGGTGCGGATCGGGCACGGCACGCTCCTGTCGGTTCCAGTCCCTCGAACGTATGCAGCATCGCTCGTAATGGAAACCGTTGTCAACTCGGAGAAGGCGCCGGAAAAGGTGAGGGGCACCCTCACCCCGTCATCGCGCGGTGCGGGTGCCCCTCTCGGGCAGCGGTGTCAGGCGGCCAGGGTGGCCTCGGTGAGGAAGTCGCGGAGCCCGGGGAGGTCGTCGGTGTTGAGGTAGTCGACCCCGGCGTCGCGCAGCTCGGTCCAGAGGCTGGTGCGTGCGTCGCCGATCTCGTCGGGCGTCGCCCAGAACCGCACCAGGTGGCCGTCGGCGTGGGCGCTCGTCACGATCTCGTGCAGCCGCGCGCGCTCGTGGTCGGGCATCGGGCCGACGCCGGTCCAGGTGAACGTCGACGTCCAGTCGTCGCTCACCAGCGGCATGAACGTCCGGTGCAGGCCGCTGCCGATGTCGCTCAGCCGGCCGTCGTACCCCGCGTGCCGCAGCGCCCGGCCGGACATGACGGCGCGCGGTCGTTCGCCGCTGACCACGGCGGTGAGCGCGCCCTCGGTCAGCTCGCCGTCCTGCCAGGACGAGACCAGGCCGGGGAACTGCCGGAGCGCGTCCTCGACCGCCGGGTAGATGTCCGGGTGGTCGTGCTTGAGGTCGATCAGCAGCTGGAAGCCCCGGTGCCCGGGGAAGACGCTGCCCCCGTGGTTGGCGACCAGCTTCGCGAGCGGTTCGAGGTACAGGCCCGCGAGCGTCCTGGACGGATCGGTGTCCGCCCGGTGGTGGCCCACGAGCACCTCGCCGTCGGCGTACCAGACGTCGGCCTCCACACTGGTGAAGCCGTGCTCGAGGGCGTCGAGGAGCGGTCGGTCGTGGTCACAGTCGCCGTGGGCGTGGGCCCCGGACAACGGCGTGACGTTCGTCAGGTCGATCTCGGCCAGGCGCACGAGTCGCGAGCCTACACATACGAGGTGTCGCCTGTGCGGACACACTGGTGAACGAGCGGAAATCATCGGGTTACGACCCGGGCAGGTACGGTCGAACCATGCCCAAACGGTCGGACGTCCTCGCCAGGTTCTCCGCGGAGTGGCCGACCGCGCCCCGCGGATACCTCAACGCCGCCAGCATCGGCCTGCCGCCGCGTCGGACGGCGGAGGCGCTGCGCGCCGCGCTCGACGCGTGGGCGACCGGGGCGGTCTCCGCGCCGGACTACGACCCGAGCGTGCAACGTGCGCGCGAACTGTACGCGGCTCTGGTGGGTGTGGCGGCGCCGTGGGTCGCCGTGGTGCCGCAGGTGTCGGTCGCGATGGGGCTCGTCGCCGCGTCACTGCCCGACGGTGCCGAGGTCGTCTGCCCGCTGGGCGACTTCTCCTCGGTCGTGTTCCCGTTCCTGGTCCATGCCGACCGCGGCGTGCGCGTGCGACACGTGCCGCCGGAGGCTCTCGCCGACGAGGTCCGGCCGGGCACGACGCTGGTGGCCTTCTCGCTGGTCCAGTCCGCGGACGGGTCGGTCACCGACGCCGCCGCCGTGTGCGAGGCCGCGGCGCGCGTCGGCGCCACGACCTGCTGCGACCTGACCCAGGCCGTGGGCTGGCTGCCGGTGGACGCCGGCGCGTTCGACGTCTCCGTGTGCGGCGGCTACAAGTGGCTGTGCCAGCCGCGCGGCACCGCGTACCTCACCGTCACGCCCGGGGCCGCCGAGCGGATCAGGCCGGTGCATGCGGGCTGGTACGCCGGTGACTCGCGCTGGGACTCCACCTACGGCCCGGAGATGCACCTCGCGCCGGACGCGCGCAGGTTCGACGTCTCGCCGGCGTGGCTCTCGTGGGTAGGCGCGGTGCCGGCGCTCGAGTTGCTCAGCGAGATCGGCGTCGACGCGGTGCACGCGCACGACGTCGGGCTCGCCGACCGGCTGCGGGAGCGGCTCGGCCTGTCCCCGGCCGGCCGGGCCGTCGTCGCGCTGCCCGACCCGGACGGCGGTGCCGCCGCCGCGCTGCGCGCGGCGGGCTGCGCGGTCGCGACCCGTGCCGGCAACGTCCGGCTCGGCATGCACACGTGGAACACCGAAGCGGACGTCGAGCTCGCCGCCAGGGCACTCGGCCGATGACGGGTCAGGCGTCCGGTCGCACCAGGAGGACCTCTAGCGTCCGCGGGCCGTGCACGCCCTCGACGCGGTCCAGCTCGATGTCGCTGGTCGCCGACGGTCCGCTCACCCAGGTGAGCGGCCGGCGCGGGTCGAGCCGGGCCACGGCCTCGGGCACGGACGCCACCACCTGGTCGGCGAACACGACGCACAGGTGGTAGTCGGGCACCAGGCTCAGCGCCCGCCGGCCCTGCCGGTCGCCGGCGTCGAGCACGATGGTGCCCGTCTCGGCGATGCCGACCGCGCAGCCGGTGACCACGCCGTGCATGCCGTCGAGTTCGGTCGCCGTCAGCGCGCCGTGGTCGCGGACCGCCTCGGCGTCGGTCGCCGCCAGCCAGTCCGCCGGCAGGTCGGCCGGCACGACGACCCGGCGCGCGGCACGCCGGTCGAGGGCGCTCGCCACCGCGCCGGCGAGCGCGTCCGGCGCCACCCGGTGCACGGTCGCCCGGTAGTCCGCGACCCGCTCGGCGAACCGGCCGAGCCGGTCCACGTCCGGGTCGCCCTGGCGCCGGTACGCGCGGGTGATGCCCTCCCCGGTCGCGTCCTCGTCACGGGGCACGTCGCGCAACGCCGCCCGCACCCGCGCCAGGATGTCGTCCCGCGCGCTACCCACGTCCGAGCTCCATGGCAGCACGGTACGGCACGCGGTCCCCGTCTCGGACTTCGAGACGAAGCCTCCGTACCGTGACCGAACGGGCGGTCCGCTTATACCGAGCGTCGTTGTGTCGACTCGTGCCGTAACAACTTCCCGCGGACGGTCGATCCGGCCCATGGAAATCACAGCTGGCTCGGGGCAATCAGGAGGTCAGCGTGTCGGATGAACGTCGCGTGTGGTGGCTGGACATGGCCGGTTACGACGCGGACGCATGCCGGTGGTTGCTGGATGGTGTCGACGGCAGGATGAGCGGCGGGGAGCAGGTGGCGTTCCTGCGATCCAGGCTCGACGCGGTCCCATGGCGGACCGATGCGATCGGGTCGCTCGACGTCGACGCCGGATAGCTGCCGCTTTCCGGTTCGCCGGGGGACCGGGGGGATTCTGGGGAACGGGGGAATCCGGGGCCCGGGGGGATCGACGGGTCACGTCGTACGCCGACGGCGTGGCCACACGTGAGTCCGGCCTTTCCGCTGCGGCAGAGGGGAAGGCCGGACTCGCGCGATTTCTGCAGAATGCTGCTCTGCGCGTAATGGCGGCGGCTGCCGGACGCGGTCAACCGCGCGTGCGACGCCACCACGCACGGAACGACTCGGCAGGTGGTTCGGGCAGGTCGCGGCTGTCGGTCCAACCGGCGAGCGGCCCCGGCAGGTGGTGTACGCGGCCCGCCAGCGGACGCGACAGCGCCGCCGCACGCTCGGCACGTTCCAGCCGGTCCGGATCGGACAGCAACCAGGCCGCCGTCCGCATCGCCGCCCGTTCCGGGTCGGGCTTCCTGGACGAGCGCCTGGCGTCCACCGCCTCGGCACGTTGCTCCACGAGCACCGACGGGATGTCGATCGCGACCGGGCACACCTCGTAACACGCACCGCAGAGGCTGGACGCGTACGGGAGCGCGGCGTCGTGCGGGTCGCTGGTGCCGTGCAGCAGCGGGTTGAGGATCGCGCCGATCGGGCCGGGGTACACCGAGCCGTACGCGTGGCCGCCGACCCGCTCGTACACCGGGCACACGTTGAGGCAGGCGGAGCAGCGGATGCAGCGCAGCGCCTGTCGCCCGACCGCGTCGGCCAGGACGCGGCTGCGGCCGTTGTCGACCAGGACGACGTGTACCTCCTGCGGCCCGTCGCCGGGCGTGACGCCGCTCCACGTCGACGTGTACGGGTTCATCCGCTCCGCCGTGGACGAACGCGGGAGCAGTTGCAGGAACACCTCGAGGTCGGCCCAGGTCGGCACCAGCTTCTCGATGCCGACGACGGACACGAGGACCTCGGGCAGGGTGAGGCACATCCGCCCGTTGCCCTCGGACTCGACAACGACCAGGGTGCCGGTCTCGGCGACCGCGAAGTTCGCGCCGGAGATGCCCACCTTGGTGCCGAGGAACTTCTGCCGCAGGTGCAGTCGCGCCGCCTCGGCGAGCCGCGGTGGGTCGTCGCTCAGGTCGTCCGGCGCGGGACGCCCCGCGGCGGCCATCCGCTCGCGGAAGATGTCGCGGATCTCGGTGCGGTTGCGGTGGATGGCAGGCACGAGGAAGTGGCTCGGCGAGTCGTCGCCGAGCTGCACGATGAGCTCCGCGAGGTCGGTCTCCCAAGCCGACACGCCTGCCTCCGCCAGGGCCTCGTTGAGCCCGATCTCCTGGGTGACCATCGACTTCACCTTGACCACGTCGCGCACGCCGTGTGCGCGGGTCACGTCGAGGACGATGCGGTTCGCCTCGTCCGCGTCGCGCGCCCAGTGGACGTGGCCGCCGGCGTCGTGCACCGCCTGCTCGAACCGCTCGAGGTAGGTGTCGAGGTGCCGCAGCGTGTGGTCCTTTATGGCTGCGCCCGCGGCGCGCAGTTCGGCCCAGTCCGGCACCTCGCCGACCGCACGCGCCCGCTTCGCGCGGATCGTCGCCGTGGCCCGCCCGAGGTTCCGCCGCAGCTGGGTGTCCGCGAGCGCCGCACGTGCCGCCTCGGGGAACTTCGGCATGCCGAGGTAGGCGCTCGTCGGGGTGGTCACGCGCCCGCCCCCGTCGAGGCGAGCACCTCGGCGAGGTGCATCGTGCGGACGCCGGTACGCAGCCGGCCCAGCAGGCCGCCGATGTGCGTCAGGCAGGAGTTGTCGCCGGCGACGACGACCTCGGCTTCGGTCTCGAGCACGTGCGCCACCTTGTCGGCGCCCATCGCGGTCGACACGTCAGGGTTCTTCAGCGCGAACGTGCCGCCGAAGCCGCAGCACTCGGCCGCGGCGGGCAGTTCGACGAGGTCGATGCCGTCCACCGCGCGCAGCAACCGGAGCGGTCGGTCGCCTACGCCGAGCAGGCGCAGCGAGTGACAGGTCGGGTGGTAGGTGACGCGGTGCGGAAACTTCGCGCCGACGTCGACGACGCCGAGCACGTCGACGAGGAACTCGCTCAGCTCGTGCACACGCGGCGCGGTCGCGGCGACGTCGGCACGCAGCCGCTCGTCGCCCGCCTCGGCGGCGACCGTCTCGTGGTAGTGCTTCGCCATCCCGGCGCACGACCCGGACGGCACGACGACGGCGTCGTACCCGCGGAACGCGTCGACGAAGCCGCGCACGATCGGGACGCACTCGCGCCGGTAACCGGTGTTGAAGTGCAGCTGGCCGCAGCAGGTCTGGCCGAGCGGGAAGTCGACGTCGCAGCCGAGCCGTTCGAGCAGCCGCACCGTCGCCTTGCCGGTCTCGGGGAACACGGCGTCGTTCACACAGGTGACGAACAGCCCCACACGCACGCCGTCAGCCTAGGCCATCCGGGACATCCAGGCCGTAGGCTTCCGCCGTGCGAACACCCCTGCGCATCGCCGCACTCGCCGCGACCGCGGCGGTACTGGCCGGCTGCACCTCCCAGGGCGCCTCCCACCGCGCGGCGCCGCAGCCGGGGTCGGCACTGAGCGGTGGTGCGCGGACCTGCACCGACGCGAACGGCGCCTGTGCCCGGTCCGGCGCGGTGCGCTGGGTCCTGCCCCTGCCGGGCACCTATCGCGTGGACCGGTCGGACGACCCCTCCGAGGTCGGCATCAGGCCCGTCGTGCACGACGAGGACGGGGACGGGTTGTCGCTCGTGGCCTCGGGCGACACCGTGTACCTCCAGACCGGCGGGCAGCTGTGGGCGGTGGACGTCGCGACGGGCCGGGTCCGCTGGCGGCACGTCTCGCCCGGCACCGACGGCTACGCACTGGCCATGGTCGGCGGCCGCGTGGTGTACGAGGAGAAGGCGCCGAACGGGACCTACGGGCCGTACCTCTCGTTCGACCCGCGGACCGGTGGCGTCCTGGCGATCCCCGAGCGCGACGGTGAGGGCCGGGTCGACGAGGTCACGTCGAGCCTGGTGCTGATCCACGGCATCGGCGTGTTCTCCGAGGCCGCCGGTGCCGGCGTACGGCAGGTCGACCCGGTGACCGGCCACACGCGGTGGCGCGCGCGGCTCGCCGAGGGGTGGGAGTACACCGTGCAGGGCGGCGTGCTGTACGCCGACGACTACCGCCTGCGCCCCGACCTGCCGAAGGCCCTCCAGAACCGGAACCAGACCCGCCTGATCCAGCGGGTGGACCTGCGTACCGGCAGGCGACTGCCGGACGTCCACGTGCCGAGGAAGTACTGGGGCGACTACTCCCTCGACTACGTGACCAGAGACGGCGTCATCGTGGTGAGCACGACGCCGGCCCAGGGCGACAAGAAGCGCGCCTTCACGACGTCCGGCCGGCCGGTGACACCGGTGCCGGCGTTCCACGACGACCCGACGGCGAAGCCGACCGGCGACCAGGTGAAGGTCACCGGGCGGTACGGCCGGGTCCGGTACCTGTCCGGGCACGGCTGGACCGGCCCGGCGATGCGGGCGCCGGGCTTCGACACGAACGCGCTCGTCGGCTCCCGGGTGCGGGTCGCCGTGGCCGTCGCGTGCGCGCCCGACGGCGTGCGGGCCGGGACCCTGGAGGACCCGTTCCCCGCCACCTACTGCACGAAGCCGCGGTTCTTCGGCGTCAGCTGGTAGCGCCGCAGCCCGGCTCGACGCAGTGCAGCAGCCGGAGCGACACGTCCTGGAAGAACGTGTGCCACGGGTTCGCGTCCGCCCACGTGACGACCGGCCGCCCGGCGGCGTCGAGACTCAGCGAGAGCCAGCCGGGCCCGTCGTGCCAGGTGGCGAGCCGGGCCGTCGTCCGGGTGGTGCAGGTGGCGTCGTGGCACGCGACGAGGACGAGCTGTCGGCGCGGTAGGTCGTAGCTCGCGACCATCGGGTGGCCCGCACGGCCGACGACGACGGCCGGCGCGGGATGCGCCCAGCCAGGTCCGGTGAGCCGGCGGGTCGTGGTCGAGGTGCAGTCGCGGTCGCGGCAGACGGCGAGCATGCTCGTCCCCGACGACGCGTCGCGGTACGCGACAACCGGGCGGCCGTCCGGGAGCACCGCGGAGCCGGCGCCGGAGAGCCGCAGCGTCTCGTACGACGTGGAGATCATGACGGGGGCGGCGACGGTCCGCCACGCGGACCGGCCGCACCGGGCGTCGGAGCAGGCGAGCAGGTGCACGGCGCCGGTGTTGCCGTCTGCGACGGTCACGACGGGCCGGCCGTCGGGGGCGATCGACAGGGACAGGATGCCCGCGTCGAAGGCGCGCACGGAGTACAGGTCGACCCGGCCGACGTCGGTGCGCACCGGGTCGGCGCAGCGGACGTCGGCGCACTGGTACAGGGTCACGTGGGGCCGGTGCGCCGCGAACCCGACCGAGGCGACGACGTAGCCCGCGCCGCGGCGGGCCACGGCCGTGAGCGCGTCCTGCCGCTGGAACCTGTCGGCCTCCGACGAGGGGCGGAAGCGGTCCAGCAGCGCCGGCTGCGCGCGCCGGACGGCGTCGGCGGTGCACGCGGCCGGCCGGCATCCGACGAGGCGGAGTGTCGGCGTGGTGCTCTCCCCGTTCGCGCCGGGGGTCAGCCACCCGGCGTACACGAGACCGCCGTGGCCGTCGCCTGTGACGCTCGCACCCTCCAGGTCGACCGGGTCAGGTCCGTCGTCCCTGGTCGTACCGGGTATCGCGTACCCGCAGTGGCTGCCCGCGCAGTGCCGCAGCCGGCGGTACGGGCCGACCGCCAGCACGACGGAGCCGTCCGGCTGGGGGAACGACACGCTGGTGGGGCCGGGCGGGTCGTCGTCGACGACGGCGGTGGACTCCGAGACGGCGTGCGAGGGGTTCCACCAGAGCAGGCCGCCGCTCAGCAGGCCGGGCAGCAACGCGGCCGCCACGACGGCGGCCGCGACGGCGCCGGCCCGCCTCGGCTGCCACCGCCACTCGGGCCTCCCCCCGTCGGCCAATGCCGCCGCCACCCGCTCCTGGTCGAGCGGTGACCTGGTGAGGTACAGGTCGCCCGGCATGGGCCGGCGCACGGAGAAGAGCACGCCGACGTGCACGCTCGCGATCACGGCGACGCCGACCGTGCCGAGCGCCGGGACGACGGCGGCGTTCACCAGCTGCCACGGCCACACCGCGAGCCGGTCACCGGCGCGGTCGAGCCCGAACCGCGCCAACGCGACCACGGCGAGCGGGAACGCGTAGCCGAACACCAGGACCTTCAACCCGGTGAGGATCCGCACCTGCTCGGTCACCCGCCAGCACTGCGCGATCGCGCCGAACAGGCCGCGGCCCTCCACGAGCACGAGCGGCCAGGCCAGGCCGAGCAGGCAGGTGCAGAGGCCGAGCACCAGGACGGCGACGGCGACCGCGAACCAGGCCGGTGCGTGTGCGAGCAGCAGGGCGCCGCCCGCCGCGGCACAGGCGACGAGCACGACCAGCACGAGCAGGGTGTACCCCGTGAGCGCCGCCCAGCGCCGGGCGGCCGTGGCGAGTGCCCAGCGGACGGTACGGGGCTCGTCGGTACGGACCGCCGCGACGGACAGGCCCGCGGCCGCTGCGGCGAGCGTCAGCGCGGCGAGGCCCGCGAGCAGCAGGACGCCGGCCGCGATCAGCGCGGCGGGCGGCGGCGCCGGCATGTCGAACCGGCCGTTCACGACCAGCGTCTCCGTGCTGAGCTGCAGCACCAGCTCGAGCAGCACGCCCGCGACGGCGACCGGCAGGGTGGCCACGAGCACCGCCCGCAACGGGGCGGCGTGGCGCCGGAACGCGTCGGCGTACCACGACGTGATCCGTGGTGCCGAGGTCCCCTCCGCCCATGGGGGTGGAGGTGGTGTCTCGGTCTCGGTCGCCGGCTCGTCGGTCACCGCCGCAG
>DASUWX010000171.1:0-20613 GCA_036378185.1 Streptosporangiales bacterium | reverse complement strand
GCCCTCACCGCCTGAACAACAACGACGAGGGATCACCCGTCATACACCACTTCACAGGACTTGACCCAACCGGTACGGTCCGCTCCCCGGCATTTGTCCTCTGGTGTGGTCCCTTGTCGTCTGGTGCGGGGCGGGTTTGCTGACTTTCTGCTCACTCCCCCAATGTTGCAGCTCCTCCATGTGACGTGGCTGGCGGAGGGCTGCAACATCAGCCTGTTTCAGCCCTCAAGGTCACGTCGCCGGGTGGCTGAAACAGGTTCGGGGAGTAGGTAGTCTGCTGTCCATGACGGCCCAGTCCTGGCGGGGCGAGCACGACCCCGACGACCCGGCGGAGATCCTGCGCACCCTTCCCGAGCCGTTCCACGCGCAGTTCCGTGCCGAGTACGCCGTCGCCGTCGAGCAAGCGCGCCGACCCGAGCAGTACCGCATGCTGCACGACCTCCTCCGCCTCTGGAGGCTTCGCGCGGCGGCCTACAGCGACCCCGGCTATCCCGGCCGGCTCGCAGCTGCGCGCGAGGGCCACACCGCCGACGATGTACCCGCCGAACAGGTCGTCACCGGCTGGCCTCGTCAGTGACGTATCACGTCATCTTCGGCGGCGGCGCCGCCATCCAGTATCACGACCTGCCCGAGGCTGCCCAAGACGCACTCGTCGCCCGCGCCGTCGAACTGGCCGACGCGCCATGGGACGCGACGGTTCTGCCGCCAGGCGACGACCCAGCGTTCCGCGAGGCCATGTTCGGCGACGGCCTCGGCTTGCTCGACTTCCACCTCGACGAGGCCACAGAAACGCTGCGCATCTTCAACCTGGTGTGGATCGGCTGACCTCCTAGCGGCACGGCCTGCGCTAGCACCGCGGCCCGCCAGGTCTAGCGTCATCGCTAACGACCCAAATTCATGCTCTGAGCTAAGACGACACCCGCCTAGCGGCAAGCCGTGCGTTACCTCGTTAACGAACATCCAGATCGGGTCATGGCGACCTACTCAGGCTGTCCCGCTAGAGCGGGCGCCGGACCATGACGGGGGCGTTGCCGAAACCGGCTCTACTCCAATCAAGGCGCCGCTAGGGCAGCGCGCCCCGGGACCGCCGCTGCGGGCGGCGCGAGCGCCGGCCTCGCGGACGGCCCGGGCCTAACCTAGGATTCGTCAGCCCTGCACGGCGAGAGTCTGCTGCAGGCGCTCCACCTCGGTCTGCGGATACTTGCTCAGCCGTGCACGGCGAAGCCTCGTGCACCTCAGCAAGTCATCGACCTTCCCGTCACGTGGACGTACGCCACACAACGCCACGTCCTCCAAGCACGGGAGGGCCGTCAGAGGCGCCAGTGTCTCCACCTCTGTGACCTTGTCCGAGGCATCCCAGCTTGGCAACGTGTGAAGTTCCAGCCGCCTCAACCTCGTCAACCCTTCAAGCGGACTCAGGTCGCTCACCTGTGGCAGGTCCACGATCGACAGTTCCTCGAGCGCACTCAGTTCACCGAGTGGTTCTAGAGTCTCGTCGGGATAACCAGCGATCGCGAGCGTCCGGAGCCCCGCGAACACCCGTATCGGTACCAAACTCCTGTACCTGCAGAACCAGATGCGTGCCGACGTGTACTTCTCCGGGTCTGCGACGTCTGGAAAGACCCTTGCCTTCTCCCGCATGAGTTCCAGATGCACAGCCCCATCTTCACCTACAACCGGCGTCGGCAGGTCCGCGGCACAGCAAGTACCCGTACCCAGGGTCCCGTCCTCCTCGCCGGACCAGTCTCCGGCCTCCACTCCGTGCGGCAAGGGCGCCCTACGGGCGTCGCTAGGCTCGAGCAAGCTCGACCCTTGACCCACTCCACTCCGGCCCACGAGCGGCTCCTGCGATGAGGACGGGGCAGTGTGGGCGACGATGGGCCACATACGGGCCACACGAGGCAGTCCCGTCACGGTCAACGACGGTCACCAGGGGTGAGCAGACCACGAGCCCGAGCGTGAGCGTGTCCCCGTCAAGGACGCTTCGCCGTCGCTGCGCGGCAGAGCCAGGTCGACCGTAACCCGCGGCCGCTCGCTGACTTTCGCTGACTTCAGCCGACGTGCACACGCTGCAGGTACAGGAAGAGGGCATCACCTGATGCCCTCTCACCTGCGCATTCACCTGAGTGGAGCTGAGGGGATTTGAACCCCTGACCCCTTCGATGCGAACGAAGTGCGCTACCGGACTGCGCCACAGCCCCAGGCGAGGAAAAGGCTAGCAAACCCTCCCGCCGGACCCGAAACGACTATCCCCTTCGGCCCCGCGGGCTGCCCGGCGGTGGTTCCGTAGCCCCAGTAACACGGATCCACCGCCGGGCCCATCCGCCGCTCAGCCCCCCACGGCACGGCGGAAGTCGTGGACGACGGCTTCCTCGACGGGCTGCGACTCCTCGTCGTAGCCGTCGACGGAGACCGTCGGCTCGTACGCGCGCGGCGCGGCCGGCGCGGTGAGGTAGGTCGGCAGCGGCACCGGCTGCGGCTGCCACGGTTCCGGCGCGTCCTGGTCGAACAGGGTGCCGCGCTCGACGAACCGCATGCCCGGCGCGAGCCGGCCCGCGCGGTACGCGCGCACCGACGCCGGCGCCGACAGCCCCATCCGTTCGCCCGCCTCGAGCACCGCGGCGAGGTCGGCGTCGTGCCGTCGCTGCGGCGCCGTCGCCTCGGCACGGCGCATCCGGCGGCGCCGGGCACGCTCGGCCACGATCACGCGGCGGACGTGCACGAAGTAGAGCGGCATCAGCAGCAGGGGCGCGCCGACGCTCCACCAGGGCAGGTAGCCGTACGCCGCCGCGCCGGCGCAGCCGGCCGCGGCGAGCAGCAGGCCACCGAACACGAGCCTGCGCCGGACCGCGAGCCGGTGGGCGCGGGCCGCGGGTGCGTGCGAGCGCTCGGGACGCCGGCGCGGGTGCGCGGCCTGCTCGGCGGGCTCGGCAGCGGCCCGCTCGGCGGGCTCGGCCACGGCCGGCTCCGGCTCGACGGCCGCGTCGACGCCGGCCGGCACGCGGGTACGGCGGGTGAGCACGCGTCCGGGGACGTCCTCGACCTCGGCGGTCGTGGCGGCGTCCGCCTGCGGGGGCGTGTCGTGTTTGCGCAGCCAGCGTGGGACCAGGACGACAGCCCACACTGCGACGATGACCACGTAGATGATCGCGCCGCCCATGTCAGCGTCCCGGTGCCATCGCAGCCGGGCGTGTCGGCGGCACCACGGTGCTCGCCGACAGCCCGGTGGGGAAGGAACGGCATCCGGTCACAACGGCAGGTTAGGTCCGCCCGTGACGGCCGAGCCGCATTGATATCGGTGTGTCGGAAGTTGCCAGTGTGACTAGTGTCCGTTTTGTGGCTCACCGCGGTGCGCGGGAAGCTGTCCCTGCAGCGCGTGCCAGCGGCCGAGGATGCCGTTCGGCGCGTCCTCGACGGTGATGGCGTAGCAGAGGTGGTCGCACCAGCGGCCGTTGATGTGCAGGTAGCGGCGCCGCAGGCCCTCCTCGCGGAAGCCGAGCTTCTCGACGACGCGCCGGCTCTTGGTGTTCTCGGGCCGGATGTTCGCCTCGATGCGGTGCAGCCCGACCGACCGGAAGCAGTGGTCGACGGCGAGGGCGAGTGCCGTCGGGATGACGCCGCGCCCGGCGAACCGCTCGTCGACCCAGTAGCCCGCCTGTCCCCCGCACGCCGAGCCCCAGACGATGCCGCCCACGGTGAGCTGGCCGGCGAACTCGCCGTCGTAGGTGACCACCCACGGCAGGGACTGACCGTGCTTGGTCTCACGGAGCAACGCGCGGGCCAGCGCCGCATACCCGCCGGTGCCGGCGTCGAGGACGGGACCGCCCGGCAGCGTCGCCTCCCACGGCGAGAGCCACGCGTCGTTGCGGATGCGCACCTCGCGCCACACCTTGGCGTCGCGGACACGCAGCGGCCGCAGCCCGACCGGTCCGTCGGACAGCTCCGTCAGCCACGCACGCATGTCCATCGTCTGTGCCCCACGTCTAGTGTCGCGCGTCCCGCCGCCAGGTGCCGGTCTTACCGCCGGTCTTCTCCTCGACCCGCACGTCGGTGATCACCGCCGCCGGATCGACGGCCTTCACCATGTCGACGACCGCCAGCCCGGCGACGGTCACCGCGGTCAGCGCCTCCATCTCGACGCCGGTGCGGTCGGCGGTGCGGACGGTGACGTCGATCGCGACGCCGCCGTCGGTCACCTCCAGGTCGACCGTGACGCCGTGCAGCGCGATCGGGTGACAGAGCGGGACGAGGTCGGGGGTGCGCTTGGCGCCCATGATGCCGGCGATGCGCGCGACGGCGAGCGCGTCGCCCTTGGGCAGGGCACCGTCGCGCAGCAGCTCGACGACCTCCGTCGACACGCGCACCAGCCCGGTCGCCCGGGCGGTGCGGACGGTGACGTCCTTGGCGGCGACGTCGACCATGCGGGCTGCGCCCGTCTCGTCGACGTGGGTGAGCTTCCGGTCGGTCATCGCAGCGTCGCCTCGGCGCTCATTTCTCCTCGAGTCCGTGCTCGTCGAAGATCATGCAGTCGACGGACCCGCCGGCGGGGATCTCGACGACGTCCTCGGGCAGCACGATGAAGCAGTTCGCCCGGGCCAGCCCGCCCATCAGGTGCGAGCCGTGGCCGCCGACGGGACTGACGGCGTACGAGATGCTGCCGCGCCGGGTCAGCAGGCCGCGGGCGAACTGCCGGCGACCGCGCGGGGACAGGACCGTGCCGTCCAGCGTCGCGCGGACGGTACGGAGTGAGCGCGCGCCGATGCCCATCATCTTGGTGAGCGCCGGTCGGACGAACAGCTGGAACGAGACGAACGAGCTGACCGGGTTGCCGGGGAGCGCGAAGATCGGGGTGTCGTCGGGGCCGATGGTGCCGAAGCCCTGCGGCTTGCCCGGCTGCATCGCGACCTCCTCGAACTTCACCGTCCCGAGCCGGCCGAGCACCTCCTTCACCACGTCGTACGCGCCCTTGCTGACGCCGCCGCTGGTCACCACGGCGTCCGCGCGGATCAACTGGTCCTCCAGCGTCGCGAGCAGGGTGCGCGGGTCGTCCGGCACGATGCCGACGCGGTACGCCACGCAACCGGCGTCGATCGCGCACGCGGTGAGCAGGTAGCTGTTGGAGTCGGTGATCTGCCCGGAGTTGGGGCGCTGGCCGGGCTCGACGAGCTCGCTGCCCGTGGAGATCACGACGACCCTCGGACGCGGGTGCACCCGCACCCGCTCCAGCCCCATGGCGGCGACCAGGCTGAGCCTGGGCGCCGTCAGTGGCTCGTCGGCGTACAGCACGGTGTCACCCGCACGCAGGTCGTCGCCCGCCCGGCGGATGTGCGCGCCCACCGACGGCGCCCGCGAGATGGACACCTTGGCGATGCCGGCGTCGGTCCACTCGACCGGGACGACGGCGTCCGCGCCCGGCGGTACTGGCGCACCGGTCATGATCCGTGCGCACATGCCGGGCCGCACCGCGAGCGGGTCCTGGCTGCCCGCGGCGATGTCACCGATGACCGGCAGGCTCACGGGTGCCTCGGCGGACGCGTCCGCGAGGTCCGCCGCGTTGACGGCGTAGCCGTCCATCGCCGCGTTGTCGAACGCGGGGAGCGTCACCGGGGCGACGACGTCCTCGGCGATCAGGCAGTTGCGCGCCTCCATCAGCTGGAGGTCGAGCGGCTGCAACGGCTCGACGGTGGCGAGGATGTCGTCGATGTGCTGCTCGACCGACTTCACGCACGTCCCCCTTCCCGGGCACTCTCTAAGGGAGACCCTAGACGGTGCCGCCGACGTACTCCCGCAGCCACTTCGTGAAGTCCGGCCCGATGTCGTCGCGCTCACAGGCGAGGCGGACGACGGTGGTGAGGTACTCGAGCTTGTCGCCCGTGTCGTAGCGCCGGCCGCCGAACACGACGCCGTGCACGGGACCGCCGTCGGCGTCGCGCCGGGCGAGGGTCTGGAGGGCGTCGGTCAGCTGGATCTCGCCGCCCCTGCCCGGTGGCGTCTCGCGCAGCACGGCGAAGATCTCCGGCGCGAGCACGTACCGGCCGATGATCACCAGCGACGACGGCGCGCTCTCCCTCGGCGGCTTCTCAACGAGCCCGGTGACGCGGACGACGTCGGCCTCGTCGGTGGCCTCGACGGCGGCGCACCCGTACAGCGACACCTGCTCCGGGGGGACCTCCATGAGCGCGACGACGCTGCCGCCGCGTTCGCGCTGCACCTCGAGCATCCGGGCGAGCAGCGGGTCGCGCGGGTCGATCAGGTCGTCGCCGAGCAGTACGGCGAACGGCTCGTCGCCCACGTGCTCGGCGCCGCAGAGGATCGCGTGCCCCAGCCCGAGCGCGTCGCCCTGCCGGACGAAGTGCGGGCGGACCAGGCCGGTGGGCTTGCGCACCAGCTGCAGCCGGCCCTCGTCGTCCTTGGCCTCGAGCGCCTCCTCAAGCTCCGGGGCCCGGTCGAAGTGGTCCTCGATGGCGCGCTTGCCGCGCCCGGTCACCATGATCACGTCGGTGAGCCCGACGGCCGCGATCTCCTCGACGACGTACTGGATCGCCGGCTTGTCGACGACGGGCAGCATCTCCTTGGGCACGGCCTTGGTGGCCGGCAGGAACCTGGTGCCGTGCCCGGCGACGGGCACGACGGCCTTGCGCACACTCATGCGCGGCACCGTACCAACCGTCCGTCGACCGTCGCCGCGGAACGGCGTCCGGCGATACGGTTGCGGCGTCTCGGTGGAGAGAAGGGCACGGCATGCGCACGCAGGTGGCGATCGTCGGCGCCGGGCCGGCCGGTCTCGTGTTGTCGCACCTGCTCAACCGGCTGGGCATCGAGTGCGTGGTCCTCGAGGCCCGCGACCGCGAGTACGTGCAGAAACGCGTCCGCGCCGGCGTCCTCGAACAGGGCACCGTCGACCTGCTGCGGCACCTGGGCCTCGCCGACCGCCTGGAGCGCGACGGCATCCCGCACCACGGCGTCGAGCTGCGCTTCGACGGCGTCGGGCACCGCATCCCGCTGACCGACCTCACCGGCCGGTCGATCTGGATCTACGGGCAACAGCAGGTCGTCGAGGACCTGATCGCCGCCCGGCTGGAGAAGGACGGCCCGCTGCTGTTCGAGGTCTCCGACGTCCGCGTGCGCGACGTCGACACCGACGACCCGCGGGTCGAGTTCCGCGACGCGGACGGCGAGCCGCGGGTGCTGGAGGCCGACGTCGTCGCCGGCTGCGACGGCTTCCACGGCGTGTGCCGCGAGTCGGTCCCGGACGGCGTGCTGCGCGCGTACGTGCGCGACTACCCGTTCGGCTGGCTCGGCATCCTCGCGGAGGTGCCGCCGTCCACCGAGGAGCTGATCTACTGCCGGCACCGGCGCGGGTTCGCGCTGCACAGTCTCCGCTCCCCCACGCTCAGCCGGCTCTACCTGCAGGTCGAGCCCGACGAGGACATCGCCGACTGGCCGGACGAGCGCATCTGGGGCGAGTTGCACACGCGGTTCGCGACGGAGGGCTGGTCGCTCGCCGAGGGCCCGATCGTCGACAAGGGCATCACGCCGATGCGCAGCTTCGTCGCCGAGCCGCTGCGGCACGGCCGGCTGTTCCTCGCCGGGGACGCGGCCCACATCGTCCCGCCGACCGGCGCGAAGGGGCTCAACCTCGCGGTCGCCGACGTCGCCGTGCTCGCGGACGCGCTCGCCGCCTGGTACCGCGACGGCAGCACCGAGCGGCTGGACGCGTACTCCGAGCTGTGCCTGCGGCGGGTCTGGCGGGTGCAGCAGTTCTCCTGGTGGATGACCTCGATGCTGCACGTGATGCCCGACCACGACGAGTTCGGCGAGCGGGTGCAGCGTGCCGAGCTCGCGTACGTCACCGGCTCGCGCGCCGCCTCGACCGTGCTGGCGGAGAACTACGTGGGCCTGCCACTGCCGGTCGGCCTGCCGTAACCTCCGAAGGGACGGGAGGCTGCACGGGCCTCGGCACGAGGGGCAGGTGCACAGTGGCGGTGATCGCTTCGACCGACCGGTTGCTGATCCGGGACTGGACCGACGACGACGCCGAGGCCGCGCTCGCCGTCTACGGCACCGCGGACGTCGCTCACTGGCTGTCGCCCGCGATGGAGCGGGTGCCGGACCTCACGACCATGCAGGCGATCCTGCGGGCGTGGGTGGAGGCGCAGCCCAACTTCATCGCCCCCGCCGGCCGGTGGGCGATCGAGCTGAAGGACACCGGCAAGGTCGTCGGCGGGCTGCTGATCCGGCTGCTGCCGCCGTACGAGGAGGACCTGGAGATCGGCTGGCAGCTGGCGCCGTCGGCCTGGGGGCACGGCTACGCGACCGAGGCGGGCCGGGCGCTGGTCCGCTGGGCGTTCAAGTCCGGCGGCACCGACGAGCTGTACGCCGTCACGCGCCCGAAGAACGACCGCGCCATCGCGACCGCCCGCCGGATCGGCATGGAGTGGGTCGGCGAGACCGACAAGTACTACGACCTCACGCTGCAGGTGTACCGCATCCGCGCCGCGGACCTCGACGACTGAGCTGGTCGCCCGTCAGGGCAGCCGCCGGTACATCACGTGCAGGCCGACGTAGCCGTGCTCGGGATGGTCGAACGCCTCCGGCACCGTGCCGATCACCTCGAAGCCGAGTGACCGCCACAGCGCGACCGCACGCTCGTTCGTCTCGACCACGGCGTTGAACTGGATCGACCGGTAACCGTCGGCGGCTGCCTGCCGCACCACGTACTCCCCCAGGGCACGCCCGACGCCCCGGCCCGACCGGTCCGGGTCGACCATGAAGCTCGCCGTCGCGACGTGTGCGCCCGGCCCGCCCTGGTTCGGGCCCATCTTCGCCGAGCCCAGGACGGCGCCGTCGTCGTCGACCGCCACGACGGTGCGCGCCGGCGGATCGGCGAACCAGACGGCACGGCCGCGTTCCTCGGTCATGTCCCGGTCGTAGGAGTACGTCTCGCCGGCGGCGACGATGCGCCGGAAGAACGGCCAGATCGCCGGCCAGTCGTCGAGCGTCGCGGTCCTGATCTCCATGGTTGTCCGGAATCCTAGCGACGACCGCGCCGGGAACCCACTCCGTATCTCTCAGCCCCGCGGGCGGACGTGGTACCGCCGCCCGTCCGGGCTCGTCCAGACGCATCCGCCGTCGAGCGAGCTGAGCACTCGCCAACCGCCGTGCAGCACGAGCCGGTGGTGGCGCCCGCACAGCGGCGGTAGGTCGTCGCGCGCACGCCTCCCGGCCCGGCGGCGAGCGGGCCGCCGGCACCCGGGGAACCGGCAGATCTCGACGGCCAAGGGCCGGTCCTGCCATTCGAACATGCGTTCGATCCTAGGCATGCGACGCCGACCATGACAACCGCTTGACAGGATCGACCCGAACTGTGCACACTGATCTCGAACGAGAGCACCGCTCACACTTTTCGAAGCGAGGACGACATGAGCGAGCACACCGCACCGCGGTACATCGAGGCGACGCGGATGGACGCGATCTTCAACGGACTGGTCGGCCGGCTCACCGCCGCCGGCATCAGCCTCAAGGGCTCCCGGGTGCTCGCGGTGCGCGGGCGGACGAGCGGCGAGTGGCGCACCGTGCCGGTCAACGTGCTCACCGTGGACGGCGTCCGGTACCTGGTCGCGCCGCGGGGCCAGACCCAGTGGGTGCGCAACATCCGTGCCGCCGGCGGCGGCGAGCTGCGACTGGGCCGCAAGGTCGAGCCGTTCACCGTCACCGAACTGGCCGACGACGCCAAGGCACCGGTCATCCGCGCCTACCTGCGCGAGTGGGCGTGGGAGGTCGGGCGCTTCTTCGACGGGCTCACCAAGGACGCCACCGACGCCGAGATCGACGCCGTCGCGCCCGGCTTCCCGGTCTTCCGGATCGCCTGACACCGCGGCCGGACGGACCCTACGCCACGGGGCACGGGAGACTGGACCGATGAGCGTCGACGAGGACACGGTCGCCCGCAAACGGAGCCTGCGCCGCGAGCTGCTCGCGCAGCGGCGGGCGATCCCGCCCGAGTCGCGGCGGGCGCTCGGCGCCGCCGTCCGCGACGCCGTGCTCACCCTGCCGGAGCTCGTCGAGGCCCGCACCGTCACGGCCTACGTCTCGGTGCAGGCGGAGCCGGACACCACGGCGCTCCTGGAGACCCTGCTCGCCCGTCGCCGCACCGTCCTGCTGCCGATCACGCTGCCGGACATGAGCCTCGACTGGGTGGCGTACGAGGGTCCCGCGTCGCTGCACCCGGCGGCACACGGCCTGCTCGAACCACGCGGCACCCGGCTCGGGGCGGACGCGGTGAAGGAGGCCGACCTCGCGCTGCTGCCCGCGCTCGCCGTCGACGTCTCAGGGCTGCGGATGGGACGCGGCGGCGGCTGCTACGACCGCGTGCTCGCGACGTTGCCGCCGGACGTGCTGAGCTGCGCGCTCTGCTACGACCACGAACTGCTGCCGCGGGTGCCCGCCGAACCCCACGACCGGCGGGTGGGCGCCGTCGCGACGCCCTCGGGCACGACCCGTTTCTGAATCAGGCCGGACCGGTCGAGTTGCGGTTGGCCAGGCCGGAACGCAGCACGCCCGCCGCGGTGAGCCGTGCGGTCAGCTCGCCCGGCGACAGGCCGAGCAGCGCGGCCAGCGACGGCACGTCGCGGCGGCGCAGCGACAGCACGTCGGTCTCGTAGTCGCCGCGGTCGTGCTGGATGCTCGCGAGGTACCGCAGCACGACGCTCCACTGCTCACCCGACAGCCCCTGCAGCCGGCGCAGGTCGAGCACCGGATGCTGCAGCACCAGCTGCGGCAGCGACTCGCGGTCGACAGCCGGTGCGCTGCCGAGCAGCTCCGCCACGGACGCGCCGTAGAAGTCCGCGAGCTCGGCGAGCCGTTCGACGGTCAGGGTGCGGGCTCCCGCCTCGTAGCTGGCGATCGTCGCGGCCTTCCACCGGCCCTGCGACTGCCGCTCGACGTCGCGGCGGGTCAGTGCGAGCCGCTCGCGCACCGACCGCAACCTTGCACCCAGGTTGAGGCCCACGCCGCCGGCCTCGGGCTCCTCCTCCTTGTCCGCCTCCAGCGACGGCGGCGGCTTCAGCGCGGCCAGCCGCGCCGGGATGAACAGTTCGCCGCGGCGCACGCCGAGCAGCGCGCCCAGCAACTGTGAAGCGGTTACCGCCTTGGGGATCCAGCCACGGACGCCGGCCGCGAGCGCGTCCGCGACCTGGTCGGTCGCGTCCGACATCGTCACGACCACGACTCGCGCCTTCGGGTACGCAGACCTCAGCCTGCTGACGACGTCGGTGTCCTGGCCCGCCACATCGAGGACGACAAGCTCCGGCTCACCCTCACCGACCTGTCCGAGCAACGTCGTCAGCGTCGACCCGGACGCCAGCACGTCGAACTCGGCGGTGCCCGCCAGCAGCCGCTCGATGTCCCGCCGGAACGAGAGATTCCGGTCGAGCACGAGCACCGGCGTCACGCCATTGTCGTCGGTCATACGTCCCTTCCCGTCCCCGATCGCGAGCCTCATCTCGCGGGTCGCAGTACCAGCGTGTAGATGGTGCCACGGTCGATATTGCCCCGACCCCACCGCATCGGAGTAGTGCCTGTTTCCCAGATCCGTGCCTGATCGAAGTAGTGCGGGTCGAACGCGTGGCCGGACGCTCCGGTCAGGTTGACCCACCTGGACCGGTCGAGGTCGCCGAGATCGACGATCATCCGCATCGACGGCACCCACCTGACCTCGTAACCCTGGCCGACGTACCACCCGGTCGCGTCGACGACCGACAGTCCTCCGCCGAGCCGGAGCGGCCCCCGGTTGAACAGCCACTCGATCGGCGCGACGCCCGAGGTGCCGAACGACTGGTTCTGGACGGTCAGGGTGTGCAGGTCACCCCAGCGCCATCGGGTCGGGTCGGCACCCAGTCTTCGACTCAGCTCGTCGTACGCATCTCCCATCGCCTCGGTGAGCACAACGTCGCGAGTCTCGCGGACGTGTCCGGTCGCGGGATCATCCCACCACGGGCTGGTCGGTCGTGTCAGCAACTTGCCGATCACCGCGAACCATCGCGAGCCGCCGTCCGGCCGGGCACCCGCCGGCAGCTCGTCGTCGAAGGTCCGCATGAGCACGTGCGCCCACACCGAGTTGAAGTACGCCGCCGCGGCCGAGTCGGCCGGCATCGAGTGGTCCCAACGGGCCAGCAGCCGCCAGGCCGGCTCGGCGCCGGCCGGCGGACGCAGCCTGCGCAGGTACGGCGTCAGCATCCGGGCGGCCTCGTTCGAGGTGTCGAGCTGCATCCGGTGGGTCTGCGCGACGGTGATCGGCCTCGCCGAGGACGTGATCATGCTCGCGATCCGCCGGCTGCGGTAACCGTAGTCCCAGTCGTCGGTGAGGTGGTACGGGTACCCGCCGCCGATCACCTCCTGGTTGGCGGTGACGACGTAGCCCTGCTTCGGGTCGAACGAGTAGGGCAGGGCGTCGAACGGCACGTACCCCGTCCACTCGTCCTCGCCGGTCCAGCCGACGGCGGGCCAGTCGCCGTCGTAGCCGCGCCGGATCGGGATCCGGCCCGGCGCCTGGTAGCCGATGTGCCCGTCGACGTCGGCGTAGACGAGGTTCTGCGCGGGCACCGCGAACAGCCGCGCGGCCCCGCGGAACGCGGCGAAGTCTCCGGCGGCGTCCAGCGCGAAGATCGCGTCGGCGGTGCGCCCCGGCGTCAGCGCCGTCCAGCGCATCGCGACCGCGTACGACGCATGGGCGGCTCGGCGGGGATTCCGGGTGTGGCGGAATGAGTTCTGGGTGGCACCGTCGACGGGCGCGTCCCTGCCGACCTCGCGGAGGTCGCCGCTCGCGTCGGACAGCAGCGGCCCGTGGCGCGTCGCCCGCACCTCGATCCGCACCGACCTGCCGCCGGCCACCCGGATCGTCTCCCTGCGGACGGACAGCGGCAGCCACCTGCCGCGGTAGAGGTAGCGGTCGCCGCGCACCCGTTCCAGGTAGAGGTCGGCGACGTCGGGACCCAGGTTCGTGAAGCCCCAGGCGATGCGGGCGTTGTGGCCGATGATCACACCCGGCAGGCCGCTGAACGTGAAACCGGTGACGTCGAACGGGCACCCGGCGCCGACGGGTGCGCAGTGCAGGCCCATCTGGTACCAGATGGACGGCATCGCCGGGCCGAGGTGCGGGTCGTTGGCGAGGATCGGCTTGCCGGTGGCTGTTCTCGAGCCCGCGACCGCCCAGGCGTTGGACCCGATCCCGTCGTCGCCCTGGCCGGCCGCGGCGCCGATCGCGTCCAGGGCGTCGTTCGCCCGGGTCAGTGAGGCCCGCGCCCCGGCATGGCGGAGCGCGTCGCGGGTGCCGGGCGGGATGCGGTCGCCGCGGGCGGGCGGTCCGCCGTCGGTGGGCACGAACCGGCCGCGCACGAGCCTGCCGCCGGACACGATCGGCGGCGCGGCGCGGTCGTCGTACGGCGGGAACAGCTCGGCCACCCGCGCCGGCGGGAACCGGGTCGAGAGCAGGGCGCGCAGCCGCTCCTCGTCGTCGTTGCCGCGAAGCTGCCAGGCCATCACCTTCAGCCATGACAGGCTGTCCGCCGGCGTCCAGGGCGCGATCCGGTAGTGCGGATTCTGCAGAGACAGCAGCGGGTACTCGAGGCTCAGCGCGGACCCGTGGCGGGTGTGCAGATACGCGTTGACGCCGGCGGCGTACGCGGACAGGTGGTCCCTCGTGCTCGGTGCGAGCAGTGGCAGCTCACGCTCGGCGACCTCGTGCCAGCCCATGGTGCGCAGGTAGGTGTCGGTCTCGAGCTGGCCCGCGCCGAACAGTTCGGACAGCCGACCGGCGGCGAGGTGCCGGCGGAAGTCCATCTCCCAGAACCGGTCCTGGGCCTGCACGAACCCCTGCGCGAAGAACAGGTCGTGCGCGTCGGCCGCGTAGACCTGCGGGACCCCGTAGCGGTCGCGGAGCACGCGCACGCCGCCGTGCAGCCCGGCGACGGTCGACGTGCCCTGCTGGTCGGGGAACGACCTGCGGATCGTCACGACGGCGGCGGCGGTGGCGACCAGGACGACCGCGAGAAGGAGGCAGAGCAACCAGTAGACGAGCCTCCCGAGCGTGCGGGCGGTCCGAGCCGGACTCACCATGGCGCGAGCTTAGACCCACGGTGACGGACGATCGACGCGGCGTCCGAGTGCGGCGCGATGGCGGCGGGACGGACGCCCAGTGGCGGCGGACCGGGACCGCCGCCGTCACTCGACATGACCGTTTCTTTACCTTCATCGTGTCCCGATTTGGTCGTCCGGGTACGTTCCGGAAGGATTCGGACATGAGCGAGTCGGTGCTGCCCGTCGCCCTGCTGATCGGCGCCGGCGTGCTGCTCGTCTGCATCTTCGCCGTGCGGCTGCTCGGCCGGATCGGCCTGCCCGGCCTGCTGTTCTTCCTCGCCCTCGGCCTCGCCATCGAGCCGGCCGGCATCTCCATCTCCGACCCGAGGCTGGCGCAGCTGCTCGGTCTCGGCGCGCTCGTGGTGATCCTGGCCGAGGGCGGCATCACCACCGCGTGGTCCAGGATCCGCAGCGCCATCCTGCCGGCCGTCGTCCTCGCTACCGTCGGCGTCGTCGTCAGCATGCTCGTGGTCGCCGTCGTCGCGCACTTCCTCGCGGCCGTCCCCTGGCGGGTCGCGCTGCTGCTGGGCGCGATCCTCTCCTCGACAGACGCCGCCGCCGTCTTCTCGGTGCTGCGCAAGCTGCCGTTGCCGCCGAAGCTGGCGGGCGTGCTCGAGGCGGAGTCGGGCTTCAACGACGCGCCGGGCGTGATCCTCGTCGTCGCGCTGAGCACGACGGGGCCGTTGCCCGAGCCGTGGCGTCTCGGCGGCGACATGCTGGTGGAGCTCGTGATCGGCGCCGCGCTCGGGCTCGGCGCCGGCTGGCTCGGCGCGCGGATGGTGCGGCGGATCGCGCTGCCGGTGTCCGGCCTGTACCCGCTCACCGTCCTCGGGCTCACCATCGGCGTGTACGGGCTCGCGACCGTGTTGCACGGCAGCGGCTTCCTCGCCGTCTACCTCGCCGGCGTCGTCCTCGGGAACGCGCGGCTGCCGCACGGCCCGGCGACGCGCGGGTTCGCGGAAGGGCTGGCGTGGCTGGCGCAGATCGGCCTGTTCGTCATGCTGGGCATCACCGAGTTCCCGGAACGGCTGCCCGCGGCGATCCTGCCCGCCCTGTTGATCGGCGTCGGCCTGCTCGTGGCACGGCCCGTCGCGGTGTTCGTCTCCCTCGTCTGGTTCCGGCTCCCGTGGCGGGAGCTGTTGTTCGTCTCCTGGGCCGGCCTGCGCGGCGCGGTGCCGATCGTGCTCGCGACGATCCCGGCGTCGGTCGGGATCCCGGGCGCGGACCGGCTCTTCGACGTCGTCTTCGTCCTCGTCGTGATCTTCACGATCCTGCAGGCGCCGACGCTGCCGTGGGTGGCCAAGCGGCTCGGCATCGCGACGCCCGCCGAGCCGCACGACCTCGACGTCGAGGCGGCGCCGCTCACCGACATGGGCGCGGACCTCTTGCAGCTCACGATCCCCAGGGGCTCACAGCTCGCCGGGGTCGAGGTCTTCGAGCTGCGGCTGCCCGAGGGGGCCGCGATCACGCTCGTCGTCCGTGGCGGCGAGGGCTTCGTCCCCGGGCCGGACACGATCCTGCGTACCGGCGACGAGCTGATCGTGGTCACCGCGAGCAGGGTGCGAGGCGCCGCCGAGCGCCGGCTCCGCGCGGTCAGCCGCCGCGGCAAGCTCGCCGGCTGGTTCGGGGAGCGCGGTGAGGCCCGCTAGGACGGGGACGGCTCGCGGCGGCCGAACAGGTTGATCCCGTGTGCGCTGAACACCACGTCGCCGTCCTGGTTGCGCAGCTCCCAGAGCAGCCGCACCGTGCCGCGGTCCGGCCGCCTGGCGGACGGGCGCACCTCCTCCACGGTCGCCCGCCCACTGAGCACGTCGCCGGGCCGGACCGGCCGCACCCAGCGCAGCTCGTCGACGCCGTAGCCGCCCCGCGCGGCGGTGTCGGAGAGGAACGCGTCCACGTAGAGCCGCATGAACGCCGACGCCGTGTGCCAGCCGCTCGCGATGATCCCGCCGAACGGGGACGCAGCGCCGCCCGCCTCGGTCAGGTGGAACGGCTGCGGGTCCCACTGCTTGGCGAACTCGGTGATGGCCGACTCGGTCATCTCGACACTGCCGAGCTCGAACACCTGACCGGCGGCGAAGTCGTCGAAGTAGCGCACCCGATCACCCTATTCGGCCCGCGGTTGCGGCATGGTGGGCTCCCGAGGGGCGACACGGTGACCCGGGCTCGGCCAGGATGGGGACAGGAGGTGCCGGATGCGGGCGATCGTCGTCGGCGCGGGTGTGCTCGGGCTGTCCTGCGCGACCCGGCTGCTGGAAGCGGGCTACGACGTGGACGTCATCGCGCGGGACCTCCCGCCGGAGACGACGTCGATGGCGGCGGCCGCGATCTGGTACCCGTACCTCGCCTATCCCAGGGACCGCGTCGTCGGCTGGTCCGCGAGGACCTTCGACGAGCTGCGCCGGCTGGCGAGCGACGAGCCGGACTCCGGTGTCCGGATGCGCTGGGGCACCGAGCTGCTCCGGGACCCGCAGGACGACCCGTGGTGGCGGGAGGCGGTGTCGGGCTTCCGGCGGCTGGCGGCCCCGCCGGACGGCTTCCGCGACGGCTGGCGGTTCGGGACGCCGATCGTCGACATGCCGACCTACCTGCCGTGGCTGGCCCAGCGGATCGAGAAGGCCGGCGGCCGGATCACCCGGATGGCGCTGCCGGCGCTGCCGAACCGCGCGCCCCTGGTCGTCAACTGCAGCGGCATCGCCGCGCGGTCGCTCGTCGGCGACGAGAGCATCGGCCCGGTGCGCGGGCAGGTGGCGTACGTGTCCCAGGTCGGGCTCACCGAGTGGCTGCTCGAGGAGTCCGACGAGGTGCTGCCCATCTACGTCGTACCGCGGCTGAACGACATCGTCGTCGGCGGCACGGCACAGCCCGGGGACTGGAACCGGCGGCCCGACCCGGACCTGGCGGCGCGCATCCTCGACCGCGCCCGCGCACTGGTGCCCGAGCTCAGGGACGCGACGGTGCTCGGGCACCGGGTCGGACTGCGCCCGGTGCGGCCCACCGTGCGGCTGGAGACCGAGCACAACGCGGACGGCGGGCTCGTCGTGCACTGCTACGGGCACGGCGGCGCCGGCGTCACGCTGTCCTGGGGCTGCGCCGACGAGGTCGTCGAACGCGTCCGTTCCCTCGGCGCCGGCTGAGCGCGCTATCATTAGCAGTCGAAGGCGCGGAGTGCCAGCGCCCCGTGATCGCGTTCGAGGAGGCCCCGTGCCGACGTACCAGTACACGTGCACCGATTGCGGTGAACCGCTCGAGGTCGTGCAGCGCATGACGGACGACGCGCTCACCGTGTGCCCCGCGTGCGGTGGTTCGCTGCGCAAGATCTTCTCGCCGGTGGGTGTGGTGTTCAAGGGTTCCGGCTTCTACCGCACGGACAGCCGGGAGAAGTCCAAGGTCAACGGGTCGGCCAAGCCGAAGGAGACCAGCAAGGACTCCGCGAAGAGCTCCTCCGACTCGTCGAACGGGTCCGCGAGCTCCTCCGACAGCTCGTCGTCGTCCTCGACCGGCTCGTCGTCCTCGTCGTCGGGCGACAAGGCCCCGGCCAAGGCCGCCGCGTCGTCCTGACCCCGCTGGGGACCCCCATTGTGGCCCTGACCACATGTGGGGTCCCCCGTTGGTGCCAGGACCACGATGGGGGTCCCCAGCCTCGGCGACGGACGCGTCCACAGGCCGACAGCCATTCCGGAGCCGCCTGAACCGGGTTGTGGACAACCGGTTCGCCGCCTGCCCGTTCCGCTAACGTCACCGGCATGACGACAGCAACGACGGCGGACGTCGGTGTGATCGGCGGCACCGGGTTCTACGCCTTCCTCGACGACACCACCGAGATCAGCGTCGAGACGCCCTACGGGCCGCCGAGCGACCCGATCACGGTGGGCACGGTGGCGGGACGCTCGGTGGCGTTCGTCCCCCGGCACGGCCGCGACCACCGCCATCCCCCGCACCGCATACCGGCCCGGGCGAACCTCTGGGCACTCCGGTCGCTCGGCGTCCGGCAGGTCCTCGCGCCGTCCGCCGTCGGTTCGCTGCGGCGAGACGTCGGGCCCGGCCGGCTCGTCGTGCCCGACCAGCTGGTCGACCGCACCTCCGGCCGCATCGCCACGTTCTACGAGAACGGCGCGGTGCACGTCTCGTTCGCCGACCCGTACTGCCCCGACGGCCGCAAGGCCGTGCTCACCGTGGCGGGCGAGGCCGGGCGCGACGCCGTCGACGGCGGGGCGCTCGTGGTCATCGAGGGGCCCCGGTTCTCCACCCGGGCCGAGTCGCAGTGGTACGCCGCACAGGGCTGGTCGATCGTCGGCATGACCGCACTGCCCGAGGCGGCGCTGGCCCGCGAGCTGGCGCTCTGCTACACGACGATCGCGCTCATCACCGACCTCGACGCCGGCATCGAGGCCGGGCAGGGCGTCACCCACGCCGAGGTGCTGCGGGTGTTCGAGCAGAACGTCGTCGCGCTGCGCGACCTTGTCGCGCGGGTCGTCACCAGGCTCCCCGTCGAGCGCACGTGCCCCTGCGCGTCCGTGCACGACGGCATCCGTCTCCCGTTCGAGCTGCCCTGAGCCATGGCCGCCACGTCCCCGCCCCGCGACCGGCGCCGGCTGCTCCGCGACCTCAGGCGCGCGGTGTCGAAGCACCGGCGGCTGCTGGCCGCCACGCTGGCCGCCGCGGCCGTCGCCCTCGCCGTCGGCGCCGTCCGGCCGGACCAGCCCGCCACCGCGCACGTCGTCACCGCCGCGCGCGACCTCGCCGCCGGCAGCGACCTGCACAGCGGCGACCTGCGGGTCCGCGACGTCCCGGCGTCCGCCGTGCCGGACGGCGCGCTGCACCGGGCGGGCGACGCCGTCGGCCAGGAGCTGGCGGCGCCGGTCCGCCGGGGCGAGACGCTGACCGACGTCCGGCTGGTCGGCGCGTCCTCGGCCCGCGGCTACGGCCCCGGCCGGGTCGGCACGCCGGTCCGCATCGCCGACTCCGGTGTCGCGTCCCTGCTGCGGCCCGGCTCGGTGGTCGACGTCCTCGCCGTGCCGACCGCGGCGGGGCTGGACGCCACCGGCCCGGCCAAGGTGGTCGCGGCCAGGGTCCGGGTCGTCGCGGTGCCGGGCGACGGCGGCTCCGGCACCACGTCCGGCACGCTCGTCGTGGTGGCCGCGACGCCGGAGCAGGCGGCGGCGCTCACCCGCGCGGCCGCCGGCTCCCGGCTGTCCGTCACCCTCCAGCCCGGGTGAGCACGGGCCCGTGCGGCGCACCCGCACCGGTTCATGGCGCGGTGCGGGGCGCACGCACGGGTGACGCGGCTACGCTCCGGCCATGACGGTGCGCCCCGGTGATCCCCTGGCTCGCGCGTGGTTCGCATTCACCGCGGTCGCCGTGCTCGTCGGCATCGTCATCCAGCTGGTCGTCTCGGCCACGGCCACCGCCGGCTTCTTCACCTCCGCCGCTGCCCGCACCGCGAACGTCTTCGCCTACTTCACCGTCGAGTCCAACCTGATCGTCGGCACCACCTCGGCGCTCCTCGCGGTGCGGCCGCACCGCGACTCGACGGCGTTCCGGGTCTTCCGGCTGGCCGGCATCACCGGCATCGTGCTCACCGGCGTCGTCTACCACACGGTGCTCGTCGGGCTGGTGCAGCTGACCCCGTGGGGCACGGTGGCCGACGTCATCCTGCACAGCGTCGTACCGGTCGCCGCGGTCGTCGGCTGGCTGGCCTTCGGCCCCCGCGGGCGCTGCTCGATGCGGACCGTCTGGTGGTCGCTGCTCTTCCCCGTGGCGTGGTTGGCGCTGACGCTGGCCCGCGGCCCGTTCGCCCGGTTCTACCCGTACCCGTTCGTGGACGTGACGACGCTCGGCTACCTGCGCGTGGCGCTCAACTGCCTGGTCGTCGGCGCGGGCTACGTCGCGATCGCCACGCTCGCGACGGCGTACGACAGGTGGCGGCTGCGCCGCGGCTGACCGCTCAGGCCGGCGGCGCGAGGTCGACACCGGTCGCGAGCTTCGCGACGGTCAGCACGACGAGGGCGTCGGTCCAGGCGAGCGGCGCGACCGAGAGCGGTTCGCCGTGCGGCCCGACCTTCTCCGCGATGGTGCCAGCGGCCGTCCGGTGCCGGCCGAGCCAGTCCAGCCGGGCCTCGGCCGCACGCCGGTCGCCGACGCCCGCCGCGGCGAGCGCGAACAGTGACACCTCGGGCGTCCAGGCACTGCGGTCGTCGCGCCATGCCGTGCCCGGGCGCACGCCGCCGTTCGGCAGCGCGAGCAGCGACGCGGTGTCGCTGACGGCTCGGCTCAGCTGCGCGCTCGGCGGCGTGAAGGGGGGCGCCAGGAAGGTGACCGCGGCGTCCGCGCCGCCGTTCGGCACGGTGCGCGGGTAGCCGTGTGCACCGAACGTCTGCGCGACGACGCCGGCGAGCCTGTGTGCGCTGTCCGACCAGCGGTTCGCCTCGCCGTCGTAGCCGACCGCCCGTGCCAGCGCGGCGGCCGCACGCAGCC
>DASUWX010000170.1:0-29838 GCA_036378185.1 Streptosporangiales bacterium | reverse complement strand
GGCGCCGCGGTCGTCGCGCTAACCATCGACGAGGAGGGCCAGGCGCGCACCTCCGAGTGGAAGGTGCGGGTGGCCGAGCGGTTGATCCGCGACCTCACCGAGAACTGGGGGATGCGCACCGAGGACATCATCGTCGACTGCCTGACCTTCCCCATCGCGACGGGGCAGGAGGAGACGCGCAAGGACGGCATCGCCACGATCGAGGCGATCCGCGAGGTGAAGCGCCGCTATCCCGAGGTGCAGACGACCCTCGGCGTCTCGAACGTCTCGTTCGGGCTCAACCCCGCGGCGCGCGTCGTGCTGAACTCCGTGTTCCTGCACGAGTGCGTCCAGGCGGGGCTGGACTCCGCCATCGTGCACGCGAGCAAGATCCTGCCGATGGCGCGGATCCCCGAGGAGCAGCGCAAGGTGGCGCTCGACCTCGTCTACGACCGCAGGCGTGAGGGCTACGACCCGTTGCAGCAGCTGATCGAGCTGTTCGAGGGCGTGGACATGAAGGCGGCCCGGGAGTCGCGGGCCGAGGAGCTCGCGTCCCTGCCGCTGGGGGAGCGGCTGCAGCGGCGGATCATCGACGGCGAGGCGAACGGTCTCGAAGCCGACCTCGACACCGCGATGCAGGACCGCTCGCCGCTGGACATCGTCAACACCGACCTGCTCGAGGGCATGCGCGTCGTCGGCGAGCTGTTCGGCTCGGGGCAGATGCAGCTGCCGTTCGTGCTGCAGTCGGCCGAGGTGATGAAGGCCGCGGTCGCGTACCTCGAACCGCACATGGAGTCCACGGACGAGAGCGGCAAGGGCACCATCGTCCTCGCCACCGTCAAGGGCGACGTGCACGACATCGGCAAGAACCTCGTCGACATCATCATGTCGAACAACGGCTACACCGTCGTCAACCTCGGCATCAAGCAGCCGGTGTCCTCGATCCTGCAGGCGGCGGAGGAGCACCGGGCCGACGCCATCGGCATGTCCGGGCTGCTCGTCAAGTCGACGGTCGTGATGAAGGAGAACCTCGAGGAGATGAACAGCCGCGGTCTCGCCGACCGCTGGCCGGTGCTGCTGGGGGGTGCCGCGCTCACCCGCGGCTACGTCGAACAGGACCTCGCGGACATCTTCGAGGGCGACGTGCGGTACGCGCGGGACGCGTTCGAGGGGCTGCGGCTGATGGACGCGTTGATGGCCGCGCGGCGCGGGCACATCCCGCCGGAGGCGCGGCCGAACGGGCCGGACGACACCAAGGCGAAGGAACGCCGCGAGCGCAGGGAGCGGTCGAAGCGGATCGCCGAGCAGCGGCGTGCGGCGGAGGAGGCCGAGCTCGCCGAGCTGCCGAAGCGCTCCGACGTCGCCACCGACAACCCGGTGCCCACGCCGCCGTTCTACGGCGACCGCATCGTCAAGGGCGTCGCGCTCGCCGACTACGCCGCGCTGCTGGACGAGCGGGCGACGTTCATGGGCCAGTGGGGGCTGCGCGGTGCGCGCGGCGGCAAGGGCCCGACCTACGAGGAGCTCGTCGAGACCGACGGCCGGCCGCGGCTGCGGTACTGGCTCGACCGGCTGCAGACCGAGAACGTGCTCGAGGCGGCCGTCGTCTACGGCTACTTCCCGTGCGTGAGCAAGGACGACGACCTCATCGTCCTCACCGAGGACGGCGGCGAGCGGTGCCGGTTCACGTTCCCGCGGCAGCGCAGGGAGCGGCGGCTGTGCCTCGCGGACTTCTTCCGGGCACAGGACAGCGGAGAGACCGACGTCGTCGGGTTCAGCCTGGTGACCGTGGGCAGCCGGATCAGCGACTACGCCCACGAGCTGTTCGAGAAGAACGCCTACCGCGACTACCTCGAGGTGCACGGGCTGTCCGTGCAGCTGACCGAGGCGCTGGCGGAGTACTGGCACCGGCGCATCCGCCAGGAGCTCGTGCTCCCCGACGGCCGGCCGCTGGCGTCCGACGACCCGGAGGACGTCGAGGAGTTCTTCAAGCTCGGCTACCGCGGCGCCCGGTTCTCCCTCGGCTACGGCGCCTGCCCCGACCTCGAGGACCGCACGAAGATCGTCGAGCTGCTCCATCCGGAGCGCATCGGCGTCGAGCTGTCCGAGGAGTACCAGCTGCATCCGGAGCAGTCCACGGACGCGATCGTGCTGCACCACCCGGAGGCGAAGTACTTCAACGCCCGCTGACCGGCGCACCTCCAGGGCCCCGAGCCCATCGGCCACGCCCGGAAGCTGACGGACGGTAACGGCCCGAGCGAACCACCTCGCCAAGCGGCTCCAAGATCGCTACCTTGGTCCGCAACTTTTCTCCCGGATGGCCACGGCGAGTGGAGGTTTCAGCGATGGGACGTGCTCGCGGAAGAGGTACTGCGGCGATCGCCGTGGCGGCGGTGCTCCTGGCCAGCGCCGCCTGCGGTGGCGGCGACACCGGTGGTGCCGGTGGCGCCGGCGGCGGGAAGGACACCCTCGTGTTCGGCGCGGCGTCCGACCCCGTGGCGTTGGACGGCTCGTTCGTGACCGACGGTGAGTCGTTCCGCCCGATCAGGCAGATCTTCGACACACTGGTCATCCACCAGCCCGGCGGCAGCAAGGTCGTCCCCTCGCTCGCCGAGAAGTGGGAGACCAGCGCCGACGGCAAGACCTGGACGTTCCACCTGCACAGCGGCGTCAAGTTCACCGACGGCACACCGCTCGACGCGAAGGCCGTCTGCTACAACTTCGAGCGCTGGTACCACTACGACGACGCCATCAAGCAGACCTCGGCGTCCTACTTCCAGACGGTCTTCGGCGGGTTCTCCGACCGGAAGTCCGACAGCATCTACCGGTCCTGCGCCGCGACCGACGCGACCACCGTCGTCCTGCACCTCGCCCAGCCGTCCGCGTCACTGCTCGCCGCTCTCACGCTCACCGCGTTCTCCATCGCCAGCCCGGCGGCGTTGAAGAAGTACCACGCCGACGACGTCGGCGGCTCGCCCGACCAGCCGCAGTTCAAGGGCAGTTTCGCCAACAAGCACCCGGTTGGCAGCGGTCCGTACAAGCTGCAGAGCTGGACCCGCGGCGACAAGCTGGTGCTCGTCCGCAACGACGACTACTGGGGCGGCAGGCCGAAGCTCGCGAAGATCATCCTGAAGCCGATCGCCGACAACTCGGCGCGCCGGCAGGCCCTCGAGTCCGGCGACATCGACGGTTACGAGGACGTGGCCCCCGGCGACGTGCAGCCGTTGACCGCCAAGAAGTTCCAGATGATCACGCGACCGGCGTTCACCGTGGCGTACATCGGGCTCAACCAACGCAAACCGCCGCTGGGCAACCTGAAGATCCGCCAGGCGATCGCGTACGCGCTCAACCGCAAGGCGCTCGTCCAGGCGAAGTACGCGCCCGGCACCGAGGTCGCCAAGGAGTTCATGCCCCGCCGGCTGTTCGGGTACACCGACGACGTCCCCTCCTACGACTACAACCCGGCGAAGGCGAAGCAGCTGATCAAGGAGTCGGGCGTCAAGAACCCGACGCTCGACTTCTGGTACCCGACGAACGTGAACCGGTCGTACATGCCGGACCCGCAGGCCAACTTCCAGGCGTTCAAGCGCGACCTCGAGGCCGTCGGCTTCACCGTCAGGGCGCACACCGCTCCCTGGGACGGCGGGTATCTCACGGCCCGCAGCGGCGGCAAGGCGCCGATGTCGCTGGCCGGCTGGATCGCGGACTTCCCCGACCCGGACAACTTCCTGGGCTCGTTCTTCCTCGGCACGGACCCGGGCGGCATGCAGGTCGGCAAGGACGTACAGCGCAAGATCATCCAGGCCAGGCAGGAGACCGACACCGCGAAGCGCACGGCGATGTACCACGAGATCAACCGGCTGATCATGGAGCGGCTGCCGGGCATCCCGTACGCCAGTACCGGTTCCGTCGTGGCGCTCTCGCCGAAGGTGCACGGCTACCCGGCCGGCCCGCTGGGGGGTGACAGCTTCGCGGGAATCACCGTCGGCTGACTGCGGGGAGTGAGAATTCCCGGCTGGAGTAATCGTTACCGCATCGCGATGGATCAGCCGGAGTCCACCTGTTGGAATGCGGCAAGGTCGGCGACTAATGTGCGGGCGACATCCACTGAGGTCCGCGAGGTGAACCATGCGAAGAGTCACGATGAGGACCAGGACGGCGACGGCCGCGCTGGCGGCCGGGCTTCTAGCGGTCACCGCGGCGGGCTGCGGCGGGGGCGACACCGGCAGCGGTGGCGGCGGTGGCACGAGCGGGAAGAACACGACCTTCGTGTACGGCGCGTCCGCCGACCCCATCACCATCGACGGCGCGTACGTCAGCGAGGGCGAGTCGCTGCGCGTGGTTCGGCAGATCTTCGAGAACCTCGTCACGACCAAACCGGGTGGCACGGACATCGAGCCCTGGCTCGCCGAGAAGTACACCCCGAGCAACGGCGGCAAGACCTGGACGTTCGACCTGAAGAAGGGCGTCAAGTTCAGCGACGGCACTCCGTTCAACGCCGCCGCCGTGTGCTTCAACTTCAACCGGTGGTACCACTTCACGACGCCGGTGCAGCAGACCTCGGCCTACTACTTCCAGACCGTGTTCGGCGCCTTCGCGGACAAGCCGAAGCAGAGCCTGTACAAGTCGTGTGAGGCCAAGGACGACAGCACGGCCGTCATCAACCTGACCAAGCCGTCCGCGGCGTTCATCTCGGCGCTGTCGCTGCCCTCGCTGTCGATCGCCAGCCCGACGGCGCTCAAGAAGTACAAGGCCGACGAGGTGGGCGGGTCGCCGGACCAGCCTCAGTTCAAGGGCAGCTTCGGCAACCAGCATCCGATCGGCACCGGCCCGTTCAAGCTGCAGAGCTGGACCCGCGGCGACAAGCTGGTGCTCGTCCGCAACGACAGCTACTGGGGCAAGAAGCCCGCGCTGCAGAAGATCATCATCAAGCCGATCTCTGACGGCTCGGCCCGGCGGCAGGCGCTCGAGTCCGGCGACCTGGACGCCTACGACAACGTCGCGCCCGGCGACGTCCAGCCGATCAAGGCGAACAAGCAGTTCCAGATCCTCGAGCGTCCGTCGTTCAACGTGGCCTACGTCGGCTTCAACCAGACGAAGAAGCCGTTCGACAACCTGAAGATCCGCCAGGCCGTCGCCTACGCGCTCAACCGCCAGGCCCTCATCAAGGCCAAGTACGGCGCCGGCGCCGAGGTCGCCAAGGAGTTCATGCCGAAGTCGCTGTTCGGGTACGCCGACGACGTGCAGACCTACGACTACAACCCGGCGAAGGCCAAGCAGCTGATCAAGGAGTCCGGCGTCAAGGATCTCACGATCCAGTTCTGGTACCCGACCAACGTGTCGCGTCCGTACATGCCGGACCCGCCCGCCAACTTCCAGGCGTTCAAGCGCGACCTGGAGGCGGTCGGCTTCAAGGTGCAGCCGAAGACCCAGCCGTGGGACAGCGGCTACACGACGAGCACGCAGGCCGGCAAGGCGCCGATGTACCTGCTCGGCTGGACCGGTGACTTCGGTGACCCGGACAACTTCGTCGGCACGTTCTGGCAGGGCGACCAGCCGCAGTGGGGCATGAAGAACGGCAGCAAGCTGTCGAACATGCTCGACGCCGCGGAGAAGGAGACGGACCGGGCCAAGCGCGCCAAGCTGTACCAGGCCGTCAACCGGGAGTCGATGAAGGAGCTGCCCGGCGTCCCGTACGCCACGACC
Source organism: Streptosporangiales bacterium (assembly GCA_036378185.1). Lineage (GTDB taxonomy): Bacteria > Actinomycetota > Actinomycetes > Streptosporangiales > WHST01 > WHST01. Next base: position 24,153 of record DASUWX010000170.1, on the reverse strand, counting down.
AAGCCGGCGATCGCGCTGAAGGCGGACGTGCACGGCTACGTCCCGAGCCCGCTCGGCAGCGAGAGCTTCGCGCCCGTCACCATCGGCTAGGAGGAGTGGTCCGGAGAGTACGGCGACGGGAAGGAGCGGGCGTTGCTGCGGTTCGTCGTGCGCCGGCTGTTGTTGCTCATCCCGATCCTGTTCGGGGTGTCCGTGCTCATCTTCGTGTGGGTGCACAACCTGCCGGGGAGCACCGCCCAGGCGATCCTGGGTGAGAAGGCGACGCCGCAGGCGATCCGCGCGTTCAACAGGGCGTACGGGCTGGACAAGCCGCTGTGGGTCCAGTACGGCGAGTTCCTCAAGCGCGCGGTCCGCTTCGACTTCGGTGTCTCCGTGCAGACGCAGCAGCCGGTCTGGGACGAGATCAACCGGCGGTTCCCCGCGACGATCGAGCTGTCCGTCGCCGCACTGGTGTTCGCCGTCGCCATCGGCGTGCCGCTCGGTTACCTCGCCGCCCGCAGGTACGGCACCTGGCTGGACAACATCCTGGTGAGCGGCTCGCTCGTCGGCGTCGTCATCCCGGTGTTCGTGCTCGGCTACATCCTGAAGTACGTGTTCGCCGTCAAGTTGGGGTGGCTGCCGGACAGCGGCCGGCAGGACACCCGGCTCGACGTCATGCACCCCACCGGTTTCTACGTCCTCGACGGCCTGCTCGTCGGCAACGTCGGGGCCGCGTGGGACGCGTTGAAACACCTGATCCTGCCAGGCATCGCGCTCGGGACGATCCCGCTCGCGATCATCACGCGGATCACCCGCGCGTCCGTGCTCGACGTCGTGAACGAGGACTACGTGCGCACGGCGGAGGCGAAGGGCCTGGCCCGTGGCGTGATCCGGCAGCGGCACATCATGCGCAACGCGCTGCTGCCGGTCGTCACGGTCATCGGCCTGCAGACCGGCCTGCTGCTGTCCGGCGCCATCCTCACCGAGACGGTCTTCGCGATCCCCGGCATGGGCTCGTTCATGAAGGACGCCATCTTCAAACACGACTACTCGACGATCGAGGGCTTCGTCCTGTTCAGCTCCGTGCTCTACGTCCTCATCAACCTGCTCGTGGACATCTCCTACGGGCTGCTCGACCCACGGGTGAGGGTGAGGTGAGCGCGCAGTGAGTGTGGGGCAGGTCGAGGCCGCGGTCACCGAGGCCGCGCACGAGGAAGAGGGCGCCGGTGGCCTGTGGCGCGACGCGTTCGGCCGGCTGCGCCGCAACCCCGCGGCCGTCGTCGGCGCCGTGTTCGTCGCCCTGTTCGTCCTCGTCGCGCTGTTCGCACCGCTGCTCGCGCCGTACCAGCCGGACGCCGGCAACCTGGACCTCATCCGGCCGAGCTTCGTGCCCGGCCCGTCCGCCCAGCACTGGCTCGGCCTGGACACCCAGGGCCGCGACGAGCTGTCCCGCATCATCTACGGCGCCAGGCAGTCGCTCGTCGTCGCGGTGGTCTCGCTGCTGCTCGGCGCGGTCGCGGGCGCTGTGCTCGGGCTGCTGGCCGGCGCGTTCGGCGGCTGGGTCGACAGCCTGGTCATGCGGATCGTCGACGTCATGCTCGCGGTGCCCGGGCTGCTGTTCGCGATCGGCGTCGCCGCGGCGATCGGCGCCGGCCTGAAGGCGGTGATGATCGCCATCGCGGTGGTGAACGTGCCGATCTTCGCGAGACTGCTGCGCGGGTCGATGCTGGCGCAGCGCGAGACCGACTACGTGCTCGCCGCGCGCTCGGTCGGCGTACGCCGCCGGCAGATCACGTTGCGCCACGTGCTGCCGAACTCGATCTCTCCGGTCATCGTGCAGGGCACGCTGACCCTCGCCACCGCGATCGTCGACGCGGCCGGGCTGTCCTTCCTCGGTCTGGGCAGCGCCGACCCGTCCGTACCGGAATGGGGGCGGATGCTCACCGAGATGCAGGACGCGCTCACCTACGCACCGCAGTTGGCGATCTTCCCCGGCGCCGCGATCGTGCTCTCCGCGCTGGGCTTCACGCTGCTCGGCGAGTCGCTGCGCGAGGCCCTCGACCCGAAGTTCCGCCGATGAGCACACGACGTCGCGACGGAGCGAGGGGGTGCGCAGGTCGATGACCACGTCGAACAGCCCACTGCTCGAGGTGGACGGCCTGCGGGTGACGTTCCACCGCAAGGGCCGCAAGGACGTGCTCGCCGTCGACGGCGTGACCTTCGAGGTCGGTGCGGGGGAGACCGTCGGACTGGTGGGCGAGTCCGGCTGCGGCAAGTCGGTCACCTCGCTCGCGGTGATGGGCCTGCTGCCGAAGCGCGGCGTGCGCATCGCGGGCAGCGTCCGGCTCGACGGGCGCGAGCTGCTCACCCTCGACGACGAACAGATGCGCAACCTGCGCGGCCGCGACGTCGCGATGGTGTTCCAGGACCCGATGACCTCGCTCAACCCGGTCGTCCCGATCGGCCTGCAGGTGCGCGAGGTGCTCGAACGGCACCGCGGCATGAAGGGCGAGGAGGTGCGCCGCGAGGCGGCCACGCTGCTCGAGCGGGTCGGCATCCCGGACCCGGACCGGCGACTCAAGGAGTACCCGCACCAGCTCTCCGGCGGCATGCGGCAGCGGGCGCTCATCGCCATCGCGCTCGCCTGTCGGCCGCGCCTGCTCATCGCCGACGAGCCGACCACGGCGCTCGACGTCACCATCCAGGCCCAGATCCTGGAGCTGCTCAAGGAGCTCGTCGTCGACTCCGGCACCGCGCTCGTGATGATCACCCACGACCTCGGCGTCGTCGCGGGGCTGTGCGACCAGGTGAACGTGATGTACGCGGGCCGCATCGTCGAGTCCGCCGACCGCCGCGAGCTGTTCGGCCGGCCGCGCCATCCCTACACCGGCGGCCTGCTCGCGTCGGTGCCGCGGCTGGACGCGCCGCGCGGCGAGCCGCTGCGCCCGATCCCGGGGTCCCCGCGCGACACCGTGCCGTGGACGTCGGCGTGCGCGTTCGCGCCTCGCTGCCACCGGGCGATCGACGAGTGCACGTCGGTGACGCCGGAGCTCGCCGACGACCCGCTGCGCCCACGGCACGACCTGCGCTGCCACAACCCGCTGCCGGTCGAGCGCGAGGAGGTGACGGTGTGACCGAGCCGGGGCGACCGGAGCCGGCGGAGCCGCTGCTGCGCGTCCGGGACCTCAAGGTGCACTTCCCGATCACCAAGGGCGTGCTCGTCGACCGCGTCGTCGGGCACGTGCGTGCCGTAGACGGCGTCAGCATGGACGTGGGCCGGGGGAGCACGTACGGTCTCGTCGGCGAGTCGGGCTGCGGCAAGAGCACGTTCGGCCGGGCGGTGCTGCGCCTGGTCGAACCGACGGACGGCTCGGTGGTCTTCGACGGCACCGACGTCGCGAAGCTGACGGGGGAGCAGCTGCGCCGGGCGCGGTCCGGCATGCAGATGGTCTTCCAGGATCCGATGGCGAGCCTGGACCCGCGGCAGTCGGTCGGCTCCATCATCACCGAGCCGATGCGCGTGCACGGCCTGCCGGGCGGCTCGGCGGCGCACACCAAGCGGCTCCGTGAGCTGCTCGAGGTGGTCGGCCTGCCGGCCAACGCCGCGAGCCGGTACCCGCACGAGTTCTCCGGCGGCCAGCGCCAGCGGGTCGGGATCGCGCGGGCGATCGCACTCAACCCGAAGATGCTCATCGCCGACGAGCCGGTCTCCGCCCTCGACGTGTCCATCCAGGCGCAGGTCATCAACCTGCTCGAGGAGCTGCAGGACCAGCTCGGCCTCACCTATCTGGTCATCGCCCACGACCTGGCGGTGGTGCGGCACATCAGCGACGTGGTCGGCGTCATGTACCTCGGCGGCATCGTCGAGGAGGCGCCGTCCGACGCGCTCTACGCCCGGCCGCTGCACCCGTACACGATCGCGCTGATGTCGGCGGTGCCGATCCCCGACCCGGAGGTCGAGGAACGCAGGCAGCGGATCATCCTCGTCGGCGACCTGCCGTCCCCGGCCCGGCCGCCCACCGGCTGCCGGTTCCACACCCGGTGCCCGTTCCGGCAGGAGACCCGGTGCGACGACGAGCGCCCGGAACTGCGCGAGCTGGACCCGGGACACAAGGTGGCCTGCCACTACGCCGAGGACATCCTCGCCGGTCAGATCGCCCCGCACGTACCCGCCGCGTCCGCCACGACCTGACCACGTCGGTGCCGCCCGGCCGCGCCACCGGCCGTTCTCCAAATGATCACGGTATGTGGGTTTCCAGGGCTTACCGAGACGAGTACCTACTTCCCGCGTGCGGCAACACGGGAGAAGTAGGTACTCGTCTGGGTAGGAACCCTGGAACCTGACATACCGTGATCATTCGGCAGCGTCGCCTCGACCACCACACCACCGCCGGCCAGCAGGCCGGCTGCGCGGGTTCCGTCGATCACGTCAACGTGATCGACGGGGGCTTCACACGATGTCGGACTCGTGTGAAGCCACCGTTCGTCGTGTGAAGCGCCGGCCGCGCCGTGTGACGTCTGAGGGGCACCCTGGTCACATGATGGCGTGACCAGGGTGCCCCCAACCCGTCCGTGCCCAGGGGCCGGAGGCGGCGCTCAGATGTCGGCGGCGGAGCTGTGCGGGTCGGGGACCTCGGCGAGGGCCTCGGCGACGTCGGTGAGCTCGATCCGCTCCGGCAGCGGCGGCGGCGTGCCGCCGAACTCCGGGCAGAGCGCCTGGTGGTCGCACCACTCGCACAGCCGGCTCGGCCGGGGGCGCCAGTCGCCGCGCTCGATGGCGCGCTCGATCGCCTGCCACAGCGCGGCGATCTTCCGCTCCGTCGCCCGCAGGTCGTGCTCGTCCGGCTGGTAGCGCAGCACCTCGCCGTTGCCGAGGTACATCAGCTGGAGCAGCCGCGGTATCCGGCCGAGCTGCCGCCACAGCACCAGTGCGTAGAAGCGCATCTGGAACATGGCCCTGGCCTCGAACAGCTCCGACGGCGCCGTGCCCGTCTTGTAGTCGACGATGCGCACGTCGCCGCTCGCCGCGACGTCGAGCCGGTCGACGTAGCCGCGCAGCACGAGCCCCGAGTCGAGGCAGGTCTCCACGTAGAGCTCGCGCTCGGCGGGCTCCAGCCGGTTCGGGTCCTCCAGCCGGAAGTACGTCGCCAGCAGGTCGTGCGCCCCGGTGAGCCAGGTGTCGCGCTCGACGGCGTCGTCGCCTTCGAACAGCGCCTCCAGGCCCGGCTCGGCCTCGACCAGCCGCCGCCACTCGGGGTCGACCAGCTCGAGCGCGCGTGCCAGCGTGCGCTCGCCCGCGGGCAGGTCGTACAGCCGCTCCAGCACGGCGTGCACGACGGTGCCCCGCGCGGCGGCCGGGCTGGGCCGTTCCGGCAGCTTGTCGATGACGCGGAACCGGAACAGCAGCGGGCAGGTCATGAAGTCGCCCGCGCGGCTCGGCGACAGCGCGCGCCTGGCCGTCGCGGGGACGCCCACGGGCGCTCCCGCGGACGTGTCCGCGGAACCGTCCACAGTCAGGTCCACCGGCGTCTGCGCCGCGTCCAGCGTCATGCCCACCTGCTTCCTCGTTCCACCCCGACCATAGGACGGCCCGCCGACACATTCGACCCGGACGCTCCGCGTGTCGCCTCCCGGGCAATCTCCAGGCAAAGACCGTAGCCTTGGGTCATGACGGGGACCCGCGACGAGGGCGACGACCGGCCGGCCCGGCCGCTGGGCAACGGCGTGCTCATCGGCCGGCCCTTCGGCATCCCGGTCTTCGTCTCGCCCAGCTGGCTCCTGGTCGCGATCCTCATCACCTACACGTTCGGCCCGTACGTCGAGTCGCACCAACCGGGCATCGGCGCCTGGAAGTGGGCCGTCTCGTTCGCCTACGCCGTCTTCCTGCTGCTCTCGGTGCTCGTGCACGAGCTGAGCCATTCCGTCGTCGCGCTCCGGCTCAAGCTCGAGGTGCGGCAGATCACGCTCTGGCTGCTCGGCGGCGTGTCGACCCTGGACGAGCCGGACACGCCCCGCAAGGAGTTCCTGGTCGCCGCGGCCGGGCCGGCGGCGTCGATCGTCGTCGCGGGCGTCTCGTACGGGCTGTACGCCGTGCTGCCCGCCGGGTCGGTGCCGCACCTGCTCGCCGGCCAGCTCGCCTTCGTCAACGCGATCGTCGCGGTGTTCAACCTGCTGCCGGGCCTGCCGCTCGACGGCGGCGCGATCGTGCGTTCGGCCGTCTGGAAGATCGCCGGACGCCGGTCCACCGGCACGGTCGCGGCCGCGTGGGCCGGCCGCGGCCTCGCGGTCCTGGTCGTCCTCGCGGCCGCGGGCTGGGGCATGGTCACCGGCAACGGCCAGCCGGGCCTGGTGGACGTCATCTGGGGCGGCCTGATCGCCATGTTCCTCTGGTCCGGGGCCACCCAGGTGCTCCGGGTCCAGCAGGTGCGCTCGCGGCTGCCCCGCGCCCGCGCCCGCTCGCTGCTGCGGCCCGCGCTGAGCGTCCCCGGCGACCTGCCGCTCGGGGAGGCGATCCGGCGCGCGCGGGAGTCGGGCATGCGCGCGCTCGTGGTCACCGACTCGAGCGGACACCCCACCGGCATCGTCAACGAGTCGGCGGTCGTCGCGACGCCGCAGGAGCGGTGGCCGTGGCTCGCCGTCTCGGCGCTGTCCAAGTCGCTCGAGGACAGCGTCGTCCTCACCGCCGACCTCGACGGCGAGGCGCTGATCAAGGCCATGCAGCGCAAGCCGGCGCCCGAGTACCTCGTCGTCGAGCCGGGCACCGACCGGCTCGCGGGCGTACTCGCGACGGCCGACGTCGAACGCGCCGTCTCCACCGGATAGCCTCCACCGTCTGATGACTGCTTCCTCGGGGATCTCCCTGCGCACCACGACGCCCGTGGGCAGGGCATGACCGAACCCACCGGCGCCGCACACCGGCGCGGGCCGTTCCGCGTCGGCGACGTGGTGCAGCTCACCGACAACAAGGGCCGCAGGCACACGCTCGTCCTCGAGCCGGGCCGGCAGTTCCACACCCACCACGGCGCCATCGCCCACGACGACCTGCTCGGCCGGCCCGAGGGCAGCATCGCGAACAGCACGTCCGGCGCCGCATACCTCGCGTTCCGCCCGTTGCTCGCCGACTACACGCTGCGGATGAGCCGCGGCGCCGCGGTCGTCTACCCGAAGGACGCCGCGCAGATCGTCGCGGTCGCCGACGTGTTCCCCGGTGCGCGCGTCGTGGAGGCCGGCGCGGGCTCCGGCGCGCTGACCTGCTCGCTGCTGCGCGCCGTCGGCGACGAGGGACTCGTCTCGTCCTACGAGCAGCGGGAGGACTTCGCCGCGATCGCGCGCCGCAACGTCGAGCAGTTCTTCGGCGGGCCGCACCCGGCGTGGCGGCTCACCGTGGGCGAGCTGACCGACGCCCTCGCCGAGAGCGAGGTCGACCGCGTCGTGCTCGACATGCTCGCGCCGTGGGAGTGCCTGGAGCGCGTGCGGGCGGCGCTGACGCCGGGCGGCGTGCTCTGCGCGTACGTCGCCACCACCACCCAGCTGTCCCGCGTCGTCGAGGCGCTGCGCGCGAGCGGCGGGTTCGACGAGCCGGCCGCCGCCGAGACGATGCTGCGCACCTGGCACGTCGAGGGCCTGGCCGTACGGCCGGACCACCGCATGGTCGGGCACACCGGGTTCCTGGTCACCGCCCGCCGGCTCGCCCCCGGCGTCGTCCCGCCGGCACGGAAGCGGCGTCCGGCCCCGGGCGCGCGCGCCGGCGACGGTTGATCGCGAATCGGCCAAATCGGCCCGGGGAACTCGGCGGGAGGGTGTCCACGACTGTAGGGTCGGGTATTGGTAGCTGTGACCGAGGAGGTGAACGCGCGTGTCAGCTCGTGACGACGCGGAAGCGCGCGCGGCGCGCCAGGAGCAGGAGATCCGGGACCTGTTGGCGCAGGTCTCTTCTCTTGAGGACGAGCTCGCGATGGTGCGTAGCCGTGGGCCGGAGTCCCCGAGGAGCATCCGTGCCATAGAGCACCGGCTCGCGGCGACCGAGAGCGCGCTCGCGAAGGAGCAGGCCCAGAACGAACGCCTCGCCGCGACGCTGCGCGAGGCCCGTGAGCAGATCGTCGCCCTCAAGGAGGAGATCGACCGGCTGGCCCAGCCGCCTGCCAGCTTCGGGGCCTACCTCGCCACGAACGAGGACGGCACCATCGACGTGTTCACCGGCGGCCGCAAGCTGCGGGTCACGGTGAGCCCCAATGTCGACCTCGACGAGCTGCGTCCCGGCCAGGAGGTCATGCTCAACGAGGCGATGAACGTCGTCGAGAGCCTGACCTTCGAGCAGGTCGGCGACGTCGTCATGCTGAAGGAGCTTCTCGCCGACGGCGATCGTGCGCTTGTGATCGGGCACACCGACGAGGAGCGCATCGTCCGCCTCGCCGACACCCTCAAGGACAAGCCGCTGCGCGCCGGCGACGCGCTGCTCATGGACGGCCGGGCCGGCTTCGTCTACGAGCGGATCCCGAAGTCCGAGGTCGAGGAGCTCGTCCTCGAAGAGGTCCCGGACATCGACTACTCCTCGATCGGCGGCCTCAGCAGCCAGATCGAGCAGATCCGCGACGCGGTCGAGCTGCCGTACCTGCACCGCGACCTGTTCGCCGAGCACGAGCTGCGCCCGCCCAAGGGCGTGCTGCTCTACGGGCCTCCCGGCTGCGGCAAGACGCTGATCGCGAAGGCCGTGGCGAACAGCCTGGCCAAGCAGGTCGCGCAGAAGACCGGCCGGCCGAACGGGAAGTCCTACTTCCTGAACATCAAGGGCCCCGAGCTGCTCAACAAGTACGTCGGCGAGACCGAGCGGCACATCCGGCTGGTGTTCCAGCGGGCCAGGGAGAAGGCCACCGAGGGCACCCCGGTGATCGTCTTCTTCGACGAGATGGACTCCATCTTCCGCACCCGCGGGTCGGGCGTCAGCTCCGACGTCGAGAACACGATCGTGCCGCAGCTGCTGAGCGAGATCGACGGCGTCGAGGGGCTGGAGAACGTCGTCGTGATCGGCGCGTCCAACCGCGAGGACATGATCGACCCCGCGATCCTGCGGCCGGGACGTCTCGACGTAAAGATAAAGATCGAGCGGCCGGACGCCGAGTCCGCGCGCGACATCTTCTCCAAGTACGTCACGCCGAAGCTGCCGCTGCACCACGACGACCTCGAGGAGTTCAGCGGCGACGAGACGGCGTGCGTCCAGGCGATGATCGACCGCGTCGTGGAACGGATGTACGCCGAGGTCGAGGAGAACCGCTTCCTGGAGGTCACCTACGCCAACGGCGACAAGGAGACCCTCTACTTCAAGGACTTCAACTCCGGCGCGATGATCGAGAACATCGTCGGGCGCGGTAAGAAGATGGCGATCAAGGACTTCCTGCAGACCGGGCAGAAGGGCCTCCGCGTCCAGCACCTGCTGCAGGCGATCGTCGACGAGTTCAAGGAGAACGAGGACCTCCCGAACACGACGAACCCCGACGACTGGGCCCGCATCTCCGGCAAGAAGGGCGAGCGGATCGTCTACATCCGCACGCTCGTCTCCGGCAAGGAGGGCGTGTCGGAGGGACGTTCGATCGACACCGTCGCCAACACGGGCCAGTACCTCTGACCCGGCGCCCGGCAGTGCGAGCTCTGAGGACGTAGGCTTCACCGCATGACGGCAGAGGGTGCGGCAGCGGGCGGGGGAGCGGTGCGCCGCATCATGGGGATCGAGACCGAGTACGGCATCTCCGTGCCCGGTCAGCCCGGCGCGAACGCTATGCTCACCTCGTCACAGATCGTGAACTCGTACCCCACCGCCGCCGCCGCCCGGGCGCGGCGGGCGCGGTGGGACTTCGAGGAGGAGACGCCGCTGCGCGACGCGCGGGGCTTCGACGTCACCCGTGACGCCGCCGACGCGAGCCAGCTCACCGACGAGGACCTCGGCCTCGCGAACGTCATCCTCACCAACGGCGCGCGGCTGTACGTCGACCACGCGCACCCGGAGTACTCCGCGCCCGAGTGCACGAACCCGCGCGACGCCGCGCTCTGGGACAAGGCCGGCGAGCGGGTGATGCTCGAGGCGCTGCGCCGGGCCGCGCAGATCCCCGGCACGGCGCCCATCGTCCTGTACAAGAACAACACCGACAACAAGGGCGCGTCGTACGGCTGCCACGAGAACTACCTGATGCGCAGGTCGACGCCGTTCGCCGACATCGTCAAGCACGTCACGCCGTTCTTCGTCAGCCGCCCGGTGTTCGCCGGCGCCGGCCGGGTCGGCATCGGCCAGGAGGGCGGCCAGGCCGGCTTCCAGCTGAGCCAGCGCGCGGACTTCTTCGAGGTCGAGGTCGGCCTCGAGACGACCCTCAAGCGGCCCATCATCAACACCCGCGACGAGCCGCACGCCGACGCCGAGAAGTACCGGCGGCTCCACGTCATCGTCGGCGACGCGAACATGAGCGAGCTGGCGACGTACCTCAAGCTCGGCACCACCTCGCTGGTGCTCTCCATGGTCGAGGACGGCTGGCTGCGCGAGGACCTCAGCGTCGTCCAGCCGGTCGCCGCGCTGCACGAGGTGTCGCACGACTACGGCCTGGGCCACCTGCTCACACTGCACGACGGCCGGCGGATGACGGCGCTGCAGCTGCAGAACGAGTACCACGAGCAGGCCCGCAAGTACGTCGAGGACCGCTACGGCTCCGACGTCGACGAGGCCACCAGGGAGGTCCTCGACGAGTGGGAGTCGGTGCTCGACCGGCTCGCCCAGGACCCCATGCTGCTGCGCCGGGAGCTGGACTGGGTGGCCAAGCTCGCGCTGCTGGAGGGCTACCGGTCCCGCGACGGCATCGACTGGGACCATCCGCGGCTGCAGCTCGTCGACCTGCAGTACACCGACATCCGCCCGGAGAAGGGCCTCTACGCCCGGCTCGCCTCGCGCGACTCGATGCGCCGGCTGTTCACCGAGGACGAGATCGAGCGCGCCGTCGTCCGCCCGCCGGACGACACCCGCGCGTACTTCAGGGGCCGCTGCCTCGCCCAGTACGGCGAGCAGGTGGCGGCGGCGTCCTGGGACTCGGTCATCTTCGACGTCCCCGGGCGGGACTCCCTGCAGCGGGTCCCGATGATGGAACCCTTGCGCGGCACCCGCACCCACGTGGGCGAGCTGCTCGACCGCTGCAAGACGGCGGGCGAGCTCGTGGCCGTCCTCACCGAAGGCGCGTAGACCGACTCATCTCGAAGCACCGCACATCTGTCGTGCGGAGTGGATAGTGTTCGAGTGTCGACCCCCACGGGAGGTGTCATGGCTGGGAAAGAGACCGCGGGCGGGCAGCGCCGGGCCAACCGGCAGCGCGAGGAGACCGAGGAGACCGAGGCCGAGACCGAGACCGACGTCCAGGAGCGGCACGAGAAGCTCAGCGAGGACGTGGACTCCATCCTCGACGACATCGACGAGGTCCTCGAGGAGAACGCCGAGGAGTTCGTCAGGCAGTACGTCCAGAAGGGTGGCGAGTAGGGGTTTCCCGCTCGTCCCGCTAGGGTCTGCCGTACGTGTCGATCAGCGCTCCGCCAGGGCGCGCTGGAAGGAGTGATGTGTCGTCCCATCTCGACGGCCTTGGCCGGTTGCCGAGTGAGTTCACCACGCCGGGCAACTCGTCGTTCGCCGAGTTCCTGACGAGGCACAACCCCGACCTGCTGCCGGGGCGCCGCACGCTGCCCGGCACAGTGGACGCGAAGGACATGCGGCACGGCACGACCATCGTCGCCGCCACGTTCGCCGACGGCGTCGTGATGGCCGGTGACCGGCGCGCGACGGCCGGCAACGTCATCGCGCAGCGCGACATCGAGAAGGTGTTCCCGGCCGACGAGCTGTCCTGCGTCGGCATCGCGGGCAGCGCGGGCATGGCCGCCGAGATCGTCCGGCTGTTCCAGGTGGAGCTGGAGCACTACGAGAAGATCGAGGGCAGCACGCTGTCCCTCGACGGCAAGGCGAACCGGTTGTCGACGATGATCCGCGGCAACCTGGGCATGGCACTGCAGGGCCTCGCGGTCGTGCCGCTGCTCGCCGGGTACGACCCGGACGCGGGCAAGGGCCGCATCTTCAGCTACGACGTCAGCGGCGGCAAATACGAGGAGCAGGGCTTCTACTCCGTCGGCTCCGGCTCGGTGTTCGCCCGCGGCGCGCTGAAGAAGCTGTACCGCGACGACGCGCCGGAGCAGGAGACGGTCGTCGCGTTGCTGCAGGCGCTCTACGACGCCGCCGACGACGACTCCGCCAGCGGCCTGCCCGACGTCGCCAGGCGCATCTACCCGCAGGTCGCCTCCGTCACCGCCGACGGCCTGCGCATGCTCGGCGACAACGAGATCGGCGAGCTCGTCGACGCCGTCCTCGACGGCCGGATGCGCCGTCCCGACGGCCCGGCCGCCCCTGTCCACAACGACGCCTGAGCGAGGAGCGTACGCATGACCATGCCGCTGGGCTACATCTCGCCCGAGCAGTTGATGAAGGACAAGGCGGAGTACGCGCGCAAGGGCATCACCCGGGGCCGCAGCGCCACCGTCCTGCAGTACCACGACGGCATCCTGTTCGTCGCGGAGAACCGGTCCCGCACGCTGCACAAGATCAGCGAGATCTACGACCGCATCGCGTTCGCCGCGGTCGGCCTGTACTACGAGTTCGAGAACCTGCGGCAGGCCGGCATCCGGCTCGCCGACGTCCGCGGCTACACCAACGCGCGCAGCGACGTCACCGCGCGCGGCCTCGCGAACGCGTACGCGCAGACCCTCGGCTCGATCTTCACCGACGCGCACAAGCCGTACGAGGTCGAGCTGGTGGTGGCCGAGGTCGGCGAGAGCACCGCCGAGGACCAGATCTACCGGCTCACGTTCGACGGCTCCGTGCAGGACGAGCGCGGTTACCTCGTGATGGGCGGCATGGCCGACCAGGTGGCGTCCGCGCTCGGTGAGCACTACCAGCAGGGCATGTCGCTCGCGGCCGCGCTGCGCGCCGCCGTCTCCGCGCTCGGCCGACAGGAGAGCGGCGGCTACCGCGACCTCGAGGCCGGTCAGCTCGAGGTCGGCGTGCTCGACCGCAACCGCAGGGGCCGGATGTTCCGGCGCATCCAGGGCGCCGAGCTGGAACGGTTGCTCGCCGCGACTGCCGAGCCCGAGCACGGGGCGACGGACTCGGCGTCGCCCGAATCCCAGGGCGTTGCCCGAGACGACAGCGACAACGGCCAGGCCTGACGTAGCCTGGTCAAGTGGATAGGCGAATCTTCGGGCTGGAGAACGAGTACGGCGTCACGTGCACGTTCCGCGGCCAGCGCAGGCTGTCGCCCGACGAGGTGGCGCGCTACCTGTTCCGGCGGGTGGTGTCGTGGGGACGCAGCAGCAACGTGTTCCTGCGCAACGGCGCCCGGCTCTACCTGGACGTGGGCAGTCACCCGGAGTACGCGACGCCGGAATGTGACAACGTCACCCAGCTCGTCGTCCACGACAAGGCTGGCGAGCGCACGCTGGAAGGCCTGCTCGTCGACGCCGAGCGGCGACTCCGCGAGGAGGGGATCGCCGGCGACATCTACCTGTTCAAGAACAACACCGACTCGGCGGGCAACTCCTACGGCTGCCACGAGAACTACCTGGTCGGCCGGCACGGCGAGTTCGGCCGGCTCGCCGACGTCCTGATCCCGTTCCTGGTCACGCGGCAGATCATGTGCGGCGCCGGCAAGGTGCTGATGACCTCGCGCGGCGCGCTGTACTGCGTGAGCCAGCGCGCGGAGCACATCTGGGAGGGCGTCTCGTCGGCCACCACGCGGTCCCGGCCCATCATCAACACCAGGGACGAGCCGCACGCGGACGCCGAGCGGTTCCGGCGGCTGCACGTCATCGTCGGCGACTCGAACATGAGCGAGACGACGACGATGCTCAAGACCGGCGCCACCGACCTGGTGCTGCGCATGGTCGAGGCCGGTGTCGGCATCCGCGACCTGGCGCTGGAGAACCCGATCCGGGCGATCCGCGAGGTCAGCCACGACATCACCGGACGCCGCCCGGTGCGGCTGGCCAACGGCCGCGAGGCGAGCGCGCTGGACATCCAGGGCGAGTACTACGAGCGGGCCTCCGACTTCGTCGACCGGTACGGGGCGACGCCGACCGACGAGCGCGTCCTCGACCTGTGGGGGCGCGCGCTCAAGGCCGTCTCCGGCGGCGATCTCGGCCTGATCGAGCGCGAGATCGACTGGGTCACCAAGTACCGGCTGATCGAGCGGTACCGCGCCAAGCACGGCCTGGCCCTGATGTCGCCGCGGATCGCGCAGCTCGACCTCGCGTACCACGACGTGAACCGCAACCGCGGGCTGTACTACATGCTGCAGCGCAAGGGTGCGGTGGCGCGGGTGTGCCGCGACATCGACATCTTCGAGGCGAAGTCCGTCCCGCCGCAGACCACCCGGGCCCGGCTGCGCGGGGAGTTCATCCGCCGGGCGCAGGAGCGGCGCAGGGACTTCACGGTCGACTGGGTGCACCTGAAGCTCAACGACCAGGCACAGCGGACCGTGCTCTGCAAGGACCCTTTCCGGGCCGTCGACGAGCGGGTCGAGAAGCTCATCGCCGGGATGTGACGGGCAACCTTCGGCACGCCGCAGGGCGTGTACGGAGTATGCGTACGAGACGGAGCCTGTCGGCGGCTGCCGCGAGCCTGGGCCTGGCGGCCGCGGTGGCGGCGCTCGTCGCCGGCTGCGGTGCCGGAGCGACGGGCGACAGCGGCGCGACCGCGTCTGCGACGTCCTCGGTCGCGCAACCGAGCTCGTCGAGCGCGAGCCCGCCGGCCACCACCAGCCCGACGACCGGACCGACCGTGCCGAGCGGCACCCCGTCGACGTCGAAGCCGCCGCTGACCACGGGCGGGAAGGCGACGCTCACCGGCACCGCGGTGCGCGGCGCCGAACCCGGCTGCGTCGGCCTCAAGACCTCGGACGGCCGCTCCTACGAGCTCGCCGGCGACGCGCCGAGGCAGCTCGCGCAGGGCGGCGGTGGCGGTTACCAGGCGAAGCTGGGCAAGGTGCGCGTCACCGGCCACTTCGCCAGCGCCGGGATGGCGAGCCACTGCATGATGGGCCGCATCTTCGTGGTGAGCAAGCTCGAGAAGCTCTCCTGACCCGTGTCTTCGCCCCGTGAGGGGCACCTCACCGGTTCAGCCGCACCGGTTCAGGAGCCGAGCAGGGACGCGGCGTGGCGACCGGCCGCGGCGGCGGCGAGGAAGTACGGCAGGTCGTCGTCCAGGCCGCGGCCCATCGACGACAGCCGCACCGGCGCCGCCTTCAGCGCCTCGACCAGGCCGTCGACGGTCACGTCCACCAGCCGGTGCCGGTCGGGCAGCGCGCGCAGCTGGGTGCGGATCTCGGCGTCCAGCCCTTCGTCCGGCAGCGCGGGCACGGCGACGTCCGCGCCGGCGAGGGCGACCCGCCCGTACGCTGTGAGGCTGTGGTGCGACACGCCGCGGTGGCGCCCCCGCGGGTCGGCCGCGGAGACCCGCAGCCCGGCCACGGGACGCCCGCCGAGCACGGCGGCGGCGTTGACCGCCTCCCCGGTCGCCACCCCCGAGAACCCCCACCTGGTGCCCGTGCCCAGGTTGCCCGGCCCCTGGGTGACCACCACGGTGTCGGCGCCGACGACGAGCCGCGCGGCGAGCAGCCCGGAATGGACGGTGACCGCCTCCAGGTCGCCGCCGTAGGCCTGCCCGACGGTGATCGTGCCGGTCAGCCAGCCGGCGTCACGCAGCGCGGCGACACTGCGCGAGAACGCGAGCGGCAGCGCGCCGCCGTCGGTCATCAGGTACGCCACCCGCGTGCCCGGCCGGTCGTGCCGCAGCGCCGCGACGATCGCGGGCAGCGCCGAGTGCAGGTCGTGCACGACCACCGGCATCCCGGCGAGGTCGTCGGCGTCCCGCAGCGCCTCGTGGTGGGCCGAGTCCTGCTCGTCCACACCGAGGACGATCTGCTGCAGCGGCGTGTAGCGGGCCTTCACCAGGTGCCCGGGCCCCGGCGGCGGGTCGGGCGGCAGCCGGTCCGGCACGGCCACGACGAGCGCGTAGCCGCCCGTGCCCAGGCCGAGGGCGAGCGCGCCGGTGTTGAGGACTACCGTGTCGCCCGGCTCGGGTTCGCCGACCGCGGCGGTGTACGCCAGCGCGCGCACGGATGCGCCGTCCACCGCGACGTCGACCTCCCGCGCCCCCGGCCATTCGCGACCGACCGCGACCACCCGGCCGCTTCTCCACCGCACCACGCCGGAAGCGTACAAGCGGTCCGGTGACGAGGTTTGTTAGCGTCACATCGCGCAGGTTGCTAGGAGGGGTGATGGTCGCGTCCCGGAGGAAGACGGAACGGCTGTTCAACCTCGTCCTGTGCCTGCTGGCCACCCGGCAGCCGATCAGCGCCGAGCACATCAGGACGTCCGTGCAGGGCTACGAGGGCAGCGGCCTCGAGGCGTTCAAGCGGATGTTCGAGCGGGACAAGGACGAGCTGCGCGAGCTGGGCATCCCGCTGGAGACCGTCGAGGACTGGGAGGGCAACCCGGGCTACCGGATCCGGCGCGACGTCTACGAGCTGCCCGAGCTCACGTTCACGCCCGACGAGGCTGCCGTGCTCGGTCTCGCCGCCCGCACCTGGCAGCACGCGACGCTCGCGCAGGCGGCGTCCAGCGCGATGCTGAAGCTGCGGGCCGCCGGCCTGGACGTCGACTCGTCGCTGCCGGGCATCGAGCCGCGGGTCGGGGCCCGGGAGCCGGCGTTCCTGCCGCTGTGGCGCGCGGTGCTCGGCCGGTACCCGGTGCGGTTCGGCTACCGGCGGCAGGGCCAGGACGGCCCGACCACGCGCACGCTCGACCCGTGGGGCGTCGTCTCGCGGCGCGGGCGCTGGTACGTCGCCGGCTTCGACCACGACCGGCAGGCCGAGCGGGTGTTCCGGCTGGACCGGATAGTAGGCGACGTCGAGCGCGCCGGCCGGCCGGGCAGCGTCCAGGTGCCGGACGGCGCGGAGGTGCGGGTCATGGTCACCAGCTGGGCCGACGACGACGTGGCCGGGCGCCGGGCCGTGCTGCGGGTGCGGTCGGGGGCCGGGTTCTGGTTGCGCAGGCACGCGTGCCGGGTCGAGCCCGGACCGGACGGGTTCGACGAGGTGGAGATCGAGTTCAGCCACCCGGAGCGGCTCGCCGAGAGCCTCGCGGGCCACGGCGCCAACGTGGTCGTCCTGGAACCCGAGGACGTGCGCAAGGCCGTGATGGCCCGGCTCGAGGCCGTGGCGTACGGGGGCCGGCGATGAGCGCAGGACTGAGCGAGCGAGCCGGAGGGGAACGAGCGAGGGGGCGCGGGTGTCACTGAGCGCAGGACCGGCCGGCGGCGGGACGAGCAGCGAGCGGCTGTCCCGGCTGCTCGCGCTGGTGCCGTACCTGCAGCGGCACCAGGGCGTGTCCCTCGACGAGGCCGCGCGGACGTTCGGCGTCTCCGAGCGCCAGCTGATGGACGACCTCGACCTGGTGTTCGTCTCCGGCCTGCCCGGGTACACGCCCGCCGACCTCATCGAGGTCGACTACGAGGGCGGCACCATCACCATCGACAACGCCGACACGATCGCGCGGCCGCTGCGGCTCGACATCGGCGAGGCGTCCGCCCTGCTGGTCGCGCTGCGCACCCTCGCCGACGTCCCCGGGCTCGCCGACAGGGACGCGCTCAACCGCGCGATCGCCAAGCTGGAGCGGGCCGCGAGCGACCTCGGGGTCCGGGCCGGGCGGGTCAGCGTCGAGGTCGAGGCGGAGGACCGCGTCGTCCCGGTCGTCAGGACGGCGGTCGAGGGCCGGCGCCGGCTGCACCTGCGTTACTACGTGCCGGGCCGCGACGAGGTGACCGAGCGCGACGTCGACCCGATCCGGCTGCTGGTCGTCGACGGGCGGTCCTACCTCGAGGCGTGGTGCCGCCGGGTCGACGACGTCCGGCTGTTCCGGCTGGACCGCGTCGTCGACCTGAAGGAGACCGGCGATCCCGCGGACGTGCCGGCACGCGTCCAGCTGCGCGACGCCGACGAGGGCCTGTTCCGTGCGTCGCAGACCGACCTGCTCGTCACCTTCGAGCTCGGCCAGGGCGCGCACTGGGTGGCGGACTACTACCCGTGCGAGTCGGTCACGGAGAGCAACGGGATCCTGCGCGCGACGCTGCGGACGGCGGACACGAGCTGGGTGCGCCGGCTCGCGCTGCGGCTGGGCGGCGTCGCCGCCGTCGTGGACCCGCCCGAGCTGGTCGAGCAGATCCGCGCCGACGCGCGGGCGGCGCTGACCGCGTACGAGAGTGCTGCCACACCGTGACCGGGCGAGGGGACGGGCCGGGGCTCCGGAGGTAGCATTTGGTGGACGCACCGGGCCGTTGCGTGCCCACGAACCTGGAGGATCGATGGACATTGGCACTCCCGAGATACTGATCGTGGTCGCGGTGATCCTCCTGCTCTTCGGCGCGACCAAGCTCCCGACGTTCGCCCGCTCGCTGGGCCGGTCGATGCGCATCTTCAAGTCCGAGATCAAGGGGATCGACAAGGACGACGAGCCCGCCGAGAAGCCGGCGCCGCAGCCGCAGCCGCAGGCCGAGGCGCCGAAGGAGCTCGCCGCCACCGCGTCCCCGCCGGCGGACGCGGAAGCCCCTGCCGACCAGCAGGCGGCCCGCGAGCCCGTCGCCGAGAAGCAGTGAGCGGCTGGTAGCCGTCGGTGGCCTCGCCAGTCGCGCGGGTGTTCCGCGTCCTCCGCAACCCGCGTCCGTCCGACCCCGAAGGACGGATGACGCTGGGGGAGCATCTGCGCGAGCTGCGCAACCGGATCGTCGTCGCGGCGCTCGCGTTCGTCGTGGTGACGGCGGTCGCCTGGTTCTTCTACCACCCGATCTTCGAGTTCCTCACCCGGCCGTTCTGCGAGCTGCAGGCGCAGGGCCACCACCCGACCCCGGCGGGCGCGACGAGCACGGGCGGCACGCCCGGCTGCCCGCTGTACTTCACCAGCATCTTCCAGCCGTTCCTGCTGCGGCTGAAGGTCTCCGCGATGGTCGCGGTCGTGGCCTCGTCGCCGATCTGGTTCTACCAGCTCTGGGCGTTCATCACGCCGGGCCTGCACCGCAACGAGCGCAAGTGGACCATCGCGTTCGTCAGCACCGCCGTGCCGCTGTTCCTGGTGGGCGCCGTGCTCGCCTACCTGGTGCTGTCCAAGGGCCTGCACCTGCTGCTGTCGTTCGTGCCGGAGGACTACGGCACGCTGATCACGATCGACCACTACTTCGGCTACGCCGCCGCCATGATGGCGATCTTCGGCGTCGGCTTCGAGCTGCCGCTGCTGGTCGTGCTGCTCAACTTCGCCGGTGTGCTGACCTTCGAGCGGCTGAAGAAGTGGCAGCGCCGGGCGATCCTGCTGATCTTCGTGTTCGCCGCGGTCGCCACGCCCAGCCAGGACCCGTTCAGCATGCTGGCGCTGGCGCTCCCGATGACCGCGCTCTTCGAGGCGGCCGTGGTCGTGGCGTACCTGAACGACAAGCGCCGCGGCGTCGGCAGCATCGAGGCGGCCTACGACGAGCTGGACGACGACGAGGCGTCTCCGCTCGAGCTCGACGCCGAGACGTCCGAACTCGACGACGAGACGTCCGAACTCGACGACGACACGTCGCGGAAGGCATAGGCCTCCGTCCGGGTAAGGTCCGGGCATGCGCTCGGATGTCGTCGTCCTCGTCAACCCCACGTCGGGACGCGGCCGCGGCATGCGTGTCGCCACCGAGGTCGCCGGCCGCCTGCGCGACGCGGGCGTGGCGACGCGGCTGGTGCACGGCAGGGACGCCGCCGACTCCGTGGAGGTCGCCAGGAAGGTCGTGGCCGAGCGGCCCGACGCGCTCGTCGCGGTCGGTGGCGACGGTCTGGTGCACCTCGCCGTCCAGGCGCTCGCCGGCACCGACGTCCCGCTCGGCGTCGTCCCCGCGGGCACCGGCGACGACCTCGCGCGCTCGCTCGGCATCCCGCTCGACACCGCCACCGCGACGGCCACGGTCCTCGCCGGTACCGCACGCACGATCGACCTCGGCCGGGTGCGCGACGAGTGGTTCGTCGGCGTGCTGTACGCCGGCTTCGACTCCGCGGTCAACGAGCGGGTGAACGCGATGACCTGGCCGCACGGCCGGTTGCGGTACGACCTCGCGATCCTGCTGGAGCTGCGGGCGTTCGAGCCGCTGCGGTTCCTCGTCGAGATGGACGGCGAGGAGAGCCTGGTCGAGGCGATGTTCGTCTCCGTCGGCAACACCACCCAGTACGGCGGCGGGCTGCGCATCTGCCCGGACGCCGAGCCGGACGACGGTCTCCTCGACGTCACCGTCATCGCGCCCGTGCCGCGCCGCGTCGTGCCGGTGCTGCTGCCGAAGCTGTACAAGGGGACGCACGTGTCGCACCCGGCGGTACGGATGTTCCGTGCCCGCACCGTCGGGCTCGCGGCGTCCGGCGTCGTCGCGTACGCCGACGGCGAGCGCATCGGCCCGCTGCCGCTGCGGGCCGAGGTCGTCCCCGGCGCGCTCCGCGTGATCACGCCATGATCATGAAGACCTCGGGCCGCCACAGCAGCCCGGTGTCTTCATGATCATGGGAGTCGGGGGAGCGCGTTAGGGTGATTGCGTGACCTCGCCCGCGCAGCGCTATGCCGCTGCCCAGCGCCGGGCCGCCGAGGCCAGGACGGAGCTGGGCCGGTTCCGCGACCTCTACGACTTCCGGCTCGATCCGTTCCAGGTCGAGGCATGCCGGTCGCTCGAGGCCGGCAACGGCGTGCTCGTCGCCGCCCCGACCGGCGCCGGCAAGACGGTGGTCGGCGAGTTCGCCGTCCACCTCGCGCTCGCCACCGGCACCAAGTGCTTCTACACGACGCCGATCAAGGCGCTGTCGAACCAGAAGTACGCCGACCTCGTCCGCCGCTACGACGCGAGGACCGTCGGGCTGCTCACCGGCGACAACAGCATCAACGGCGAGGCGCCCGTCGTCGTGATGACGACCGAGGTGCTGCGCAACATGCTCTACGCGGGCTCGGCGACGTTGCGCGGGCTCAGCCACGTGGTCATGGACGAGGTGCACTACCTGTCCGACCGCTTCCGGGGTGCGGTGTGGGAGGAGTGCATCATCCACCTGCCCGAGTCGGTGCGGCTGGTCGCGCTGTCCGCGACGGTCAGCAACGCCGAGGAGTTCGGCGACTGGCTGAAGGAGGTGCGCGGCGAGACCGACGTCATCGTCGAGGAGACCCGGCCGGTGCCGCTCTGGCAACACGTCCTCGCCGGCAACCGCCTCTACGACCTCTTCGTGGACGGCGGCGGTAAGAGGGTCAACCCGGAGCTGCTCCGCATCGCCCGCGACGACGCGCGCAACGGCCGTTGGGAGCGTCGCGGCAGCGGGCGTGGCTACGGACACGGCCGCGGCCCTCGCGGGCGCCGCACCTTCCGGCCGCCCGCTCGCACCCAGGTGGTCGAGCGGCTCGACCGCGACGGCCTGCTGCCGGCCATCTACTTCGTGTTCAGCCGCGCCGGCTGCGACGCCGCGGTGCTGTCCTGCCTCTACGGCGGCGTCCGGCTCAACACCCCGGACGAGGCCGCCGAGGTGCGCGAGTACGTCGACGAGCGGTGCGCGCACATCCCCGAGGACGACCTGCGCGTGCTCGGGTTCGACGAGTGGCGGGAGAGCCTCACCCGCGGCGTCGCCGCGCACCACGCCGGGATGCTGCCGACCTTCAAGGAGGTCACCGAGGAGCTGTTCGCGCGCGGCCTGATCAAGGTCGTGTTCGCCACCGAGACACTCGCGCTCGGCGTCAACATGCCGGCGCGGTCGGTGGTGCTGGAGAGCCTCACGAAGTGGAACGGCGAGACGCACGCGGACATCACCGCGGGGGAGTACACCCAGCTGACCGGACGGGCGGGACGCCGCGGCATCGACGTCGAGGGCCACGGCGTCGTGCTGTTCACGCCGGAGCTCGACCCGGAGGCGCTCGGCGGCCTCGCCAGCACGCGCACGTACCCGCTGCGCTCCAGCTTCCGCCCGTCGTACAACCTGGCGGTCAACCTGGTGCGGCAGGTCGGGCGCGACCGGGCGCGCGGCATGTTGGAGGAGAGCTTCGCGCAGTTCCAGGCCGACCGCGCCGTGGTCGGCCTCGCGCGCCGGGTGAGCCGCAACGAGGAGGCACTGCGCGGTTATCGCGAGGCGATGACCTGTCACCTCGGCGACTTCGAGGAGTACGCCGCGCTGCGCCGCAGGCTGTCCGATCTCGAGGCGCAGCAGGCGCGGGCGAAGGCGGAGAAGCGGCGCGCCGCGGCGATCGACTCGCTCGGCGAACTACGGCGTGGCGACGTCATCGTCGTGCCCGCGGGCCGCAGGTCCGGGCTCGCCGTCGTCCTCGACGCCGGCACCTCCGCCGGACGCGACGACCCGCATCCGGTCGTGCTCACGTCCGACCGGCAGGTGAAGCGGCTCGGCGTCGTCGACTTCCCGACGCCGGTCGAACCGCTCGGGAACGTCCGGATCCCGAAGAACTTCAACGCCCGTTCGCCGCAGCACCGACGCGACCTCGTCTCCACGCTGCGTGCCCAGGGTTACGACGACACGGAGGCGCGCCGGGCGAGCCGCAGGCGCGGTGCGGGCACGCACGACCCGGAGATCGACCGGCTGCGCGAGCGGATCCGCGCGCATCCCTGCCACGGCTGCGCCGAGCGCGAGGACCACGCCCGCTGGGCGGAGCGCTACTTCCGGCTGCTTCGCGAGACCGAAGGGCTGCAGCGGCGCGTCGAGGGCCGCACCAACCTGATCGCGCGCACCTTCGACCGGGTGTGCGGCGTTCTCGACACGCTCGGGTACCTCGACGCCGACGAGGTCACCGCCGACGGCGAGCGGCTCGGGCGGCTCTACACCGAACTGGACCTGCTCACGTCCGAGTGCCTGCGACAGGGACTCTGGGACGGGCTGCGCCCGGCCGAGCTCGCGGCGTGCGTCTCGACCCTCGTGTACGAGGCCAGGCAGTCCGACGACACCGACTCACCACGCCTGCCGCGCGGAGCCGCGCGCGAGACGCTCGGCGAGATGGTGCGGCTGTGGGGTCAGCTGGAGGAGGTCGAGAGCGAGAACGGCGTGTCGTTCCAGCGCGAACCCGACCTCGGGTTCTGCTGGGCTACGTTCCGCTGGGCCACCGGCGCGCGGCTGGAGACGGTGCTCGCCGACAGCGACATGGCTCCCGGCGACTTCGTCCGCTGGACCAAGCAGGTGCTCGACCTGCTCGACCAGGTCGCCAACGCCACCCGCGGTGACGGCGGTTCGGTGCACGGCGCGGCGCGCAGCGCCATCGACGCGATGCACCGCGGCGTCGTCGCGTACACGTCCGTGGCCTGACCGAGCAGTTGTCCGCATTTGCCACGGGTTGTGGGTGCTTCGAACGACCACGGTCCGTCGTAGCCGGAACGAGTGGGCCTTCCGATGTATCTGGCTGGACGCCGGGAACTCCGTAGTCGTGACGCGGCCGACGCACCGGCCGCTCCCGCCGGCTCCGGCAGAGAGCCGGCGTGACGACGATGGGGAAGGCTCATACATGGTGAGAGCGAGAAGCGTCTTCGCGGGGATCGCCCTGACGGCGGCGGCCGGTCTGGCCGCGGTGGCACTGTCGTCGCCGGCATCGGCGGCACCGGCTCGTGACGGGGCGTCCAGGACCTCGGCCGTGCAGACGGTGGGGGACCGTGCCGGGGTCACACACGTGGTTCCGATGAAGGCGGGCGGAGCCCGGACCGAGCGGGTGGCACTCGCTTCCGGGCCGTCCTATCACGGCTGCCCGTACGGCGCCGTGTGCGTCTACCCGGCCGGCAAGGGCTGGAACGGCGACCGCCCGAAGTACTTCTTCTACTCCTACGCCGGGCACAACATCTACAACGAGTTCGGCACGCACCGCATCGCCGACAACCAGTACGGCAGCCACTCCGCCGCCGTCTGCGCGGGCTACAACGGCACGGGCGGGCTGGCGAACGTCTACGGGATCAGGGCCGAAGGCGGGCCGTACTACTACCCGGTCTACTGGGATGTGGACCTCACCCCGGTCAACTCGCTCGACCTGCGTCCCTACAGCGAGTACGAGTCGCTCTGCTTCCGCTGAGCCGGCCGTCGGGAC
>DASUWX010000169.1:0-17748 GCA_036378185.1 Streptosporangiales bacterium | reverse complement strand
ACGACCTGCTCGCCCTCGCCGACGCGGTCCGCGAGGCGGCCCGGCCGCCGGCCGCGGTCGCCGAGCCGGTCGGCCAGGGCGTCGAGGTCGGCCGTAAGGGCCACCTGAGAGTGCTGCGGTCCAAGCGGCCGGGGGCCGAGTAGCCTCCCCGGCATGAGCGAGCGTCAGCGAGCGAGCGGGGGTTCGGTGGGGCGGGACGGGAACAGCCTGGAGCGGATCTTCAAGGCGTACGACGTGCGCGGGGTCGTGCCCGACGAGCTCGACGCCGGGACCACCCGCCGGATCGGTGCGGCGTTCGCGCGCGTCGTGGCGACGCCGGCGGTCGTGGTGGGGCACGACATGCGGCCGTCCTCGCCGGAGCTGGCGGCGGCGTTCGCCGAGGGCGTGCGGGCGAACGGCTCGGACGTCGTGCTGATCGGGCTCGCGTCCACCGACATGCTGTACTTCGCCAGCGGGCACCTCGACATGCCGGGGGCGATGTTCACCGCGAGCCACAACCCGGCGAAGTACAACGGCATCAAGATGTGCCGGTCGGGCGCGCGGCCGATCGGCCAGGACACCGGCCTCGCCGAGATCCGCGAGCTCGCGGGCGGCGGCGACCTGCCTACCGGGCCCGCGCGCGGCCGGGAGCGCACGGCCGACCTGCTCGGCGACTACGCGCGGTACCTGAGGACGCTGGTCGACGTCTCCGCGATCCGGCCGCTGACCGTCGTCGTCGACGCGGCCAACGGCATGGCCGGGCACACCGCGCCCGCGGTCTTCGCCGACACCCCGATCGACGTCGTCCCGCTGTACTTCGAGCTGGACGGCACCTTCCCCAACCACGAGGCCAACCCGCTGGAGCCGGCCAACCTGCGCGACGTGCAGGCGATGGTGCGCGAGGTCGGTGCCGACTGCGGGCTCGCGTTCGACGGTGACGCCGACCGCTGCTTCGTCGTCGACGAGCGCGGCGAGCCGGTCTCGCCGTCGGCGCTGACCGCCTTGACCGCGACCCGCGAGCTGGCCCGGCACCCGGGCGCGACCGTGATCCACAACCTGATCACCAGCCGCGCGGTGCCGGAGATCGTCCGCGAGCACGGCGGCGTCCCGGTGCGTACCCGCGTCGGCCACTCGTTCATCAAGGCCGAGATGGCACGCACCGGCGCCGTTTTCGGCGGCGAGCACTCGGCGCACTTCTACTTCCGCGACTTCTGGTTCGCCGACTCCGGCATGCTCGCGGCGCTGCACACGCTGGCGGCGCTCGGGCACGCCGACCTGCCGCTGTCGCGGTTGATGGCGGAGTTCGAGCGGTACGCCGCCTCCGGCGAGGTGAACAGCACCGTCGCCGACCAGGCGGCCAGCCTCGCCGCCGTCGAGCGCGCCTACGCCGGCCGGCCCGGCGTGGAGCTGGACCGGCTCGACGGGGTCACGGTCAGCGGTCCGGACTGGTGGTTCAACGTCCGCCCGTCCAACACCGAGCCGCTGCTGCGGCTCAACTGCGAGGCCCCGGACGCGGCCGCCATGGCGGCACTGCGCGACGAGGTGCTCGCGGTGATCCGGGCGTGAGCTAGGGCTGGTACGAGCCCGGCTCCCAGGCACGGGTGGTCACGGCGAGGCCGTTCCAGGCGTTGATCACCACGATCAGCGAGGTGAGCGCGGCGACCTCGTCCTCGGTGAACTCCGCGCGGACGGCGTCGTACGCCTCCTGCGGCACGTGCGTCTCGGTGAGCCGGGTCACCGTCTCGGTGAACGCCAGCGCCGCACGCTCGCGCCGGGTGAAGAACGGCGTCTCGGCCCACGCGGACAGTGCGTAGATCCGCTGCTCGGTCTCGCCGATGGCCCGTGCGTCCTTGCTGTGCATGTCGATGCAGTACGCGCAGCCGTTCAGCTGGGACGCGCGGATGCGCACCAGTTCGCGCAGCCTCGGGTCGAAGTCGACCCGGTCGAGCTCCCTGGTGGAGGCGCGGTCGAGTTGGCTCATGGCCTTCGCGAAGCCCGGGGCGTGGGCCTCGACGTCGAGCCGGACTGGAATGCGCTCAGTCGCCTGTGCCGTGTTCATGACTCGACCGTAGACAGCGTTCGGCCCGAGCGCATGGTGCAATTCGGGAGTGAGAACGTGGGCCATTTCCGGGGTCGACCTGCACCTCGACCTCGGCGGTACCCGGGTGCGGGCCGCGCTGGAGGACGCCCTGCGCGACGCCGTCCGCACCGGCCGGCTCGCGCCCGGCGTCCGGCTGCCGTCCTCGCGCGCACTCGCCACGGACCTGGGCGTCTCGCGCAACACCGTCGCCGAGGCGTACGGGCAACTCGTCGCCGAGGGCTGGCTGACGGCGCGACAGGGCTCGGGCACGCGGGGGGCCGCGCGCCCGCCCGCGACCGGCGGTGCGCCGGCGCCGGCCGAGCGGCCGCGGCCGTTGCGGTACGACCTGCGGCCCGGCTTCCCGGACACCTCGTCGTTCCCGCGCTCGGCGTGGCTCGCCGCGCTGCGCAGGACCCTGCCGGCGGCGCCGGTCGACGCCTTCGGCTACGGCGACCCGCGCGGCCTGCCCGAGCTGCGCGCCGCGCTGGCCGAGTACCTGGCGCGGGCCCGTGGCGTGCACGCGGACGCCGACCGGGTCCTGGTCTGCTCGGGCTTCACCCAGGGCCTGCGGCTGCTCTGCGACGTGCTGCGCGGTCGCGGCGCGGGCACGCTGGCGGTGGAGGCGTACGGGCACGCGAGCCACCGCGAGCTGGTGCGCGACGCCGGCCTCGGCGTCGCGCCGCTGCCGGTGGACGCGGACGGCGCACGGGTCGACCCGATGCCCGACGCGGCGGCCGCCGTGCTGACCCCCGCGCACCAGTACCCGCTCGGTGTCGCGCTCGCCGCGCACCGCCGCACCCAGGCGGTCGGCTGGGCGCACGAGACCGGCGGGTTCGTCGTCGAGGACGACTACGACGGCGAGTTCCGCTACGACCGCCGCCCGCTCGGCGCGATGCAGGCGCTCGCGCCCGACCACGTGGTGTACGCCGGCACCGCCAGGAAGAGCCTCGCGCCCGCGCTGCGGCTCGGCTGGCTGGTGCTCCCCGCGTCGCTCGTCGACGACGTCGCCACCGCCAGGCGGCTCGCGGACGCGCAGCCCGGTGTGCTCGACCAGCTCGCCCTCGCCGAGCTGCTGCGTTCGGGCGGCTACGACCGGCACGTCCGCGCCCGCCGGTTGGAGTACCGCCGCCGGCTGCAGCGCCTGCTCGCCGCGCTGCGGCGTGAGGCGCCGGCGGTCGAGGTGAGCGGCATCGCCGCGGGGATGCACGCGGTGCTCGAGCTGCCCGGGGGTGCGGGCGAGGCGGACGTCGTCGCGCGTGCCGCACGCAACGACGTCTCCGTCGAGGGTCTCGCGGCCTACCGCGCCCCGCACGCGCCCGGGCCGGCGGCCGGCCCGGCGATCGTCGTCGGCTACGCCACGCCGCCGGACCACGCCTACACGACGGCGATGGCCCGCCTGTGCGCCGTCCTTGCCCGGTGAGGGGCGACGGCCCTGAGGCCGTGGTCACGGTCGCAACGGATAACGTGTGCCACGAACGCGTGGAGGGATTGTGATGGTCACGTTGGAGTCGTGGGTGCTCGAGCTGCTCGCGTGCCCGGCGTGCAAGTCGGCGTTGCGGCCGGTCGACGGCGCCGAGGAGCTCGCCTGTACGAACGCCTCCTGCGGGCTGGTGTACCCCGTCCGCGACGGCGTCCCCGTGCTGCTCGTCGACGAGGCGCGCACGCCGTGAGTGCCGTGGTGGTCGACGAGGCCGCGCTGGACGACCCCGAACGCCTCGCCGCGGCCGATCCCGGCGAGATGCTGCGCGTCGTGGCGGGGTCGGGCGCGCAGATCCGGCAGGCGAGCGCGTTGAGCCTCGAGGCCGGCGTCGACCGGCTGGACGGCTCCCCGCCCTCGCGCACCTGCATCCTCACCGGCATCGGCAGCTCGGCCGCGGCGGTCGGGCTGATCCGCGCCGTCGTCGGCGACGACGCCCCGGTCCCGCTCGTCACGCATCCCGGCGGCCGGTTCCCCAGGTGGGTCGGGCCGCTCGACACCGTGTTCGCGGTGTCGAGGTCGGGCACTGCCGTCGAGACACTGGAGGCCGTCGAGGACGCCGGGCGCCGCGGCTGCGGGCTGGTCGTCGTCGCCCGTCCCGGCTCGCCGCTCGAGGAGCTGACCCGCCGGTTCCGTGGCCTGTTCGTCCCGGCGGACAAGACGCCGCGGCACACCCGGTCGAGCCTCTGGCAGCTCGCCGTGCCGATCCTGATGGCCGCCGACCGGCTCGGGGTGGCCAGTGTCCCCGGCGAGATCCTCGCGATGACCGCCGACATCCTCGACCGCGTGGCCGAGAGCTGCCGGCCGAGCAGTGAGTCGTTCGTCAACCCGGCCAAGGGGCTCGCGCTCTCGCTGGCCGGCGACCTGCCCGTGGTGTGGGGCAGCGGCGACGTCGGCGCGTTCGCCGCCGAGCGGTTCGTCCGCCAGCTCTCGGCGAACGCCAAGTACCCCGGCGTCCAGGCCCGGCTGCGCGACGTCGCGCACGGCGGCATCGCGCTGCTCGACGGGCCGTTCGCTCGCAGGAGCGAGGACGACCTGTTCCGCGACCGGGTCGAGGACGAGGGCGAGCCGATGCGGCTGCGCCTGGTGCTGCTGCGCGACGACGCCGAGCCCGAGGACGACCGGCAACGCCGGGCCGCGGCGGCCGAGCTCGCCGACGCCCGCGGCGTCCCGGTGCACGAGGTCGCGGCCGAGGGCCTGCACCCGCTGGAACGGCTGGGCAGTCTCGTCGGGCTCACCGACTTCGTGTCGGTCTACCTCGCGATCGCCGTCGGCATCGACCCGACGCCGACGCGCGCCGTGCTGGAGCTGAAGGACAGAGTGAGGCAGTAGTCGATGGTCGCTCGTCCCTCTCCCGTGACCGTGAAGGTTTCGACCCCGCATAGGGGGTCGGATCTTTCATGATCACGAAAGGAGCCTCGTGAGCACCGGTGGCGGAACCCGCGCCGTCGTCGCGGCGCTCGGCGCGAACCTCGGCATCGCGGCGGCGAAGTTCGTCGCGTTCGCGTTCACCGGGTCCTCGTCGATGCTCGCGGAGGGCATCCACTCCTGTGCCGACTCCGGCAACCAGATCCTGCTGCTGGTCGGCGGCCGCCGGTCGCAGCGGGACGCGGACGCCGAGCACCCGTTCGGGTACGGCAGGGAACGCTACATCTACGGCTTCCTCGTCTCCGTCGTGCTGTTCAGCCTGGGCGGCCTGTTCGCGCTGTACGAGGGCTACCACAAGGTCTCCGAGGCGCTGACGCACCCGCATCCGCTCGAGGACTGGTACTGGGCGATCGGCGTCCTCGTCGTCGCGATCGCGCTCGAGGGCTTCTCGTTCCGCACCGCGGTGCACGAGGCCAACCACACCCGTGGGGGCACGTCGTGGGTCGCGTTCATCCGGCGGGCGAAGGCGCCGGAGCTGCCGATCATCCTGCTGGAGGACTTCGGCGCGCTGATCGGCCTGACGCTCGCGCTGCTCGGCGTCGGGCTCTCGGTGCTCACCGGCAACACCGTCTTCGACGGCATCGGCACGCTGTGCATCGGCCTGCTCCTCGTCCTCATCGCGACCGTGCTGGCCGTCGAGATGAAGAGCCTGCTGCTCGGCGAGTCGGCGTCCGCCGAGCACGCCCGGGCGATCCGGGCGGCGCTGGAGGCGGAGCCGGCCGTCGACCGCGTGATCCACATGCGCACGCTGCACCTCGGGCCGGAGGAGCTGCTCGTCGCCGCGAAGGTCGCCGTCGGCCCGCGCGACACGGCCGCCGAGGTCGCCACCGCGATCGACGCGGCGGAGCGGCGGATCAGGGCGGCCGTCCCCATCGCCACCGTGATCTACGTCGAGCCGGACATCTACCACGCGGAGCGGACGGCCACCGCCTGATGCCGCCGATCGCCCGCCTCACCGGAACCGTCCAGCCCTACGCCTGGGGCTCGCACACGTTCATCCCCGAGCTGCTCGGACGCCGCAGCCCGACGCCCGAGCCGCAGGCGGAGCTGTGGCTCGGCACGCACCCGCGGGGCCCGTCCCTGGTCGACGGGCGGCCGCTCGCGGACCTGGTCGCCGAGGCGCCGGAACCCGTGCTGGGCGCCGCCGTCGTGGGGGAGTTCGGTCCGCGGCTGCCGTTCCTGCTCAAGGTGATCGCGGCCGACGCGCCGTTGTCGCTGCAGGTGCACCCGTCCGCCGAGCAGGCCCGTGCCGGCTACGCGGCCGAGAACGACCGCGGCGTCCCGGTCGACGCGCCGCACCGCAACTACCGCGACGACTGGCCGAAACCGGAGCTGCTCGTCGCGCTGACGCCGTTCGAGGCCCTGTGCGGGTTCCGGCCGCCGGGCGAGGCGCACCGCCTGTTCGGGGTGCTCGCGGCGCGGGGCGCCGAGGGCGTCCGCCCGTACGCCGACGAGCTGGCGGTGCTCGCCGGGAGCCCGACGGCCACCGGTCTCGCCGACATCGTGGGCCGGCTGCTGCGTGAGCCCCCCGACACCGCCGCCAAGCTCGTCGCGGAGGTCGACGCCGCATGCGGCGCGGGCCCGCCGCCGGACGGGCTCGCCGACGACCTGCGGCTCGCCACCCGCCTCGCGGCGGCGTACCCCGACGACCCGGGCGTGCTGGTGGCGCTGCTGCTCAACCACGTCCGGCTCGGGCCGGGCGCCGGCGTCCACCTCCCCGCCGGCAACATGCACGCCTACCTCGACGGTGCCGGTGTCGAGGTCATGGCGTGCTCCGACAACGTGCTCCGCGGCGGTCTCACCCCCAAGCACGTCGACGTGCCGGAACTGCTCCGCGTGCTCGACGCCACCCCGCGCGAGGTCGACGTGCTGCGCCCCGCGCCCGTCGGCGGGGTCGCCGACTACGTGACCGACACGCCGTACTTCCGGCTGTCGAGTGTCGAGCCGGAGAACGGGCCGGCGTCGTTGCCCGGTGGGACGCCGCAGATCCTGCTGTGCGTGGCCGGCTCGGTCACCGCGCACGCCGGTGGTGAACACGTCCGGTTGTCGCGTGGCGACTCGGCGTTCGTCCGCGCCGACGCGGGCGACGTCACGGTCGTCGGCGAGGGCCGGCTCTTCCGCGCGAGTACCCCACCGGGCACCTCAGCCTGACCAACCGGTCATCAGCGCGCGATACCGTACGGGCCGGGAGGGAAACGCAGATGACGGCATTCGACATGTGGCCGTTCACCGACGTCCACACCGTCGAGCGACGCGGCGATCTCGACGTCCTGAGCGGTATGTCGCCCGACGGCCTGCCCGTGACGATCACGCGGGTGGCGCCGGACGCGGCGCGAGACGGCGACCGGCGGCGCCGGTTCCGCGATGCCGTCGAGGCGGCGACCCGGCGGGCGACCACCGACGACCCGCCGATCCTCTGGGCCGACACCGCGACGCTCGTCCCGTGGGCGGCAACCTACGACGACGCCGCGCACCGCGGCGCCGACCTCATCGCCGGCATCTACGAGACCGGTGACGCCGGCGCCGCCAGCGTGCCGGGCGGCGCGGCGGCACCCGGCCAGGGACAGCAGGCCTCGGCGGAGAAGAGCGTGCCCGCGCTCGACCCGGCTTCGCTCGTCGGGTACCAGACCATCCAGCCGGGTTACGACCGGCCGCCGTCGTACGACACCCCGCCGGGCCACGGCGCGCCGCCGCCCGGCCCCGGCCTGCCGCCCGCTCCCGCGGGCCAGCCGGCCGGCGGCGGTTCCGGCTCGCGGACGCCGCTCATGGTCGGGCTCGGCATCGGCGGGCTGGTCGTGGTGCTGCTGCTGGGCAGCCTCATCGCGGTCGGCCTCTCCCGCAAGGACCTCGCGGCCGAGCCCGGGGCGACGGCGTCCACCTACCAGGCGCCGCAGACCGCCACCGCGCACATCAGCACCGGCCCGGAATCGCCCAGCCCGACGCCCGGCGAGTCCTCGTCCGCCAGCAGTTCGCCGAAGCCGAAGCTGCGCGCGGTCAAGGCCAAGCCCGTGGTCGGCCCGATGTGGAGCTCGAAGGACAGCACGTTCACGATGGCGTTCAGCCAGTTCGGCTGGGCGTTCCGCGCGCCCAAGGACTACAACTGCTTCATGGGCATCGACACCGAGATCAAGCGGAAGGTCGTGTGCTGGGGCCCGAAGCCGGGCGGCCGGAAGGACGCGAACGACGGGTTCACGATGGTCGTCCAGCAGTGCGCGAAGACGACGTGCACCGCGAAGGAGAAGAAGCTCTACGACACCGACCCGTGGGGCCGCCCGGTCAAGCACGCGAAGACCAAGGACGCCACCACGAAGTACATGACCGGCTTCAACAAGGACAGCAAGGACGGCAACCGCAGGTACTACATCGAGTGGATCGGGCATTACTACGTCCGCGGTGGGCACATGTACCACATCAGCGCCGCCGGTGACGCGCCGGCGGGCACACTGGGAGTGAACCTGCAGAAGACCTTGAACGACATCCGCACGCAGAGCGGCTGACAAGGGGCGATCGCGACTCTGTATCCCACCGGCCTCCTCCGCTCCGCTCCTCGCTCACGTGCGCGTGGAGGAGCGGTGGCGGCGACCGTCCTCGCTACGATGCTCACGCAGGAGGCCGGCTCGTGACGACGGAAGACTGGCCGTTCACCGACATCACCACTGTCGGGCGGCGCGGTGACCTGCTCGTGCTCGCGGGCGTCGCGCCCGACGGCGTGCCGGTGACGATCGTCCGGCTCGCCCCCGGCCCGTCCACCGACGCCGAGCTGCACCGCAGGTTCCACGACGCGGTCGCCGCGGTCCGGCACGACCCGCGGCCCGGCTACCCGCAGGTGATCTGGGCCGACACCGAGACGCTCGTGCCCTGGGCGGCCACCTATCCAGACCCGGCCCACGTCGGCGCCGACCTGATCGCGGCGGCGTTCGACCCGGCCGGGCAGCCGCCACCGGTGCCGCAGCCAGCCCCTGCCCCGGGCGGCACCGGGAATCCGGTCGTGAGCTCGTCGCGCACGTCGCTGTTCGTCGGGATCGGCGCGGGCGTCGTCTCGCTGCTGCTCGTGCTCGGCATCGTCGTCGGCATGGCCGTGCGGTCTGAGTCGTCGGCGAGCAGCAGCCCGACCGCGACGTCGTCGTTCTCCGTGCCGCCGACCCAGCCGCGGCCCACGGCCGCGACGACGACGGACGGGTTCAACACCGGCAGCCCACGGCCGAAGCCGACGCTGAAGCGGGTCAGGCCGAAGTCGGTGTACGGGCCCACGTGGAAGTCGTCGGATCCGGTCTACCCGATGGCCTTCTCCAGCCTGCCGTGGGCGTTCCGCGCTCCGAGCGACGTCGACTGCCTGATCACGGGTACCAGTGCCGACGTGACGCAGCTCAGCTGCCTGAAGCTGTTCGCCGACCCGGGTGAGCAGCGCAGGGCGACGATCGTCGACCGCACCTGCCCGGGCAGCAGGTGTACCACCAGCGAGCGCGAGCGGTTCCAGGTGTACCCGAGCGGCGACAAGGTCAGGTGGAAGCGCAAGGACGCGACCACCTGGTACTACGTCAAGACGTTCACCAACCAGCAGAACGGCGGGAAGTACTTCGCGTTCTACCTGAGCCACCTGTACCGCGACGGGTCCGGCCACCTGCGCAAGCACGTGTCGGTCTACGCCGAGGCACCGGTCGGCCGGTTCGCCACGCAGATCCAGAAGATGGTCAACGACATCCGCTCGCAGAGCGGCTCCTGACGCGGTCGGCGCACTGTTCCGCCGCGGCCCTGTCACGGCCCCGGCAACCTTGCGCCCCGGCCCGGGCCCGTTGTGTGCAGCCTGTGCCGCCGGCCGCCGAACCCACCGGCAACTTTGACACAACCGTGCTAAGGTTCCCGCGATGGACGGCAGGGATTCCGGGGGTGGCGGAACGCGGGCTGCCCTGACGATAGCCGAGGCCGCGGCCACCACCGGGTGGTCGGCGCGGATGCTGCGCTACGTCGAGGACGCCGGGCTGGTGGCGTCGCGGCGCTCGGCGTCGGGGTACCGGCTGTACGGGCCCGAGGAGCTGCAGCGGCTGCGTACGCTGCGGGAGCTGCTCGAGCGCTTCGGCATCGCGCTCTCCGACATGGGCTTCGCCCGCCGGCTGCACCACGACGAGGCGCTCCGCGCCGCCGTCGACGAGTGGCTCGCGGCGAGCCCGCGCCGTCCGACCCACGTCGATCCGGCGGACTGGCTCCGCTGGGAGCAGGACAAACACGAGAGGCTGCTGGCCACTGTGTCGGCGAACAGCGAGGAGAAAACCAGATGACCGTCGACTTCAAGGTCAAGGACCTGTCCCTCGCACCCGCGGGGCGCAAGCAGATCGAGCTCGCCGAGCACGAGATGCCGGGCCTGATGGCGATGCGGGCGCAGTACGGCGAGAGCAAGCCGCTCGCGGGTGCGCGGATCACCGGCTCGCTGCACATGACGGTCCAGACGGCCGTGCTGATCGAGACGCTGGTCGCGCTCGGCGCGCAGGTGCGCTGGGCGAGCTGCAACATCTTCTCCACGCAGGACGAGGCCGCAGCGGCGGTGGCCGTGGGCCCGAACGGCACTCCGGAGCACCCCGCCGGCGTCCCCGTGTTCGCGTGGAAGGGCGAGACGCTGCCGGAGTACTGGGAGTGCACCGAGCTCGCGCTCACCTGGCCCGACGGCACGCCGACAGAGTCATCGGTCGGGGTCGCAAGCTCCCCCAACATGATCCTCGACGACGGCGGTGACGCGACCCTGCTGGTGCACAAGGGCGCGGAGTACGAGAAGGCCGGCGGCGTCCCCGACCCGGCGTCGGCGGAGAGCGAGGAGTTCCGCGTCGTGCTGGAGCGGCTGACGGCCTCGCTCGCGGCGTCGCCGGACAAGTGGACCCAGATCGCCGCGGCCGTCAGGGGCGTCACCGAGGAGACCACCACCGGCGTCCACCGGCTCTACGAGATGGCGCGCGCGGGCACGCTGGCGTTCCCGGCGATCAACGTGAACGACTCGGTCACGAAGTCCAAGTTCGACAACAAGTACGGCTGCCGGCACTCGCTGATCGACGGCATCAACCGCGGCACCGACGTGCTGATCGGCGGGAAGACCGCCGTGGTCTGCGGGTTCGGCGACGTCGGCAAGGGCTGCGCCGAGTCGCTGCGCGGGCAGGGCGCGCGCGTGGTGATCACCGAGATCGACCCGATCTGCGCGCTGCAGGCCGCGATGGAGGGCTACGAGGTCGCCCGGCTGGACGACGTGATCGAGCAGGCCGACATCGTGGTGACCGCCACCGGATGCTTCAACGTCGTGACCGCGGCGCAGATGGAGCGGATGAAGCACCTCGCGATCATCGGCAACATCGGCCACTTCGACAACGAGATCGACATGGCCGGGCTGGCGAAGATCCCGGGCGTCGTGCGCGAGAACATCAAGCCGCAGGTCGACCAGTGGACGTTCGCCGACGGGCACTCGATCATCGTGCTGTCCGAGGGCCGGCTGCTCAACCTCGGCAACGCCACCGGCCACCCGAGCTTCGTGATGAGCAATTCGTTCACCAACCAGGTGCTCGCGCAGATCGAGCTGTTCACGAAGACCGACGAGTACCCGATCGGCGTGTACCGGCTGCCCAAGCACCTCGACGAGCAGGTCGCGCGGCTGCACCTGGACGCCCTCGGCGTCAAGCTGACCGAGCTGACCAAGGCGCAGGCCGATTACCTCGGCGTCCCGGTCGAGGGCCCGTACAAGTCCGACCACTACCGCTACTGAGTGACCGGTGAAGGGCACCTTCGCACCGTCCTGACGGGGTGAGGGTGCCCTTCAGCTGTCCGGCCGGCACGGAGGGAGGCGTCATGGCTGGAGCGGCGAAGCGGCGCAGCGCGGCACACGACGTCGCGGACCTCGGGCTCGCGCCGTTCGGCGTCCGCCACATCGAGTGGGCGGCGCGGGCGATGCCGGTGCTCGGCCAGCTGCGGGAGCGGTTCGCGGCGTCCCGGCCGCTCGCCGGGCTGCGCGTCGTCGGCTGCCTGCATGTGACGGCGGAGACGGCCAACCTCGTCCGGACGTTCGCGGACGCCGGCGCCGACGTCGCACTGTGCGCTGCCAACCCGCTGTCCACGCAGGACGACATCGCCGCGGCCCTCGTCCGCGACTACGGGATCGCCGTGTACGCGCGCGCCGGGATCGACAGGGACACGTATTACGCGCACATCGCCACCGTCCTCGACGGCGGCGCCGACCTCGTCGTCGACGACGGGTGCGACCTGATCAGCACGCTGCACGCCGACCGCGCGGACCTGTTCGACCGAGTCCGCGCCGGCACCGAGAACACGACGACCGGCGTCGTGCGGCTGCGCCAGATGGCCGCCGCCGGTGCGCTGCGCATCCCGGTGCTCGCGGTCAACGACACCCGTACCAAGCGGATGTTCGACAACCGGTACGGCACCGGCCAGTCGACCGTCGACGCGATCATGCGGGCGACGAACATGCTGCTCGCCGGCCGCACCGTCGTCGTCGCGGGGTTCGGCTACTGCGGGCGCGGCGTCGCCGAACGCGCGCGGGGGCTGGGCGCGCACGTCGTCGTCACCGAGGTCGACCCGGTGAAGGCGCTGGACGCGACGATGCAGGGCTACACCGTCATGCCGATGGCCGACGCCGCCCCGCTCGGCGACGTGTTCGTCACCGTCACCGGGAACCGCGACGTCGTCACCGGCGACCACCTGCGCTCGATGAAGGACGGCGTGGTGCTCGCCAACTCCGGGCACTTCGACGTCGAGATCGACGTGCGCGCGCTGCGCGCGATG
This sequence comes from Streptosporangiales bacterium, assembly GCA_036378185.1. Taxonomy (GTDB): domain Bacteria; phylum Actinomycetota; class Actinomycetes; order Streptosporangiales; family WHST01; genus WHST01. The sequence goes on along the minus strand of DASUWX010000169.1, from coordinate 5,011 downwards.
GCGGAGTCCGTCGTCCCTGCGGTGCGCCCGCACGTCGACGAGTACGTGCTCGCCGACGGCCGGCGGCTGCTGTTGCTCGCCGACGGCCGGCTGGCCAACCTGACCGCCGGCGAGGGGCACCCGGCCGCCGTGATGGACCTGTCGTTCGCCGACCAGGCGCTCGCGATCGCGTGGCTGGCCGAGCACGGCGCCCGGCTGGAGCCCGGCGTGCACGACGTCCCCGAGGAGGTCGGCGCCGACGTCGGCGGCCTGGCGCTGGACGCGCTCGGCGTCCGCATCGACGCGCTGACCGACGCCCAGCGTGCCTACCTGGGTTCCTGGGACGAGGGTTCCTGACGGCTCAGTGCTGCCATGTGGCCGGGCGGAGCCGGGCCTGCTCACGGCGGCGGCGTTCGGCCAGTACGGCGGACAGGTACGCGTAGGGCGGGACGCCGGGCGGGGGCGGCGGGGTGACGCGGGCGGAGACCTGCGCCGCGATCCGCTCGCCGAGCTGCGCCGCGATCGCCGGCGCGAAGTCCTCGTACCGGGTGAGGTACTGGCGCGCCGCCAGCGCGAGGTCGTCGTCGAGCAGCGCCAGTTCGAGCGTCGCGGCCCAGCCGGCCGCGGCCGGTGGCATCTCGGCGAGCTCACGCCGCCGGCCCGGTGTGCGCTCGCCGACGACCATGGTGCCGCTGAACACGTCGCCGAGCCGCTTGCCGCGGTGGTTGACGAAGGACGTGACGAGCGCGAGGAACCCGGCCGTCCCCCAGATCTCGACCACGCCGGTGAGCGCGCGGAACAGGGCCTGGCGGAACTGCTCGGGCCCGCCGTCGTCGCGCACGACCCGCAGGCCCAGCACCCACTTGCCGAGCGTCCGCCCGCGCCACAGCGTCTCGGCGACCGTGGGGTAGCCGACGAGGACGGCCACGTACAGCACGAGGGACAGCGCGGTCGCCGCCGCCTGGTCGAGGTCGAGCGCCGGCACCAGCCAGTACGAGACGGCGAACAGGGCGAAGCCCTGCAGGACGAGGTCGACCGCGCGGGCGAGCGCGCGGCTGGCCAGCTTGGCGACCCGGATGTCGAGGACGACGGCCTCGCCCGTCACCAGCTCGCTCATCGTGCTGCCTCCGCTGGGGACCCCCACTGTGGTGATGGCACCGCTGGGGGACCCCGGTTGGGGTCAGAGACACAATAGGGGTCCCCAGCCACGCTAGGGTTCCCCGCGTGGACTCCGCTTCCCGACGGCCTCCGCCGCTCCGCTCCTCGCTCGGCACGGGTCGTGGTGCCGTCGCGGGCAGGCTGTTCGCTGCGATGCTCACGGCGGAGGCCGTCTCGTGGACCTAGACGTGTTCGTCGCCGTGCACACCGACGAGTGGCGCCGGCTGGACGAGCTGGTCAGGCGACGCCGCCGGCTGAGCGGCGCGGAGGCCGACGAGCTCGTCGAGCTGTACCAGCGGGTGAGCACGCAGCTGTCGGTGGTCCGGTCCTCCTCGCCCGACCCAGGGCTGGTCACCCGGCTCTCGTCCCTCGTCGCCCGGGCGCGCTCGGCAGTCACCGGCGCGCACACGCCGGCCTGGCGCGACGTGGTCCGGTTCGCGCTCGTCGTGTTCCCCGCCGTGGCGTATCGCTACCGGCGCTGGTGGCTGGTCTCCGCGCTCGGCTCGCTCGCCGTGGCGGCGGCGTTCGGCGCGTGGCTGGTCGCCAACCCGCATGTGCTCACCCAGCTCGCGCCGCCGTCGTACCTGAAGGAGTACGCCCAGCACGACTTCCAGGCCTACTACGGCGAGTACCAGGCGAGCCACTTCGCGAGCGAGGTGTGGACGAACAACGTGTGGGTCGCCGCGCAGGCGCTGGCGTACGGCATCATGCTCGGCATCCCGACCGCGTTCGTGCTCTGGCAGAACGCCGTCAACCTGGGCGTGTCAGGCGCCGTGATGATCGTCTACGGCAAGGGCTCGCTGTTCTTCGGGCTGATCGCACCGCACGGCATGCTCGAGCTCACCGCCGTGTTCCTCGCCGGTGCCGCGGGGATGAAGCTCGGCTGGACGATCATCGACCCGGGGCCGCGCCGCCGGCTCGACGCGCTGGCGGCGGAGGGCCGGGCCGCGGTCAGCGTCGCGCTGGGGCTGGTCGTCGTGCTCGCGGTGTCGGGCGCGGTCGAGGCCTTCGTGACGCCGTCGCCGCTGCCGACGTGGGCGCGGGTCGGCATCGGCGCCGTGGTCGAGGCGGCGTTCCTCACGTACGTGATCGTCTTCGGCCGCCGCGCGGTGCGCGCGGGGGAGACCGGCGACCTCCGCGTGGGCGAACGCGACGACGTCGCGCCGACCACGGGCTGACTAGTGTGGTCGGATGACTGCACCTCAGTTTGCCGCGGAGACGAGCGAGCGGGGCGAGTTCACCCGCCAGGCCAACAGGTTCACCGACCGGATCACCGCGGACGGCTCGAGCGGGTGGCCGGCCGAGCCCGGCCGGTACCGGCTGGTCGTGTCGCTCGCGTGCCCGTGGGCGCACCGGTCGGTGATCGTCCGCCGGCTGCTCGGGCTGGAGGACGCCATCGGGCTCGCCGTCGTCGACCCGATCAGGGACGAGCGTGGCTGGCGGTTCAGCCTCGACGAGGGCGGCCGCGACCCCGTGCTGGGCATCGGTTTCCTCGCCGAGGCGTACCACCGCACCGACCCCGGCTTCTCCGGCCGCGTCACGGTGCCGGCGATCGTCGACGTCGGGTCGGGCCGCGTGGTCACCAACGACTTCCCGCAGATCACGCTCGACCTCGAGACGCAGTGGCGCGAGTACGCGAGGCCGGACGCCCCCGACCTGTATCCCGTGGAGCTGCGTGCCGAGATCGACGCGGTGAACGCCGACGTCTACCGCGACGTGAACAACGGCGTCTACCGCTGCGGTTTCGCGACGACGCAGGAGGCGTACGAAAAGGCGTACGACGCGCTGTTCGCGCGGCTGGACGCGCTCACCGAACGGCTGTCGCGGCAGCGGTTCCTCTGCGGCGACCGGATCACCGAGGCGGACGTCCGGCTGTTCACGACGCTGGTGCGCTTCGACGCCGTCTACCACGGCCACTTCAAGTGCAACCGCCAGAAGCTCAGCGAACTGCCGGTGCTGTGGGCGTACGCGCGTGACCTGTTCCAGACGCCCGGCTTCGGCGACACCGTGGACTTCGACCACATCAAGCGGCACTACTACGGCACGCATGCCAACCTCAACCCGTCCGGCATCGTCCCCAAGGGCCCCGACCTCAGCGGCTGGCAGGAGCCACACGGCCGCGAAGCGCTGTCCTGACCGTACGCTGGGAGCCTCGCCCGTCACGTCGGAGAGGTCCGCATGTCGTTCGTCGAGGAAGAGATCGCGAGTCAGCCCGACTGCTGGGCACGGGCGGCCGGGCTGGCGCCCGACGTCGCCGAGGCGTTGCCCGCGGCGGGTGAGCGGGTGGCTGTCGTCGGCTGCGGCACGTCCTGGTTCATGGCCATGGCGTACGCGGCGCTGCGCGAGGCGGCGGGCCAGGGCGAGACCGACGCGTTCGCCGCGTCCGAGTTCCCGCTCGGGCGGCGCTACGACCGGGTCGTCGCGATCACGCGCTCGGGTACCACCACCGAGGTGCTCGGCCTGTTCGACCGGCTGCCCGACGCCGCCCCGACGGCCGTGCTCACGGCGGTCCCCGGCGCCCCCGTCGTCGGGCGCACGGCGGCGCCGGTCGTGCTCGACTTCGCCGACGAGCGATCCGTGGTGCAGACCAGGTTCGCCACCAGTGCGCTCGCGCTGCTCCGCGCGCACCTCGGCGAGTCCCTCGACGCCGCCGTCGCGGACGCGCGGGCCGTGCTCGCCGAACCGCCGGCGGACGAGCTCGTCGCCGCCGAGCAGTGGTCGTTCCTCGGCCGCGGCTGGACGGTCGGGCTGGCCCACGAGGCCGCGCTGAAGCTGCGCGAGGCGGCCCAGGCGTGGACCGAGGCGTACCCGGCGATGGAGTACCGGCACGGCCCGATCAGCATCACCGCGCCCGGCCGCGTCGCATGGCTGTTCGGTACGCCGCCCGCTGGTCTCGCCGACGACGTCGCGCGCACGGGCGGGCTGTTCGTCACGTCCGCCCGTGACCCGATGGCCGATCTGGTACGCGCACAACGCGTCGCGGTCGCCGTCGCCGCGAGCCGCGGCCTCGACCCGGACCACCCCCGCGCGCTGACCCGTTCCGTGATCCTGGACGGCAGCGCCGGCTCCTAGGTCGGGTCGGACGACCCCGGCCGATGAGTCCCGTGTGCGGAGCCGGTCTGCCCAGGCATGAGTGAGAACCTGGACCACGAGTTCACCGCCGTCCTGCAGCAGAGCCCGGATCCCGGCGGCTGGGTGTACGCGGTCATGCCGGGCTCGGCGGAGTTCTTCGGCACCCGCGGCCTGGTGAAGGTCCGCGGCACCGTCGACGGGCACCCGTTCCGCAGCTCGTTCATGGCACTCGGCGACGGCACCCACAAGCTGCCGGTCAGGGCAGAGCTCCGCCGCGCCATCGACAAGGGTGCCGGGGACACCGTCACCGTGCACCTGGACGAGCGCCTCTGAGGAGTCGGCGGGAAGTCGTGGTCACGAAGGCCGCCACCTCTCGATCTCACCCCGAGGGCGTACCTCGAGTGGTGCGGGCGCCAGGCGTGCGCGGACCAGCTCGGCCTGTGCCGCGTACGTCCGGCGCAGCACGTGCCGCAGCTGTGCGGCGAGCCCGTCCACCTCGGCCTCGAGCGCCAGGATGCGGCGCACGCCCTCGTAGTTGATGCCCAGGCCGGTCAGCTCGTCGACGCGCCGCAGCCGCTCGACGTCTCTACGGCTGTAGAGCCGGTTGCCGCCCTCGCTGCGCCGCGGTGACACGAGCCCGGCACGGTCGTACGCCCGCAGCGTCTGCGGATGCAGGCCGGTGAGCTGCGCGGCCACCGACATCGGGTACGCCGGCAGGTCTTCGGCGACCGCCTCGCCGCGCCGGCGGTCGGGGCCGGTGCGTCGTGCCCGTGCCGCGGTCCTGCGCTCGTCGCTCCCGACC
>DASUWX010000168.1:0-8270 GCA_036378185.1 Streptosporangiales bacterium | reverse complement strand
TGCGCCCCAGCCGGACCCCGTCCCGAGCCGGTCGCCAGGTTCGTCGTCGGCCACCCGCCGCCACGCCGCGTGGCGCTCGTCGAGCGCTCCCTCCGGCAGCACCCGCTCGACGGCCGCCCCGACGGCGTCGCGGGCGCGTGCCCAGTCGGCGTCGTGCGCGGCGTCCACGGGCACCTCGAGCAGCCCGTACGCCTCCAGCCAGTCCCAGTCGGTGCGCGCGGGGAGGCGCAGGTGCTCCATCTGCGTGGGCGCGAGGCCGGCCTGGATCTCGGTGTAGCCGTCGCCGCCCGCGCCGCCGGCGAGCCACTCCTGCCAGCGGCGGCCGCCGCGCGCCTCGCCCCAGACGAACAGCTTCCGGCCGCGGAGCCGCGCCGTCGACGCCTGCAGCAGGCCGGCGCCCGACTCGTCCAGGGCGGTGATCCACGGCCGCTGGCCCGCGGGCAGGTCGAAGAAGAAGTCCGACGACGCCCGGTGCCGCATCGGGTAGGTCAGGTCGAACCCGTCGTACCGCGGCACGCCGACCAGCTCGAGACGCCGCCCGTACCCGTAGTGCCAGGCGCGGTCGGCGGGCACCACGACGCGCGTCCCCGGGCTCTGCGGCACGGCGACGTTGGACCACCAGTACGCGGGCACCTCGACCGGGTTCGGGTTGCGGATCCGCACGCCCACGTAGAGAAACGGCGAACCGTCCGGCAGCCACATGTCGATCTGCTGGACGAGGTCGCGCGTACGTTCCCACTCCCACAACCGCAGCACCGGCGTGCCGTCCGGGCCGGTCACGCGGGCCGCGTGCAGCGGCTCGCAGGTCAGCGTCGTGTGCCCCGTGCTGCCGAGATTCCACTCCACGCCTCCGGCGAACCAGGCGTTGCGCAGCGCCAGGTTCGCCGGCTGCCACACCGGGTTGCGGTACACCAGGTCGCTGCCGGTCGCCTTGTGCAGCAGCGAGTACAGCCGCCCACCCAGGCCCGGGAGCACGGTCGCGCGCAGGTGTTCGTTCTCGAGCACCAGCACGGGCATGGCACGGGAGGCGCGGTCGCGGCCGTAGCCGTCCTGGGTGAGGCAGGGCAGCGTCGTGGCCAACCGGCCGTACGCCACCCGCTCGCGCATGTCGGGTGGCAGCTCCGCCAGGTTCTCGACCTCGTGCAGCTCCCGCACCCGGTACAGCGGGGCGAGCGGGTTCTCGTCGCCGAGGTCGGCTGCGGGCAGGACCAGCTCGTCGGCATGCAGGCGCGTCATGGCGACATGTTTTCAGCCGGTTGACTTCGCCTCGCCCGGGTACCAGCACACGACCGACACCGGGGCGGGTAGGCGGTCGGACTGCCGAGTGAGAGGAGCGCCTGGTGGACGGCGAGTACGGAAGCGGGCCCGGGGGCGCGATGATCGGCGGACGGTACGTGCTCGATGAGGTCGTCGGCCGCGGCGGGATGGCCGACGTGTACCGCGCACGTGACCGCCGGCTCGACCGGACGGTGGCCGTCAAGGTGTTCCGTCCCGGCGGCGATCCCGAGGGCGCCCGCCGGCTCGTCGCCGAGGCTCGGCTGCTGGCTCCGTTGCACCACCCGGGCGTGGTCGCGGTGAGCGACGGGGGCGTCGACGAGTCGCAGCCGTTCCTCGTGATGCCCCTGGTGACCGGCGGGACGCTCGCCGGCCGCCTGGCGGCCGGCCCCCTGCCCGTGGTCGAGGTGGCGCGCCTCGGCCGGGATCTGGCCGGCACCCTCGCGTACCTGCACGGACACGGCATCGTGCACCGGGACGTCAAGCCGTCGAACATCCTGCTGGACGACGACGGCCGGCCGCTGCTCGGCGACTTCGGGGTGTCCCGGCTCGTCGACGCGAGCCGGGTGACCACCACAGGCCAGATCGTCGGCACCGCCGCCTACCTGGCGCCGGAGCAGGTGCGCGGCGGCGAGACCGGGTCCGCGGCGGACGTCTACGCGCTCGGCCTGGTCCTGCTCGAGTGCCTCACCGGGCGCACGGTGTACGTGGGCACCAACCAGATCGGAGTCGCGACCGCCCGCCTCCATCGCGACGCCGAGGTGCCGGACGATCTCCCGGACCGGCTCCGCGACCTGCTCACCGCGATGGTCGCCACCGAGCCGGAGCGGCGGCCGGACGCGCCGGCCTGCGCCGAACGGCTCGCCGCGGTGGTCAGCGAGCTGGTGGATCCCGACGCGACCGTCGTCCTCCCCGTGCAGCCGGGTCCCGGTGGCCCGGGGCCGACGCGCCGGCCCGAGCCGTTCGGCGAGCCCGCCGCCCCGGTCGGGCGAACCCTGCGCCGGCCGGTTCTCGCGATGAGCGGCCTGGCCCTGCTGGTCGTGGCGGCGGCGGTCGTGGCGACGCTGCTCCCGTTCACCTTCGGCGCGAGCGAGCCGCCGCCCGAGCACATCGTGGGCACCGGCGCCGGTACGCCGTCGAGCACGAAGCCGCATCACTCGACCGCGCCCACCCCCGCCGTCTCGCCGAGCAGCCGTCGCCCGGCGGCCACGTCCGCGGCGGACGCCTCCACCGCTGCCGCCTCGGCCCGCCGGACGCACGGTCACGGCGGTTCCTCAGGGCGGGAACCGCATCGCCGTCACCTCCCCGGCAAGGGCCACGACAAGCCGCACGGCGGGCACGGCCACGGCCACGGTGGCGGCCACGGCCCCTGATCGCGACCCGTCGCGGCCGCCCGCGACGACCCGGCCTCAGCGCCGGTTGTGGTGGTCGACGAGCTGGTCCGCGATCTCCGCGACCCGGACGTTGGTCTCCTGCGAGTGGCGGCGGAGCACCTCGAACGCCTCCTCGTCGGTGATGCCGTGGAACGCCATCAGGAGGCCGATCGCCTTGCCGATCTCCCGGTTGCTCTCCAGGCCCGCGCGGAGGTCCTTCGCCTGTCCGTGCTCGTCCGCCGCGGTTACGGCGACCGATGCGAACGCGGCGAAGATCGCGGCGACGTCCGCGCTGTCCGCGGTGAACACGCCGGGCGTGTCCGAGAACAGGTTGAGTGCGCCGATCTTGGTCTCCGCCGTCATGAGCCGGTAGGCCATCGCGCCGCGCACCGGCGTGTTCGTGAGTATCCACTCCCGCAGCGTCGGCCACGGCCCGTCGTCGGCGAGGTCGGCGACGAGCTGCGGCGTGTGCTCGATGATCGCGTCCACGCACGGACCGTCCTCGAGCTCCCGCTCGGCCTGGTCGATCCGGCGGCCGATCTCGTCACTGGCCGCCGCGGTGATCAACCGCTTGTGCCGCCGGACCATCACGGTGGCGTGGTCGCACCCGGGCACCACGAGGGGCGCGGCCTCGCAGACGTTGGTGAGCACGTCGTCCGTGGTGTCCCCCGCGTACACCCTGTCGGCCAGCTCGGCGAACGCGCTCGCGAGTTCCTTGGGTACCCGCGCGGGTTCTGGCGCGTCGGTCGGACCGATCGTCATCTTGCCTGCCTCATCGCCTCGAAATCAGGCCACGGCCGGTTGCTCGACCGAGTTGAGCACACGCTACGACACGGGTCGTACGAGCGCGAATCTGGCAAAATACGCATGCGCCTCGCCGACCCGCCCGACTACCCTCTGCCCGCAGTGCGAGACGGGAGGTAGGTATGGCGGTCCAGCGGGGCGACGAGGCGTCCGCATCCGTCGCGACGGGCTCGGGTCGGACCCGGATCCGGGATCTGCCGCGCTTCGTCGGCGCGACCGTGACCGTCTGCGGCTGGGTGAGCACGTCCCGCCTGCAACGGCGGATGCAGTTCGTCCTCCTCAGGGACGGCACCGGCACCGCGCAGCTCACCCACGAGCGAGGCGGCCCGGACGACGCCGTGGAGGCGGCGCTGGAGGGCGTGTCGACCGAGTCCGCGGTCCGCGTGACCGGCGTCGTCGTCGCGAACGAGATCGTCAAGCTCGGCGGGCTGGAGCTCCTCCCGACGTCCGTCGAGGTCCTGGCGCGCGCCGAGACGCCGCTGCCGGTCGACGAGCAGACCGGCCTCGAGCACCGGCTGGACTGGCGCTTCCTCGACCTGCGGCGGCGGCCGGAGGGCCCGCTGCTGTTCGCCGTCCAGACCACGCTCGAGCAGGCGATGCGGGAGTACGCCTACGCGCACGGCTGCACCGAGCTGCACACCCCGAAGCTAATGGGCACCGCCTCCGAGTCCGGCGCCGAGGTGTTCCGGCTGGAGTACTTCGGCCGGCACGCATACCTCGCGCAGTCACCGCAGTTCTACAAGCAGATGGCGATCGCGTCCGGGCTGGACGGGGTGTTCGAGGTCGGCCCGGTCTTCCGCGCGGAGCCGTCGTTCACGTCGAGGCACGCCACGGAGTTCACCGGCGTCGACGTCGAGCTCGCCTGGATCGACGGCGTCGAGGACGTGATGGCGTTCGAGGAACGGATGCTGGCGCACGCGCTCGCCCGGGTCGCGGAGGCGCACGGCGCCGCGATCGCAGCGGTGTTCGGCGTCGAGATCACGGTGCCGGAACTGCCGTTCCCGCGGCTGACCATGGCCGCCGCGCAGGAGCTGCTGCGCGGAGAGGGCTGGGACCCGCAAGGGGAGCGCGCCGACCTCGACCCGGAGGGCGAACGGCTGCTCTCGGCGCGGAGCAGGGCGCGCACCGGCCACGACTTCGTGTTCGTGACCCACTACCCGGCGAGCATCCGGCCCTTTTACCACATGCGTCCCGCCGGGCGCCCGGACCTCACGCTGAGCTTCGACCTGCTGTACCGGGGCCTGGAGATCACCACGGGCGCGCAGCGCGAGCACCGGCACGACGTCCTGCTGGCGCAGGCCGCCCAGAAGGGCATGGACACCGAGCCGATGCGCGACTACCTCAACTGCTTCAGGTTCGGCTGCCCGCCGCACGGCGGTCTCGGCATGGGCCTGGGGCGCGTGCTGATGGCGTTGCTCGGCCTGGACTCGATCCGCGAGGCGACGTTCCTGTTCCGCGGCCCGAACCGGCTGACGCCGTAGTCGCCGCCTCGGCGAATGAGCGCCGTCTCCCCGGGTACCGAGACACCATGGGCGAGAACGTCGCACAGAAGCTGATCCGGTCGCATCTGGTCAGTGGGGACATGACGCCGGGGGAGGAGATCGGGCTGCACGTCGACCAGACGCTCACCCAGGACGCCACGGGCACGCTCGTGATGCAGGAGCTGGAGGCGATGCGCCTGGACCGCGCGCAGACCGAGGTGAGCGTGCAGTACGTCGACCACAACCTGCTGCAGGCCGACGAACGCAACGCCGAGGACCACCTGTTCCTGCGTTCCGCGTGCCGCAGGTACGGCATCTGGTACTCGAAGGCGGGCAACGGGGTCTCCCACCCGACCCACATGCAGCGGTTCGGGATCCCGGGGAAGTCGATGGTCGGGTCGGACTCGCACACGCCGGCCGCCGGTTCGCTCGGCATGCTCGCCATGGGCGTCGGCGGGCTCGAGGTCGCGATGGTGATCGCCGGGCACCCGCTCTATCTGCGCATGCCGGAGATCTGGGGCGTCCGCCTCACCGGTGAGCTGCCGCCCTGGACGTCGGCCAAGGACGTCATCCTGGAGATGCTCCGGCGGCACGGCGTCAAGGGCGGCGTCAACCGGATCATCGAGTACCACGGTCCCGGGCTCGCGAGCCTGTCCGCTATGGACCGGCACGTGATCGCGAACATGGGCGCCGAGCTAGGCGCCACGACCACCGTGTTCCCGGCGGACGACGCCGTCCGCACGTTCCTCGAGTCGGAGGACCGCGCGGACGCCTTCGTCGAGATCCGTGCCGACGACGACGCGGCGTACGACATCGAGGACGAGATCGACCTCGGCGCGGTCGAGCCGCTCATCGCCAGGCCCTCCTCGCCCGGCAACGTCGTGCCGGTGCGCGACGTGGCCGGTGAGGAGGTCAGCCAGGTGGTCGTCGGGTCGTCGGCCAACCCGGGGCTGCGCGACTTCGCGATCGTGGCCGCCATGGTCAAGGGCCGGCAGACCGACGACGCCGTGAGCTTCGACGTCAACCCCTCCTCGCGGGAGATCCTCGAGGACCTCACCCGGATGGGCGCGACCTTCGACCTCGTCTCGGCGGGCGCCCGCATCCACCAGGCCGGATGCCTCGGCTGCATCGGTGTGGGCCAGGCGCCGGCGGTCGGGCGGAACTCGCTGCGGACGTTCCCGCGGAACTTCCCTGGCCGGTCGGGCACCAAGGAGGACTCGGTCTGGCTCTGCTCGCCGGAGACGGCGGCGGCGTCCGCGCTGACCGGTGTCATCACCGACCCCCGTGACCTTGCCGACGAGCTGGGCATGGACCACCCGCGGCTCGACCTCCCCAGGCGCGCGTCGGTCAACACCGCGATGCTGGTGCCGCCGCTGCCGGCCGAGCAGGCGGCGGAGGAGGACCTCGTCCGCGGCCCCAACATCGCCGCCATCCCCGACTTCGAGCCGCTGCCGGACACCCTCGAGGTGCCCGTGCTGCTGAAGGTCGGCGACGACGTGTCGACCGACGAGATCTCGCCGGCGGGCGCGCGGGGGCTGCCGTTCCGGTCCAACCTCCCCAAGCTCGCCGAGCTGACGTTCACGCAGGTCGACGAGGACTGCCCGCGCCGTGCGCACGAGGTGGCCGACGACGGCGGGCACGTCGTCGTCGGTGGCGAGAACTACGGCCAGGGTTCGTCGCGGGAGCACGCGGCACTCGCCCCGCGGTTCCTGGGCCTGCGCGTCGTGCTGGCGAAGTCGTTCGCCCGCATCCACTGGCAGAACCTCGCCAACTTCGGCATCCTCGCGCTCGAGTTCACCGACCCCGACGACTACGGCCGGGTCGAGCAGGGCGACCGGCTGGCGTTCACCGGCGTGCGGGACGCACTCGGCGCCGGCGCTGAGCTCACCGTCCGCAACACGACCAAGGACGCCGAGTACCGCGTACGCCACCGGCTCTCGCCCAGGCAGGTGGACGCCGTCCTCGGCGGCGGGCGGATCCCCCTGCTCGTGCACGAGGGCGAGCAGAACGCGCCCGCCCGCGGCTGAGGGCCGCGGCCGGAACCCGGCATACCGGGATCAGTCGCGCCGACCGCCCATGATCACGGCGGGCCTGGGTAGGCGACACCTTTCCCGTGACGGAAGGTGGAGCCATGTCCGAGGACATCCGGCACCGAGTCGAGGACGAGCGAGGAGAAGCCCCGTCCGTGGGTGACGCGGCCGGTGCCCTGGCACGCGACGTCGCCGTGCTCGTGCGGCAGGAGTTCGACCGTGCGATCGAGCAGTTGCGCCAGAGCGCCCGGGAGAGCGGGTTAGGCGTCGGGATGCTCGGCGGGGCGGTGATCTGCGGGACGATGACCGCGGCAGGCGCCTCGCTGCTGGTGTTGCGAGCGCTCGAGACGAGGCTGCCCCGGCCGGTGGCGGCGGCCGTGTTCACCGCGCTCTACGGCGGCGGGGCCGCGGCGCTGGCGATGGCGGGCGTCCGCAACCTCCGGGCGGCCCGGCGTTCGGTGCTCAGCGCGGCGGCGGAGCCGGCTCACGCCGACTGACCGCCGGTCGCGCGCCTCGCCCGTCGTGACGGCCGTCCGGCCCGGGCGGAGCGGTAGCGGGCCGCAACAGCCGAGGGCGTTACGAAACGTACACACCTGACGGCATAGCATCAGGTTTCGTGTCGGTACGAGACGAGCTGCGGGCGCACCTGCGGCGTGCGATGAGGGACCGCGACCGGCCTGCCGTCCGCGCCATCCGCACCGCCCTGGGTGCGATCGCGAACGCCGAGGCCGTCGACGCACCCGAGCACCTGGAGAGTCCGCTCGGTTCGCCCGGGCTGAGCCGGGACGTGCCGCGCCGGGAACTCGGCGCCGGCGACGTCAGCGAGATCCTCCGTGCGGAGGTACGGGAGCGGCGGGCCGCGCTCGCCGACTACGAGCGGCACGGCCGCACCGAGCAGGCCGACGAGCTGCGGGCCGAGCTGCGCGTGCTCGCTCAGTACGTCGGGGACATCGAGCCCGAACAGGACAGTGCGTGGGTGTGACAGCTGCCAAGGACGACGTCCCCAGGACCGGCAAGGACGAGAAGGGCAAGGGACGCCGCGGCTTCCTGCGCGAGCTGCCGATCGTCGCCGGTCTCGCCCTCGTCATCGCGTTCCTCGTGCGCACGTTCGTCGTGCAGCCGTTCTACATACCGTCCGGGTCCATGGAGCACACGCTCGACATCCAGGACCATGTGCTGGCGAGCAAGATCAGTTACGACCTGCATCCGCCGCGGCGGGGTGACATCGTGGTGTTCGACCCGCCGCAGCAGTGGATCGACGAGACCGGTGACGGTGGGGAGTGGATCAAGCGGGTGATCGCGGTCGG
>DASUWX010000167.1:0-3447 GCA_036378185.1 Streptosporangiales bacterium | reverse complement strand
GAACCCCCCGTTCGTCGTGTGGAGCGGCGCCGTCGGGGTCTCCAGCGATGACTGAGGCCGTCAGCAGGCGGCGGTTGCTCGGAGCCGCGGGCGCCGGGCTGCTCGTCGGGGCCGCGGGTGGCGCGGGCGTCGCCCACGCCGCCGAGACCGGTGGCGAGCCGGACTCCGCGGGTGTCGTCCCGTTCCGCGGCGAGCACCAGGCCGGCATCGCGACGCCCGTGCAGGACCGCCTGCACTTCGTCGCGTTCGACCTCACCACGGACAGTCGCGCCGAACTCGTCGACCTGCTCCGCCAGTGGACCGCCGCGGCCGCGCGGATGACCGCGGGACGGGCCGTCGGCTCCGGGGCGGAGCCGCGCATCGCCGAGGCGCCGCCCGACGACACCGGGGAGGCCGTCGGGCTGCCTCCGTCGCGGCTCAGCCTCACCGTCGGGTTCGGCCCGTCGCTGTTCGAGAAGGACGGCGAGGACCGGTTCGGCCTGGCGCGGCGGCGCCCGGCGGCGCTCACCGACCTCCCGCACTTCCGCGGCGACCAGCTCGACCCGGACCGCTGCGGCGGTGACATCGCCGTCCAGGCCTGCGCCGACGACCCGCAGGTGGCGGTGCATGCGGTGCGCAACCTGGCCAGGATCGGCTTCGGCCGGGTCGCCGCCCGCTGGTCGCAGCTCGGCTTCGGCAAGACGTCGTCGACGACGCCGTCGCAGCAGACGCCGCGCAACCTGTTCGGCTTCAAGGACGGCACAGACAACATCTCCGGCGACGACGACCGCGCCCTGGCGCGGCACGTGTGGGTCGGCGGCGAGGGGCCCGCCTGGCTGCGCGGCGGCTCGTACCTCGTGGCCCGGCGCATCCGGATGCACATCGAGACGTGGGACCGTTCGTCGCTGTCCGACCAGGAGAGGATCGTCGGCCGCACCAAGGCCGCCGGCGCGCCGCTGGGCGAGAGCCACGAACGCGACCCCGTCCGGCCGAGTACGCTGCCGCCGACCTCGCACGTCGCGCTCGCCCACCCGGACAGCAACGGCGGCATCCGGATCCTGCGCCGCGGCTACTCGTTCGTCGACGGCGCCGACGGCCTCGGCCGGCTCGACGCGGGACTGTTCTTCATCGCCTACAACCGCGACCCGCACAAGCAGTTCGTGCCGCTGCAGACCAGGCTCGCCGGTCACGACGCGATGATGGAGTACCTCCAGCACACCGGCTCCGGCGTCTACGCCGTCCCGCCCGGCGTGCGCGCGAAGGACGACTTCTGGGGCAGTGCCCTGTTCGCCTGACCGCCGCTGACGTGGGTACGTCCGACGCCCGGCGTGGACGCGTCCGACGCTGACGTGGGTACGTTGCCCACGCTATAGCCCCTGCGACGTACCCACGTGAGTGGTCCTCAGGGGCGTGCCGGCACCCGGCGCCAGAGGTCGGTCAGGCGGACGCCGTGCGCCGCGAGCAGGCAGCGGAACGCCGGCAGCGACAGGCCGACCACGTTCGACCAGTCGCCCTCGACGCCCTCGACGAACGGCCCGCCCAGGCCGTCGATGGTGAACGCGCCCGCCACCCGCTCCGGCTCACCGGTGGCCACGTAGGCCTCGACCTCGTCGTCCGACGGCGTGCCGAAGTGGACGGTGGTGCGCACCGCGGCGGTGTGCTCGACGCCGGACGCCGCCGCCACGACGCAGTGGCCGGTCACCAGCGTGCCGCTGCGCCCGCGCATCCGCTGCCAGCGGCGCACCGCGTCGGCGGCGTCGGCAGGTTTGCCGAGCACGGCGCCGTCGAGCGCCAACATCGAGTCGCAACCGACGACGAGCGTGTCCCCGCCGGACATCCGGCCGGCCACCGCGCGCGCCTTCGCCTGCGCGAGGGCGACGGTGAGCTCGGCCGGGGAGTCGGCCCGGTACGCCGACTCGTCGACACCGGACACGACCACCTCGGGGTCGAGGCCCGCGTTCCGCAGTAGGCCCAGCCTGCCCGCGGACGCGGAGGCGAGGACGAGGCGCGGAGTTCCGGGGACGGTCGCGTCCGCGTCGGTTGTGACCATTCTGTTGCGCTCCGTCCCTATGGATTCCGGTTACCTGTGCGTAGCTGGCAGTCTGCCGATGGCCCTCTGGAGCGAACAGGCAGGGGGAGGTTATCCGTGGCCGGACGCCACTCCGCCCCGAGTAGGTTGCGGGCCCGCCCTCTGGTCGTCGTACTGGCCGTGGTCGGTGCCATCGTCGTGCTCGCCGGCGGCGGCACGGCGTGGGCGTTCGCCCGCGGGCCGCTCGGCCAGCCGCGAGACGTCGCCATGTCGAGTGCGTCGCCGACGCACACACCCGTGCCCGCGCCGATCCTCGACTGCAAGGAGTCGGTGCAGGCGGGCGACGTCGCGGTCTCCAAGGCCTACCAGTCCTACAAGGACTGGTACGTGCACGTGAAGGCCCAGTGGGACCTCGACAAGGGCAAGATCACCCTGCCGCAGGCCAACCACATCTGGGACGTCACGCACAAGCGGGGGAGCCTCGACATCAACGCGGCGGACGCCTCGCGCATCATCTACCAGCGGCAGCGCGACGCGTGCGGCAAGGTGCCGAGCAACGTGCCGGCCAAGTACACCACCGCGCTCGCCCGCTGCAAGTCCCGTGCCGCGGTCATCGACGCGACGATGACGGCGGGCATGAAGGTCGGTGACGAGTGGGCCGACCACGTGCTCAAGGAGCACCAGAAGCGCAGCATCGACCCGTACGACTACCACCTGATGTGGGTCAAGGCCGTACGCAAGGCGCCGAAGGCGTTGAACGCCTTCAAGAAGGCCTACAACACGTACAAGAAGACGCCTGCCTGTCAGCTGCCGCAGTCGTCCTGAGGTCGGGGTGACGCGTGCTCGCCGTGGCGTAGGCTTCGGCGCGGACGGTAACAGGGTGGCACGGCAGAGGGTCGGCGGATGAGCGGGCGGCATCGCACCGGCAGGGGCTCCAGGAGGGCCGGCTGGTCGCTCGCCGGTGCCTGCGCCGGTGCCGTGGTGCTCGGCGCGTCGCTCACCGCGGTCGTCGTGAACCACCAGCCTCCGGCGGCGAGCCCCGGCACCGACCCCGAGACGGGCGTGAGCCTGCGGACCTATCCCGTACCGGTGCCCAGCGCGTCCCCGTCGGACGTGGCCAGGAACCTGCGCGAGGTCGACACCGAGCCGCCGGCCACCCGTACCAGCCACGCCGCCGCGCCCGACCCCACGCCGTCGCGTACGCCGCAGCCGTCCGTGACCGAGCCGGCCCGGCGCCGGCCCAAGCCGGAGCCGACGCGGGTCTGCGACACCTTCCGGTACCGGGGCCACACCTACCGCTACTGCTCCGACCACAGCCACCCGCCGCACCCCTGACCCCGTCGCCGACCCCGCCCGGTGCCCGGTGCCCGGTGGTCATCGCGTCCGTCGGTGCCCGGTGTCATCGTCCCGAGCCATGTAAACCATGCCCGTGGTGGCGT
>DASUWX010000166.1:0-11564 GCA_036378185.1 Streptosporangiales bacterium | reverse complement strand
GTCGACGTCGGCACGGCCGGTCATCGGGAGCAGCGCGCGCGGCAGCAGGCTCTGGCCGGCGCTGGAGAACGTCGCAACGGCGAGCCGGCCGGCGCGTCCGTCGACGAGCTGGGAGAGCCGGCGTTCCGCCTCGGAGAGCTGGCCCGCGACGGCGTCGGCCGCCTCGACGAGCAGCGCACCGGCCGCGGTGAGCCGGACGCCGCGGGTGCTGCGGTCGACGACGGCCGTGCCGACCGAGCGCTCCAGCGCGGCGACGTGCTGCGAGACCGCCGACGGGGTGAGCCGCAACGACCGCGCCGCCGCGGCCAGGCTGCCGTGGCGCGACACCTCACGCAGGATGCCGATCCGGTGCACGTCGATCACAGCAAGACCCTAGCGTCGGTACGCTGCGAGCCATGCCGAACAGCATCACCGCCGACCTCGCGCCGACCGGCACGCTGCGCGCCGCGATCAACCTCGGCAACCCGGTGCTGGCCCAGGGCACGCCCGCGGAGCCGGCCGGCGTCACGGTCGACCTCACGCGCGAGATCGGCGCCCGGCTGGGCGTGCCCGTGCGGTTCGCGTGCTTCGACGCGGCGCGCAAGTCGTTCGAGGCGACGGCGGCGGGGGATGTGGACGTCTGCTTCCTCGCGATCGAGCCGGCGCGCGAGACCGAGGTCGCCTTCACGCCGCCGTACGTCGTCATCGAGGGCGTCTACGCCGTGCCCGTGGACTCTCCGGTCAGGACGGCCGGCGACGTCGACCGCGACGGGGTCCGGATCGGCGTCAAGCGCGGCTCGGCGTACGACCTGTACCTCACCCGCACGGTCGAGCACGCCACGGTCGTGCGCGGGGACGAGGGCATCGACGTGTTCCGCGAGCGCGGGCTCGAGGTGGCCGCCGGCATCCGGCAGCCGATGGCCGCGTACGTCACCGCGCACCGCGACGTCCGGCTCGTCGAGGACGCGTTCATGCGGATCCGGCAGGCGGTGGGCACCACCCGCAGCCGGCGCCCGGAGACCGTGCGGTTCCTCGCCGGCCTCGTCGAGGAGCTGAAGGCGAACGGGTTCGTCGCGGAGGCGCTGCGGCGTTCCGGCCAGTCCCCGACGCTCGTGGCGGCGGCGGAACCGATCGACAGTCCCGCTTAACGCCTCTGTACCGACTCGGCACTACCACTGTCGGCGGGCGGTGGGGATCATGGACGGGTGACCGCTCGCTCCTGGGGCCTGCTCGGCCTGCTCGCCGCCATCTGGGGTTCGTCGTACCTGTTCATCGCGCTGGGCCTCACCGACGTCAGCCCGGTGATGCTCGTCTTCCTGCGCGCGGCGCTCGCCGCGGCCGTGGTCGTCCCGCTGGGACTGCGGCATCGGCACACGCTGCGGGGGCACTGGAAGGCGATGCCTGTGCTCGCCCTCACCCAGGTCGTGGCGCCGTTCCTGCTCATCAGCTTCGCCGAGCAGCGCATCCCGTCCAGCCTGGCCGGCGTGCTCGTGTCGAGCCAGCCGCTGTGGCTCGCGCTGCTCCTGCCGTTGCTGCGCGCCGGCCGGCCGACGCTGGTGTCCGGGATCGGTACGCTCGCGGGATTCGGCGGCGTCGCGCTCGTCACCGGCTACGACGGCACCGGCGGGGTCGACGTGGCCGGCGTCCTGATGGTGCTCGGCGCGGGTCTGTCCTACGCCGTCGCCACCTGGTGGGCGAGACACAGGATGACCGGCGTGCACTCGCTCGCACAGACCGCCGCGATGCTGACGACGGCCGGCATCATGCTCGCGCCGTTCGCCGCGTTCAGCGTCCCGGGCTCGATCGGCCTGGTGTCCGGGGGAGCGATCCTCGTCGTGGCGGTCGTCGGCACCGGGGGCGCGTTCGTCATCTTCACCTGGCTGGTGAAGAACGTCGGCCCGGCGCGGGCGAGCCTGGTGTCCTATCTCGCACCCGCGTTCGCCCTCGGTTACGGCGCCGTGCTGTTGCACGAACCCGTCGGCGTGCTGAGCTTCGTCGGCCTGGCGCTGGTGCTCGCGGGCTCGTGGCTCAGCACCCGGACGACGCTGCGGTTGCCGGTGCCGCGCCGGCATCGGGTCGTCGCATTGCAGCAGCCGGAGAGTTGCGCGGCCGCGTCGTCCACGACGAAGCCGTGACCGGCACGGCTCACGCGGAGCGTTCGGCGTCGCTGCCGAGGCGGGGGAACGGCTCGGTGGCGAAGACGACCTCGACGGGCACCTCGAAGTACTGCGCGATCCGCAGCGCCAGGTGGAGGCTCGGGCTGTACTCGCCGCGTTCGAGGTACCCGATCGTCTGGTAGTGCACGCCGATCGCCTCCGCGAGCTGCCGGCGGGAGATACCGCGCTCGGCGCGCAGCATCGCGATGCGGTTGTAGATGGTCTCGCCGCTCGAGCTCATCGCACGGTCTGCC
This sequence comes from Streptosporangiales bacterium, assembly GCA_036378185.1. Classification (GTDB taxonomy): domain Bacteria; phylum Actinomycetota; class Actinomycetes; order Streptosporangiales; family WHST01; genus WHST01. Next base: position 9,175 of record DASUWX010000166.1, on the reverse strand, counting down.
GCATCGCTCTCTCGCGACGGGCCGCGACACCGGAGCCGGACTCGCGACGGGCCATCCGGCCCAGGACGACAGGCGCGACGACCATGCCGGCGACCGCCCATGCGGCGAGGACGCCCAGGGTCGCGAGGTGTCGCCAGGAGCCGCCGATCTCGACCGCGGCCAGCGCGCCGGGCAACAGTGCGGAACGCATGCCGAGGCCGAGCCAGTACATCGGGAAGACCTGCCCGATCCACTGCAGCCAGACCGGGAACTGGCTCAGCGGGTAGAAGATCCCCGACGTCGCCGTGAGTCCCATGATCGGCAGCATGACCAGGCCCATGTTGCGCGGGTTGGAGAACAGCGAGCCGATGATCGCGCCGAGCGGCATCGTGGCGAGCAGGCCGAGCACGACGACCCAGACCAGGGTGAGCCAGGAGCCGACGCTGTGCAGCGCCAACCCGTGCACGAGGAACACCCCGGGGATCACGACGAGAGCGGAGGCGAGCAACGCCATCGCCGACACCTGGGTGACCTTCCCGACGAGGTAGCCGATCATCCCGTCGGGGATCGCCTTCGCCCGCAGCAGCGTGCCGTCCTCCCGCTCGACGACGAGCTGCTGGGACAGGTTCATCAGCCCCGCGAACGCGATGTTCATGCCGAGCACGCTCGGCAGCATGCTCGCGCCGAGCGAGAACGTGGTGCCCGGCACGTGTGCGCCGCTAGTGAAGAACATCGCGACGAGGACGCCGACGGCGGGGAAGATGTACGACCAGATCTCCTGGACGCTGGTGAGCGTGTTGCGGAACTCGATGCGTCCCCGGGTGAGCCCCGCGCGGACGGCCGCGGTCGGCATGCTCATGCGTCCCCCTTCCGCTGTGTCTCGAACGCGCGCACGGCGGCGTCGTGACGCCCCGCCTCGAACTCGCGCACGAGGGCCACGTAGGTGTCCTCGAGGCTGGCCCTGCGCACCTCGAGGTCGGCGATGGAGTCGCCGTACTGCTGGAACAGCTCGCGCACGTAGCGGGTCGCGTCGGCCGTCGAGTGCACGAACCGCTGCCCGTCGCGGCTCCACCGCACCTCGGCCTCCGTGGACATCAGCCTGGACAGCTGGTCGGCGGACCCGTCGGCGATGATCCGGCCGCCGGCCAGGACGAGGATCCGGTCGGCGAGCTTCTCCGCCTCGTCGAGGTCGTGCGTCGTGAGCAGGATGGTCGTCTCGTCGAGGTCGGACAGCCGGTGCACGAGGTCGTGGAACTCGCGCCGCGCCTCCGGGTCGAAGCCCGCCGTGGGCTCGTCCAGGAACAGCAGCTCCGGGCGGCCGACGATGCCGATCGCGACGTCCAGCCGGCGGCGTTGCCCGCCGGAGAGCTGGGCCGTGCGCTTCGTCGCGTGCGCGGAGAGGCCGACGGCGTCGATCAGCTCGTCGACGTCCCAGGGCCGCGTGACCCGCCCGGTGCCGTACGGCGCGTAGTACGAACCGAGGTGCGCGAGCAGCTCACGCACCCGCCACCTGCCGTGGTCGCGCCAGGACTGGAGGACGACGCCGAGCCGCGCGCGCCACTGCTCGCCGCCGTGCGCCGGGTCGACCCCGAGCACCGAGACGTCGCCGGCGGAGCGCATGCGGAAGCCCTCGAGGATCTCGATCGTCGTCGTCTTGCCGGCGCCGTTCGGGCCGAGCAGTGCCAGCACCTCGCCACGCCGGGCCGCGAACGTCACCCCGACGAGCACGTCGGTGGCTCCGTACCGCATCCGCAGGTCCCGGACGTCGAGCACCGGATCGCCGTCGCCGGCGACCCGTGCCGGCGTCGGGGACTCCTCCATCACGACCACGCGACGCTCCTCCCGTACGACAGCTGCGAGAGAAGATAGCACATGTACTACATCTGGTCGCAGTCCTTCAGCCGGGTAGGTCGGGGAAGGCCTCGTACGGGTTGGGCTCGGGCAGCCGCGCGCCGACGGAGGCGAGCCACGCGTCGAGCATCCCCGCGAGCCGGGCCGTCCGGTCCGGCTCGGCCGCCGCGAGGTCGTCGTCCTCGGCGACGTCGCGGTCGATGTGGTAGAGCTCGTGCCGGCCGTCCTCGAAGAACCGGATCAGCTTGTAGCCGCCGGCGCGGACGGCGGCGCCCGGCCGCCCGCCCTGGTTCGGGTAGTGCGGGTAGTGCCAGAAGAGCGGACCGCGGTCGAGCGCCTGGCCGCGCAGGGCGGGCACCAGGCTCACCCCGTCCACGTGCTGGCGGGGCAGCGACGGCAGCCCGGCCGCCTGCAACAGCGTCGGGTAGAGGTCCGGTGTCGTGACGGGCACCGCGCAGCGCGAGCCCGGTGCGACGACGCCCGGCCACCGGACCAGCAGCGGTTCCCGCACTCCGCCGTCGTACATCCAGCCCTTGCCCTCGGCGAGCGGGCGGTTGCACGTGGGCGATCCCTCGGCGGTCGAGAGGCCGCCGTTGTCGGAGGTGAAGACGACGATCGTGTCCTCGGCCCGCCCGGTGCGCTCGAGCGCGTCCAGCAACCTGCCGACGTTGCTGTCCAGGTTCTCCACCATGGCGGCGTAGACGGGGTCGGACTGGACGATGCGGCGGGTGACCCGCTGGTGCCGCTGGTGCCAGGTCGGCATCGGCTCGCCGACCTCGAACGGGTCGACCGCGTCGAGGCCGCGCTCCCGCGCCTTCGCGCGGTACTTGGCGGCCAGGTCCTCCGGCGCCTGGATCGGGGTGTGCACCGCGTAGTGCCACAGGTTGAGGAAGAACGGCTGCTCCCCGGCGTTCTCCACCAGCCGGATCGCCTCGTCGGTCAGCCGGTCGGTGAGGTACTCGCCGTCCGGCCCGTCCGGCAGGGTGGGCAGCCCGTACGGACTCCAGTAGCTCGGCGGGTGCCCGCGTTCGCAGCCGCCGACGTTGACGTCGAAGCCGTGCCGGTCCGGCCAGGTCGACCTGGCACCGAGATGCCACTTGCCGACGTGCCAGGTGCGGTAGCCGCCGTCGCGCAGCGCCCGCGCGAGCGAGTACTCGTTGGTCGGCAGCTCCCGCCGGTACGGGACGTCGGCGAGCCGGCCCACCGCGTGACCGCCGATGTACTGGGTGACGCCGACGCGGGCCGGATACTTGCCGCTCATCAGGCTGGCCCGGGTCGGCGAGCACACGGGCGCGGCTGCGTAGGCGTCGGTGAACAGCATGCCCTGGCGGGCGAGGGCGTCGAGGTGCGGCGTCTCGTAGAACGTGGAGCCGTAGCAGCCGAGGTCGGCCCAGCCGAGGTCGTCGACGAGGATCAGCACGATGTCGGGCCTGCGGCCCGGGGAGGAGCCGGTGCTCACTGCTTGACGGCTCCGACCATGACGCCCTCCTGGAACCTGCGCTGCCCGACCAGGAACAGCACGAGCACGGGGATGCTGATGAGGATGACGGCCGCGCACAGCAGCGACCACTGCGTCGAGTTGGCCTGGAAGAACACCGTCAGGCCCAGCTGTGCCGTCTGCATGTCGTTGGTGCGGGTCGCCACGAGCGGCCAGAGGAAGTCGTTCCACGCCCCCTGGAACGCGAACACGGCGACGGTGACGACAGCCGGCCAGGCGAGCGGCGTGTAGATCCGCCACAGGATGGTCCATTCCGACGCCCCGTCGATGCGAGCGGCGTCCGCGAGCGCCTCGGGCATCGAGACGTAGAACTGCCGCATCAGGAAGATCGACAGCGCACTCGTCAGGTGCGGGATCATCAGGCCGGGGAACGTGTTCAGCAGCCCGGTACCGCCCTGGCCCGCGAGGTCGTTGCCACCCGCGAGCGGGACGTGGTCGGCGAGGACGAACAGGGGCACGAGCGTGACCTCCGGCGGGATCACCAGCATCGCGATCAGCAGCAGGAAGAACGCGTCGCGACCGCGGAACGGCAGGCGGGCCAGCGCATAGCCGGCCATGCACGCCAGGCCGACCTGGATCGCGGTCGAGCAGATCGTGACCACGGCGCTGTTGACGAGCGTGGTCGCGACGGCGGCGCTGCGCCACGCATCCGTGAAGTTCTGCCAGTGGAAGCCGTGCGGCCACAGGTCGCCGATGGCGTGCCCGTCGGGCTGCAGGGCCGTGACGAGGACGTAGAGCATCGGCATGACGTAGACGGCGGCGAGTGCCAGTGCCGCCGCCTGCAGCGCGGCCGAGGAGAGCACGCGCGTGATCCCGCGGGTCCTCATCCGGCGAACCCCCGTGCCCGCCGGGTGACCCGTCGGGTGAGCAGGCTGACGACTGCCACGACGACGAACAAGACGACGGCGACGGCCGAGGCGCGGCCGACCTGGAGGAACTTGAACGCGTCGTCGTAGATCCGGTAGACGACGGTCGTGGTGGCGTCGACGGGGCCGCCGCCGGTCATGACGTACGCCTGCACGAACATCTGCAGCGCGCCGAGGAACCAGGTGATGAGCACGAATCCGGTGACCGGTCGCAGCAGCGGCAACGTCACGTGCCGGAACCGCGCGACCGCCGACGCGCCGTCGACGGCGGCGGCCTCGTACAGCTCGCGCGGGATGCCCTGCAGGCCGGCGAGGAAGATCACCATGAAGTAGCCGAGGTTGCGCCACACGCTCATCAGGATCAGCGCGGGCATGGCGAGGTGGGTGGAGGTGAGCCAGGGCAGCGAGGGACCTCCCGCGGCCCGCAGCAGTGCGTCGACCGGGCCCACCTGCGGGTCGTAGAGGAAGCTCCAGATCAGCGCGACCACCACGTACGACGCCGCCTGCGGCAGGTAGACGAGCGTGCGGTAGACGTCGCGACCGGCGATCCGCTGGTTCAGCAGCAATGCCGCGGCGAGCGCCAGCACGGCGCCCACCGGCACCTGGACCCCGGCGAAGTACAGGGTGTGGCCGATCGCGGCCCAGAACGAACCGTCGGCGAACGTGCTCGTGTAGTTGCGGACGCCGACGAACGCCGGTGCGGACAGCATGTCGTACCGGAAGAAGCTGAGGCCGAACGCCACCAGCAGCGGCAGCAGCGTCGTCAGCGTGAGCACGGTGGCCGCGGGCGAGAGCAGCGCGGCGCCGGCACGTGCGCGCGTGCGGTCGAGCGGGGTGCGGACGCGCGCGTCCCTGCGGTCGCCCCTCCTGTCATGCACCGGTGAGCGCGTCCACTTTCGTGTCGATCGTCTCCAGCACGTCCGCCGGCTTCGCCTGGCGCCGCACGGCGCGCTGGAGTTGGGTGTTGATGACCTGCGCGATCTCCAGCATCTGCGGGTTCGGCGGCTGCGGCACCACGTGTTCGGACGCGGTGATGAAGTCGGTGTCGACGTCGTGCAGGAACGCGGCGTGCGCCAGGTCCTTGCGCGGGGGGATGAACCCGTACTCCGCGTCGAGTGTGCCGAGGTTGGCCTTCTCGCTCACGAACGCGAGCCACTTCCAGGCGCCCTCGGGGTTCTTCGTCGTCGCCGACATCGCGAACTTGTTGACCCACGCGGAGGTCACCGGCTTCGCGCCGGCGCGCGTCGCGAGCGGCGGCCCTGCCTTGATCTTCGGCAGGACCTCCGCGTCGTTCGCCTTGGCGTTGGCCAAGACGCTCATGTTGGTGAACGCCATGGCGGCGCTGCCCGCGACCAGGGGCGCCGGGCTCGTCGGCTTGTTGACGACGTCGACGGACGACAGCCCGTCCGCGAAGAACGACACCAGATACTCCAGAGCGCGCAGTCCCTCGGCCGAGGCGAAGTTGGCCTTGCCGTCCGGCTTGTAGTACGTCCCACCGGCCTGCAGCATCAGCTGGGCGAACGACTGCTGCAGGCCGATGCTCGTGTCGATGAACCAGTCCGCCCCCTCGGTGACGATGCGCCCGCCCTTCTTGCGCACCAGCTTCTCGGCGTACGCGCGGTACTCGTCCCAAGTCGTCGGCGGCTTGTCGGGATCGAGCCCGGCCCGCTCGAACAGGTCCGCGCGGTACGCCACGGTGCGGACGTCGGCGTAGACGGGCAGGGCGTAGGTGTGTCCCTTGTACTGGCAGTCCTTCAGGTAACCGGGGTAGTAGCTCGTGCGCGCGGACCACGACTTCAGGTGCTCGTCCAGCCGGCCGAGCGCGCCCTTCGACACCAACGGGGCGGTCCAGATGCCGCCCACGGTCAGCACGTCGGGCAGCGCGTGGCTCGCGGCGGCGGTGAGGACCTTCTGGAAGCCGGAGCCCCAGTCCGACGTCTGCAACTGGACCTCGATGCCCTCCTGCTTCCGGAACGCGGGGATGAGCTTGTCCTTGAACAGGGTGAGCAGTGCGGGCGTCGGGCCGAGCAGCAGGAACTGCAGCGAACCCGTCGTGCCGCCCGAGCCACCGCGACCGCACGCGGCGAGCCCGGCGGCCAGCGCGGTGCCGCCGAGTCCGGCCAGCACCGAGCGGCGGGTGAGGGGTCGGGACGAGGACATGGGCGCACCCTTCGCGCGGCATTCGTATTATTTAACGCCGTAGCGTTAATCTGCTATAGCTTGGCCCTCGGCCGCGCCGCTGTCAACCGGGAGGTGGGCGCATGGATGCGCGACACGGTGACGCCGTGCCCGCCGGCACGCGCCGTCCCGTGGACCAGACCGCGATGCGCGCGCACAACCTCGGACTGGTCCTGCGGTACGTGCGCGACCACGGCAGCTGCTCACGGGCGCAGATCGGAGCCGCCACCCGGCTCACGACGCCGGCGGTGACGAAGATCGTGGCCGACCTGCTCCGCCGGGGCCTGCTCGAGGAGACCGGTCCGGTCCAGGTGCGGGGGCGGGGCAGGCCGGCCTCCATGCTGCGCCTCCACGGCAGGGGGCTCACCGCCGTCGGCGTCGAGATACGCGTCGACCACGTCGGCGTGCTGGTCCGCGACTTCGCCGGCACCGAGCTCGCGAGCGGCAGGCGCCCCCTGTCGGTCGACCCGAGCCCCCGGGCCGCGGTGCGGATGGCCGCCGCGCTCGTCGACGAGGCCCTGGACCGTTCCGGGCGCGCGGACGCGGTCGGCTGCGGCGTCGCGCTGCCCGCGCTCGTGGACGCCCACGACGGCACGGCCGTCGGCGCGCACTGGGCGAGCTGGAACGGCGTGCCGATCCGTGACCTGCTCGCGGACGCGCTCGGCGAGCGTTGCGGTGTCCTCGGTCTCGACAGCGCGGCGCGGCTCGCGGCCCTCGCGACGAGCCGGCTCGGCGAGTTCCGCGGCTCGCACCAGCTCGTGCACCTGGAGGTCGGCGCCGGCGCCGGTGTCGGCGCGACGACCGGTGGGGCGCTGTTCACCGGCGCGCACGGGTATGCCGGCGCCTTCGGGCACATCCCCATGGATCCGCGCGGACCGGTGTGCACGTGCGGTGGCGCCGGTTGCCTCAACGCGATCATCGGCTTCCCCGCGTTCGCGCGCGACCTGGGTGACCAGGCCGGCGCCGACGAGTGCGTCGACTACGCGAGGTACGCGCAGGAGGTCGCGGCGCGCATCCGGGCCGGCGACGCCACTGCCCGGGAAGCCGTGGAACGGCTCGGCCGGTGGCTGGGCCGGGCCGTGGCGATCCTCGTCAACCTGCTCGACCCCGACACAGTGACCGTCGGCGGCTACGTGCTGCACCTGCAACCGTGGCTGATGGACGCCGCCCGGGCCGAGGTCGCGGCACGGGTGCGTTCGCTGGGGTGGCCGGGTGGCCGCCTGGAGGCGTCGCCGCTGACCGACCAGGCGGCGCTGCTCGGTGCGGTGACACTCGCGCTCGAGCACGTCTTCGCGGATCCGACCACCGTCGCGGCGACCGCCGCTCAGGGGTCGAGTGGGCGCCGGACGCGTTGATACCGTCGGACCGTGTTCGTGAGCGCCGAGTTCGCGGCCGGGTTCACCGGTGGCATCGAGGGTCCCTGCTGTAACGCGGACGGCGTCCTGTACGCCGTGAACTACGGGCGCGAGGGAACGATCGGCCGGGTGCTGCCCGACGGCACCGCGGACGTGTTCGTCGAGCTGCCCGAGGGCAGCGTCGGCAACGGGATCGTGCTCGACGCCGACGGTACGCTGCTGGTCGCCGACTACACGGCGCACCGGGTCCTGCGTCTTGGCGTCGACGACCGGTCGGTCACCGTCGTCGCGGCCGAGCCCCGCATGCACCAGCCGAACGACATCGCGATCGGCCCGGACCGGCGCGTCTACGCGAGCGACCCCGACTGGGCGCACGACTGCGCCAGCTCTGGCGGGTCGACCAGGACGGCTCGACCACGCTGCTCGAGACCGGCATGGGCACGACCAACGGGATCGAGGTGTCGCCCGACGGCCGGCGGCTGTACGTGAACGAGTCGGTGCAGCGGACCGTGTGGTGCTACGACCTGCACGACGACGGATCGGTCTCGGGCAAGCGGCTGCTGGTCTCGTTCCCCGACTTCGGGCTGGACGGGATGCGCTGCGACGTCGAGGGCAACCTGTGGATCGCGCGGTGGGGGAAGGGCACGGTCGTCCGCGTCACGCCGGACGGTGCCGTCGACAGGGAGGTGCGGTTGCTCACGGGCAGCGACTGCACCAACGTCGCGTTCGGCGGCCCGGACGGCTGCACGGTGCACGTCACCGTCGCCGACCGCGGGACGGTGGAGAGGTTCCGCGTGGACGTGCCGGGGCGCGCGTTCACCCTGTGGCCCGGGTAGAGAGGGAGTCCCATGGCGACCGAGTACGTGACGGAGACCGTCTTCACCTGGGGTGCGCCGCCCGTGAAGTTCGGCGTCGGCGCGATCGGCGAGATCGGCTACGACTGCGCTCAGCTCGGCATGCGGCGTGTGCTGGTGGTGACCGACGAAGGTGTTGCGGCGACAGGGATTCCGGCACGGGTGGCGGATTCGCTCGAGGCAGCGGGACTGGCCGCCACGACGTACGACGGGGTGCGTTGCGAGCCGACCGACGAGAGCTTCGCCGCCGCGGTCGGGTTCGCGCGCACCGGCGAATGGGACGGCTTCGTCGCGGTCGGCGGCGGGTCGTCGATCGACACCGCCAAGACGATGAACCTGCTCACCTCCAACGACGGTGAGCTGATGGACTACGTGAACAAGCCGATCGGGGGCGGCCGTGCCCCGAGCAACCCGCTGCGGCCGCTGGTCGCGGTGCCCACCACGGCAGGAACCGGCTCGGAGTCGACGGCGGTGTCGATCATGGACATCGTCGGGCTGCGCGTGAAGTCGGGGATCAGCCACCCCCGGCTGCGCCCGCTGCTCGCGGTCGTCGACCCGGCCACGACGCTGTCGCTGCCGCCGCACGTCACCGCC
>DASUWX010000165.1:0-5808 GCA_036378185.1 Streptosporangiales bacterium | reverse complement strand
TATAGCGCGTGCAACGTACCCACGTCACGGTTGGGAGGGACCGGCACGGTCAGGAGCGGTCGTCGGAAGCCGGGCGGCCCAGGACCACGGGCAGCTCGGTCAGGCCGCGGATCAGCGTGCTGTTGCGCCACCGCGGCTGCGCCGGGTCCGCATCGGCGTCGGCGAGGCGCAGCCCCGGGAACCGGTCGAGCAGGCCGCCGATCGCGATCGCGCCCTCCAGCCGCGCCAACGGCGCGCCCAGGCAGTAGTGGATGCCGTGTCCGAACGCCAGGTGACCTCCGACGGGCCGGGTGATGTCCAGGGTGTCGGGTTCGGCGAACCTGGCCGGGTCGTGGTCCGCCCCGTTGAGAGCGACCAGCACGAACTCGCCCGCGGGGATGGTCACGCCGCCGACCTCCACCGGCTCGGCCGTGTACCTGAACGTGGCCAGGTTGACCGGGCCCTCGAAGCGCAGGAACTCCTCGATCGCCCCGGGCAGCAGGCCGGGGTCCGCCCGCAGCGCGGCGAGCTGGTCCGGGTGCCGCAGCAGCGCCAGCACGCCGTTCCCGATCAGGTTCACCGTCGTCTCGTGCCCGGCGATGAGCAGCAGGAACGCCATCGACACGAGCTCGCGCCCGCTCAGCCGGTCCTCGTCGTCGCTCGCGCGGATCAGCGCACAGAGCATGTCGTCGCTGGGCTCCGACCGCTTGGCCTCCACCAGGCCGGTGAGGTAGGCCGCCATCGCCCTGGCGGCCTCGCCGTCGTCCATGTCGACTGAGAGTATCTTGGCCGACCAGCGGCGGAAGTCATCCCGGTCCTCGAAGGGGACGCCGAGCAGTTCGCAGATGACGGTGACGGGAATGGGGAACGCGTAGCGGTCGATCAGGTCGACCGTGCCCGCCTCGGCCGCGCCGGCGAGCCCGTCGAGACGGCTCGCGACGATCTGCTCGACCCGCGGCCGCAGCGCCTCGATCCGGCGCGCGGTGAACGCCTTGTTCACCAGCTTGCGCAGTCGCGTGTGGTCCGGCGGGTCGGTCTCCAGCATGTGACCGCCGAGCTGGAACTCCGCGCCGTCCTGCGGCGGCCCGTACTGCCGGGCGAACGCCGCCTGCATCCCGTCGCGTCCCTTCCGCAACCGCGGGTCGGCCAGCAGCCCCCTGGCCTCCGCGTACCGCGGGACGAGCCACGCGCGCAGCCCCGAGGGCATCAGTACCCGGTGCACCGCGCCCTCGTCCCGCAGCGCCGCGTAGACCGCGTACGGATCCTGGATGAACGCCTCCCCCAGCTCGAGCGGCGCTCGGCCGACGGTCCCCGTCCCGGTCATCCCGTACTCCCTCCCTCGGCGCGACACGCGATATATCTTGACTCTACCCCGCGTCCGTGGGTACCTTCTGGTAACACGATATATCTCGTCCGAACAGACGGAGGAAGCGGTGGAACGCTGGACGCTCGAGGGTCCGGAGACCCTCACGCTCGACCAGGTGAACAGGCTCGACGTGAAGCTCGTGGCGGGGCACGTCGACGTCGTCGCGACCGACGGCCCGCCGCGGGTGGAGCTGCACGAGATCGAGGGCGCACCGATCGTCGTCACCGACGTCGACGGCGCGCTCACCGTCGGCTACGAGGACCTCGGCTCCGTCTTCGACTTCGACAGCACCACGGCGAAGGAGACGATGCAGGGCCTGGGCAACGCGCTGCGCGACCTGCTGCAGAACGGCTGGACGAGCGAGACCCAGGAGTGGGCGAAACGGTTCTCCTGGTTCGGGCACAAGCGGCGAGCGGTCGTGTCGATCGCGATCCCGCGGCAGTGCCCGGTTCGGCTCAACGTGGTCTCCGCGTCCGCGGTCGTCGCCGGCATCGACGGCGACACGAAGGTGAAGAGCGTCTCGGGCGACGTCACCCTCGACAGCCTGAGCGGCAGCGTCGACGCGCACACGGTCTCCGGCGACCTCGAGGCGCAGGTGCTCGACGGCCGGCTCCAGTTCGTCACGGTCAGCGGTGACCTCACCGTCGTGCAGGCGACCAGCGACCGGATCCAGGGCCGCACCGTCTCCGGCGACCTCACCGCCGACCTCGACCTCCAGCCGGACGGGCGCGTCGAGCTGTCCAGCGTCTCCGGGGACGTCACGGTCCGGCTGGCCCAGTCGACCGGCGCGAAGGTCGACTGCGTGTCGACGTCCGGCAGCATGACCTCCGGGTTCGACGGGCTGGCCCGCGACCACAAGCCCGGCAAGCGCGCGCTGCACGGCAGCATCGGCGACGCGAGCGGCCGGATCGAGGTGCGGACGGTCTCCGGCGCCGTGCACCTGCTCCCCCGCAGGGTCTCCGCCCGTGCCACCACGGGAGAGGACGACAGGTAATGGCATCCGTCTTCGGGCACGGACGGTTGCGGCTGTACCTGCTCAAGCTCCTCGACGAGGAACCGCGGCACGGCTACGACATGATCCGGCTGCTCGAGGACCGGTTCATGGGCGTCTACGCGCCGTCGGCGGGGACGATCTACCCGCGGCTGAACCGGCTCGAGGAGGAGGGCCTGGTCAGCCACGAGGTCCTCGAGGGCAAGAAGGTGTACCGGCTCACCGACGCGGGGCGCGCGGAGCTGGCCGGGCGCGGCGACGAGCTCGCGGCGCTGGAGCAGGACATCGACCGGTCGGTCCGCGACCTGGCCAAGGAGGTGCGCGAGGACGTCCGCACCTCGGTGCGCAACCTCCGCGAGGAGCTGAAGGCGGCCACCCGCGAGGTGCGCGACGCCGAGCGCGAGCGGCGGCACGACGACCCTCATCCGTGGGACGAGATCGCCGACATCCCCGGCTGGGCCGAGACCAAGGACGCCATGCGCGAGGCGAGCCGGGCCTTGAAGGAGAGCTCCAAGGCCTGGAAGGTCGAGTGGGAACACGGCCGGGGCGGCGAGGGCAAGGCCGCCAAGCGGCTGGTGAAGGAGCTGGTGCGCAACACCGAGCTGCTCCGCGACGAGGTACGCCGCGCGGTGCGCTCGCAGGCCGACGAGGCCGCGCTGCGCCAGGCGAACTCGACGATCGAGTCGGCGCTGAGCCAGGTCCGCAACCTGTTCCGCTGACCGCTGGGGACCCCTGTCGTCGTGATGGCGACGACAGGGGTCCCCGGTCGTGGTCAGCGCCACATGAGGGGTCCCCAGCCGTCAGTCGACGGCGAAGACGATCTTGCCGAACTGTGCGCCGGCGAGCATCGTCTCGAAGCCCTCGCGCGCCTCTCCGAGCGGCAGGACGCGGTCGACGACCGGGCGTGCGCCGGTGACGTCGAGGAACGACAGCAGCCGCTGCAGCTCCGCCCGGCTGCCCATCGTCGAGCCCACGACGGAGAGCTGGGTGTAGAAGACCCGCTGCAGCTCCGCGGACGGGTCCGGCCCGGACGTCGCGCCGGCCACGACGACGCGCCCGCCGGGGCGCAGGCAGCGCACCGAGTGACCCCAGGTGGCCTTGCCCACGGTCTCCATCACGGCGTCGACCCGCTCCGGCAGCCGTGCGCCCGGCTCGAACGCCTGGTGTGCGCCCAGGGCGACCGCGCGGTCCCGTCTGCCCTCGTCGCGGCTGGTGACGTAGACGCGGAGGCCCGCGGCGCGGGCGAGCACGACCAGTGCGGTCGCGACGCCGCCGCCGGCGCCCTGTACCAGCACGCTGCCGCCCGGCTGCAGGCCGGAGTTGGTGAACAGCATCCGGTACGCCGTGAGCCAGGCGGTGGGCAGACACGCGGCCTCGGCGAAGCTCAGCCCCTGCGGCTTCGGCAGCAGGTTCCGCCGCGGCACGGACACCCGCTCGGCGAGCGTGCCGTCGTACCGCTCGGAGAGCAGGGACCGCTTGGGGTCGAGCGTCTCGTCGCCCAGCCAGTCCTCGCTCGCGACCACGGAGTGCACGACGACCTCGTTGCCGTCGGGATCGACGCCGGCGGCGTCGCACCCGAGGATCCGCGGCAGCTCCTGCTCGCCGAGCCCGACGCCGCGCAGTGACCAGATGTCGTGCTGGTTGAGCGACGCCGCCCGCACGTCGACCGTGACCCAGCCGGGCCGGTCCTTGGGCTCGGGCCGCTGGCCGAGCTCGAGCCCGGTCAGCGGATCGTCGGTGTCGAATCGGGCGGCGGTGACGGCGAACATGGTCCGACCCTACTGATACAAGGAGGGCAGGGCCGAAGACAGCATGCGTTCCGGCGTCATCCTGCCGGGCGGGACGGCCGGGAGGCGTCGATCACGTTCACGTGATCAAAAGGAAACTTCCCATGGTGAGTCCGACCTTCACATGGTCTGCCCACGATGAGAAGGTCGGACTCGCCACGGGAAGTGGGTGTGAGGGTGCCCCTCACACGGGTCCGGGACGCGTGCCGGGCGCGTGCCGCCCCCGCTACGCGTCCGCTGCCGCGGCGACGGCACGCGCCACCGCCGGCACCACACGGTCGTCGAACGCGCTCGGGATGATGTAGGTCGGGCTCAGGTCCTTGTCCACCAGGCCGGCGAGGGCGTCGGCGGCGGCGAGCTTCATCGCCGGGGTGATCGCCTTGGCCCGCGCGGCCATGGCACCGCGGAAGATGCCGGGGAACGCGAGCACGTTGTTGATCTGGTTCGGGTAGTCGCTGCGGCCGGTCGCCATGATCGCCACGTCGCCGCGGACCTCCTCCGGCTGCACCTCGGGCACCGGGTTCGCCATCGCGAACACGATCGCGTCGCTCGCCATCGTGCGCACCGCGTCGGCGCTCACGGCCCCGGGGCCGGACAGGCCGAGCAGCACGTCGGCGCCGGCGAGCACGTCGTTCGCCATCCCCCGCCGCAGCTCGCGGTTCGTGCGGGCGGCGAGCGCGGCCTGCGACGGGTTGAGCGCGTCGTCGTCGGCGCACAGCGCGCCGTGGCGGTTGCAGACGACCACGTCGCCGACTCCCTGCGCGAGCAGGATGTCCGTGCAGGCGACCCCCGCCGCCCCGGCGCCGACGACCACGACCTTGACGTCCTCGGCGCGCTTGCCGACGATCCGCAGTGCGTTCAGCAGCGCCGCCAGCACCACGATCGCCGTGCCGTGCTGGTCGTCGTGGAAGACCGGGATGTCGAGCTCGGCACGCAGCCGCCGCTCGATCTCGAAGCAGCGCGGCGCCGAGATGTCCTCGAGGTTGATGCCGCCGAACGTGGGCGCCGCCGCCTTGACGAACGCCACGATCTCGTCGACGTCCTTGGTGTCGATGCACAGCGGGAACGCGTCGACGCCGGCGAACTCCTTGAACAACAGCGCCTTGCCCTCCATCACCGGCATCGCCGCCACCGGCCCGATGTCGCCGAGCCCGAGGACCGCCGTGCCGTCGGACACCACCGCGACGGTGTTGCCGCGAATCGTCAGCGCCCACCCCTTGCGGGGGTCGTCGTAGATGGCCATCGAGACCCGGCCGACGCCGGGCGTGTAGGCCATCGAGAGGTCGTCGCGGGTCTTGAGCGGCAGCTTGGCGTTGACCTCGATCTTGCCGCCCTTGTGCATGAGGAACGTGCGGTCGGAGACGCTGTCCACCTGCACGCCGTCGAGGTCGCGCACCGTGCGGACGACCGCCTCCGCGTGCTCGGAGTTCCCGCACGCGACCGTGACGTCGCGCACGACTGTGTCGCGCTCCACGCGCACGAGGTCGATCGCCCCGAGCAGCGCGCCCGACGCCGCGATCGCGTCGGCCACGCGCGCGAACGCGTCGCCGTGCTGGGGCAGGTGCAGGCGCATCGTGAAGCTGTAGGAGGCGGACGGCTGAAGCGGCATGCCCGCATGATCTCAGGCTTGCGCTCCCGGCCCCGCCTAGATCCGATAGACCTCGAGCAGCCGCTTCTCGTGCTCG
>DASUWX010000164.1:0-17578 GCA_036378185.1 Streptosporangiales bacterium | reverse complement strand
GTCGCTCCTCGGGGAGGAAGTGCCCGCACCCGTCGATGGCCCAGCCGGTCACGTGCGTCGCGTACTCCGACCAGGTCTCCACGACGGGTGACTCCCTGTCCAGCAGGCCGCCGTCGCCGCCCCACAGGGCCAGCACCGGTGCCGTGACGACGCGTCCGGCCGCCGCGTCCTCGTCGTCGAGCGCCACGTCCGCGGGCGTCGCGCGGTAGTCGTCGAAGCCGGCGCGGAGCGCACCGGGTCGCGAGAACGCCTCGACGTAGACGTCGACGGTCGCCGGGTCGAACGCGTCCCGCCGGTACGACCACCGTTCGAAGAAGTACGTGAGATAGGCACGGACCTGCGGCCCGATGAGCAGTTCCGGCAGATCCGGCTGCGCGTGGAAGAACCAGTGCCAGAAGCTGTTCGTCCGTGAGGCGTCCAGCCCGTGGACCATCGCGCGCGTCGGCATGACGTCGAGGACCGCGAGGCCATCGAGCAGGTCCGGGTGGTCGAGCCCGAACCGGTGGCCCACGCGTGCGCCGCGGTCGTGTCCCACGATGCGGACACGGTCGTGACCGAGGTGCTCCACGAGTGCGCGGACGTCCGCGGCCATCGTGCGCTTGTCGTAGCCGTGCGGCGGCTTGTCCGAGTGCCCGTAGCCGCGCAGGTCCGGCGTCACGACGGTGAAGTGCCGGGCGAGCGGCGGCACCAGCGCCCGCCAGCAGTACGACGTCTGCGGCCAGCCGTGCAGGAGCACGAGCAACGGCCCGTCGCCCGCGGTCTCGTAGTACATCCGGATGCCGTTGACCCGCGCGAGCCGTCCCACGCCGTGGGTCACTCCCTCTCGCGGTTCGGCGGCGCGGACGGGCGTACCTCGATCCAGCCCTCGCTCACCCGGACGTCGAGCGTGGGCTGCGGGAACGTCGCGGGGCCGCGCAGCACCGCGCCGTCGCGCAGCCGGAAGCGCGAGTCGTGCCACGGGCAGGTGACGACACCGTCGCAGATCCCACCGAGCGCCAGCGGTGCGCCCGCGTGGCTGCACGCGGCCTCCATCGCCGAGATCAGGTCGCCGGAACGGTGCAGCAGGACCTTGCGGCCGTCGACGTCCGCGGGCACCGTCGCGCCCTCCGCGAGCTCGCTCTCGGGCAGCGCCCGCCGCCAGACCCGTGCCGCGTCCGGGCGCACGGCGTGGTCGACCATGGCGCCCCTGCCGAGGACGAGGTGGCCGCCGAGGTACGCCGCCCCCAACGTGACGGCGAGGCTGACGACGGACAGGACGACGGCGAGCACCGTCTGGCCGGTGAGGAACGCGGCGAACGAGCCGCACTGCACGAGCAGCGCCACGACCATGACCATGCCGTGCAGCAGGCCGACGCGCCGCTCGTGCCCGTCCGTCACCGTCCAGTCGGCGCCGCCCGTGAGGGCGGCCGCGAGCGCAGCGGCGATCCCGCACGCGCTCAGCAACGCGGCAGGGCCGCCCCAGCCGACGAAGTAGAGCAGCATCGAGCCGGCCCACAGGCCGATCGGCAGGTCCGAGAGCGCCGGGTGCAACGCGTGGCCGAGCGGCTTGCCGTGCAACAGGTCGAGCAGGCCCGTGGGTGCGAGCCGCTTGCGCCAGGGCGCGACGGCGCGCATCGTCGCGGCGGCGAGCCGCTCCAGCCAGGGCAGCGCGTCGACCGCGTCGACGACGCGCGCGTGCAGCGTGCGCGGGTGCGCCGCCGGCATGGTGCGGACGGCACCGCCGCCGGCGTCACCGCCGGCCGCGCTCTCGCCCCCGCCGTCCGCCTCGTCCGCACCGGCCGCGGAGGCCCGCGTCGACACCATCACCCGGCCGTCGACGACGCGCACGGCGTACCGTGCCGTCGACCGGTCCGCGGGCGGGCCGAGGACGTCGCCGGTGCGGACGTCGAAGGCGCTGTAGTGCAGCGGGCAGTAGACGACGTTGCCCATGAGGGCTCCCTCGTCGAGGAACGCCCGCTCGTGCGTGCACTCCGAGTCGATCGCGTGGTACTCGCCGTCGACCCGTGCGACGAGGACGCGCCTGCCCGCGACGTCGACGCGCGTCATCTGGCCGTCCTGCAGGCCGGCGACGTCGACCTCGACGAACTCGGCCCCCCGCGCCTCGACGCTCGTCATGCCCTCACCCCCGCCGCGTGTCCGAGCTGTTCATCAGCTCCATGAACTTCTTGTACTCGTCCTCGGGCATGGAGACGGTGTGCTCGGGGCCCGGGTACTCACGGGCCTTCACCTCGTCGCGGTACTTCGTGAAGACCTCCTCGAACACCGGGATGATGTCGAAGTAGATCTTCGAGTGCCGCGGGGTGTGTTCCTCGTACATGTGGAACAGGTCGCTGGTGATGATGTGCACGCCGTGCGCCTTGTTGCCGGCACCGAGCGACATGACGGGCACGGGCAGCACCTCGGCCAGGTATTCGGTGACCTCGTCCGTGACCACCTCGCAGAGGATCGAGAAGCACCCGGCGTCCACCATCGCCCAGGCGTCCTCGACGAGCTGCTTGCCCTGGTCGGCGGACTTGCCCTGGGCCCGGAAGCCGCCGATCTGCGGGATGCGCATCGGCGTGAATCCGATGTGCCCCTGCACGGGTATGCCGGCCTTGACGATCGCCTCGATGTTCTTCGCGTGGTCGGCGGTGCCCTCGCACTTCATCACCTCGGCGCCGGCCTCGGCGACGAACCGGCCGGCGTTCTCGACGGCCTGCATGGGGGAGACGTGGAAGCTCCAGTACGGCATGTCGACCATCCGCAGCCCGTACTTCGAACCGCGCTGCACCGCTTTGGCCATGCTCATCACCTCGTCGAAGGTAACGGAAGTGGTGTCGGGGTGGCCGAAGAGGATCATGCCGCCGGTGTCGGAGACACAGAGGATGTCGATCCCGCCGAGCCGGTCGGCGATGACGGCCGAACGGTAGTCGTAGATCGCCATCTGGACGATCGGCTCGCCCTTCTCCATCTTGGCCATCAGTGAAGGGATCGTCACCTTGCGACGCCGCTGTTCGGTCGTTGTCGTCATCGTCGATCAGCTCTCCTTAGCCAGGGATGGTTCGAGGTGGGTTCCGTCCATCGGAGCCGTCTCCTCCAGCTCCTTCTTCGCCGTCTCCGGCCCGAGTGCGTACGCGACGATCGTCAGTACCCACAGGGCCGTGAACGCCAGGTACGGCGCGGTCGGGCCGTACGTGGAGATGCCCCAGCCGACGAGGAACGGGGCGAAGATCGACATGACCCGGCCGCCGCCTACCGAGATGCCGAAACCGGTGCCGCGCACCCGGGTCGGGAACAGCTCGGAGATGTAGGTGTCGCCGACGCCCCAGAGCCAGCCGAGCATCGCGATGGAGATGCCGCCCAGCACCAGGTACGTCGACAGCGTGTGGCTCAGTGCGCCGCCCGCCGTCGTGGCCATCATGATGAGCGCGCCCAGGATGGCCGAGAACCTGCGGCCCACCAGGTCGGCGAGACCGGTGCCCAGGTAGGAGAAGAAGAACTGGACGACGTAGAAGATCATCGCGTACAGGACGGCCCTGGCGGGCGTGACGCCGAACTTCTGCACCATGAAGGTGGTGAGGAAGACGGTCATGCCCCAGTAGCCGACGGCGTTCGCGGTGTAGATCATCCAGCCGAGCCCGATGCGCTTCTTCGCGCCGGGCATGCGCCAGATCGGGGTCTTGGGCGGCGCGGTGCCGGCCTGTTCGCGCGACGCCCGCTCCAGCTTCTCGACCGTGTACCGCACCGACTCGCGCAAGAACCGCCGCACGACGAAGATCGCGACCGCCGGGATGATCGCCAGGATGAACGCCCAGGTCCAGCCCCAACGCGGTACGACCACCAGCGCGACGGCGCCGGCGAGGATGTAGCCGAGGGAGTAGAGCGAGAACATGATCCCGCCCGTGCCGAGGGCACGGACCCGCTTCGGCCACATCTCCGCGGTGTACGGCGCGCCGACCGCGAGCTCACCCGCACCGCCGACGCCGGTCAGGAACCGGAGCCCGGTGAACACGGCGACGTTGCTCGTCAGCCCACCGAGCATCGTCGTCAGCCCGTAGACGATGATCGAGAGCCCGAGCGTGTCACGCCGGCCGAAGCGGTCTGCGGCCATGCCGAAACCGATCGTCCCGACCGTGTATCCGACCAGGAAGATCGACCCGATCAGGCCCGCCGTCCCGAGACTCATGTGCAGGGTGTCCCTGATGGACGGCAGGACGATGCTGTAGATGTTGACGGCGTACGCGTCGAACCCGTAACCGACGCCGGCCGCGATCGCCACCATCAGGGCCTGGCGGAACGGGATGTGCAGTTTCCTTCCGGGTGCGGCCTCGCCGCTGGTCGGGGGAACGCTTGAGTGGGCGTCCTCGGTAGGTTTCCTCATCGAATCCTCCTGAGCCCGGCTGCCGGGCCCGTCGCCCCGTCTGTTGCTCAGCCGGCCTGGGGTGCCCCCAGCTCGACCACGATGTCGTCGCCGTCCTCGTGCACGGCGAACGTCGGTAGGCAGCGCTTCTCGTCGAAGACCGTGCGGCCGGTCCTGACGTCGTACTCGTAGCCGTGCCAGGGGCACTTCAGGACGTCCCTGTCACTGTCCATCTGGTACTGGCTCACGTCGCCCGTCGCGTGATGTCCGTAGGTCGGGCCGAGCTCGAGCGGCCCGCCCTGGTGCAGGCACTTCGCGGCGAGCGCGTGCAGGCTGCCGTCCCGCGCCCGTACGACGGCGACGCGGATCGGCCCCAGCTGTGCCCCCGTGACGCTGCCCGGCAGCAGTTCGTCCTTCCGGCAGACGACCGTCCTCATGCGGCCGCCCCCCGCAGTGCCGGCATCTTCGGGTACAGCGCCTTGGCGTTCCCCGCGAAGATCTTGTCCCGCAGCCCGTCGGGCAGGCCCTTCGGCAGCGCCTCCCACGGCGAGTCGAAGTCCCAGTGCGGGTAGTCGGTGGAGAAGCAGAACAGGTCCTCCGAGCCGACCGCGTCGACGAGCTTGAGGAACGTCTCGAGCGACATCTCCTCCATCGGCTGGGTGGAGAAGCGGAAGTTCTCCCTGATGATGTCGCTCGGCATCCGCTTCACCCACGGGACCTCGGAACGTAGCTGTTTGTACTGCTGGTCAGCGCGCATCATCAGGTGCGGCACGTAGCTGATGCCGCCCTCGATCATGAGCACCTTGAGCTCGGGGAACCGGTCGAACACGCCGTTGAAGATGAGGCTCACCATCTCCGACATGAACACCTGCGGTACGAGCGTGTGCCACTCGATGTAGTAGCGGTGGAAGCCCAACGCCGTCGGCGAGTTCTCGCTGTGGTGGATGCCCACCGCGAGGTTGTTGCGCACCGCCGCCTCGTAGATCGGGTGGTAGTACGGGTCGCCGAACGGCTTGTCACCGATGTACAGCGCGACCTGCACGATGTCGGAGTGCGGGCCAACGCGGTCGATCTCGCGCGCGGCGCCGATCGGGTCGTGTGCGTTCACGTGCACGGAGCCGAGAATGCGCCGATCCTTGTCCACCCAGTTCTCGATCTGCCAGTCGTTGTACGCCGACATCAGCCCCGTCTTGAACTCAGGCCAGGCAGGCGAGAGCGCGGACGCGTCGAGCCAGCCGGTGAGGACCGCGAAGTCCATGTCGTACTCGTCGAGCAGCTGCCTGCGCATCAGGCCGTAGTCCGAGCCGCCCGGGCTGCCGTCGGGCAGCTTCGCGTCGACGCGGTCCAACCCGCCGGCGGCGTACTGCGCGAACGGCAGCACGCGGTCGGGCTGCCATTCGAAGTCGGTGATGTACTTGCGCCAGATCGGGTCCAGGTACGGCAGGAGCGCGCGCAGGTCGGCACGTTCGTGGACGTCCGTGTCGACGATGTGGACCCGTTCGCCGTCCGACGCCGTTCGCGGTGCCTGGGTACCGACCTCAGTCATGATGATCCCTCCGTGGCCGGTGTCGCAGCTCCGGCCCCGTGTGACGGTCACGGTCACTACGGTCGGAACTATGCCAACGGCCGGGAGAGCCCGGTAGCGGTCGAGTTCCGATGAGCTCATAGCCGGTGGTTGGCACCTAACCGGCCGTCATGCCCAGCCGGTCCTGGATCGCGGCGACGTGCGCGAGCAACGCGTCCACGGTCGCCGCCACCCGCGCGAGCCCGAGCGAGTCGCTGCGGACCACCAACCACATCGTGCGGCGGGCCGACACCAGGCCGGGCAGCACGGGGACGAGGTCGGTGCGGTTCATCACGAGGAACCGCGGCAGGAACCCGATGCCTCCGTGCGAGGTGACGAAGCGCAGTTGTGCCAGGACGTTGGAGCTGCGCAGCACGGGCCGGGCAGGCACGACGTGGCTCTCGAAGATGTCCAGCTCGGCGACCTCGAGCAGCGACTCGACGTACCAGATCAGCGCGTGCCCGGCGAGATCCTCACGGCGGTGCACTGGAGGGTGCGTGGCGAGGTACTGGGCGGTGGCGTAGAGGCCCATCCGGTAGTCGGTGAAGTGCCGCACGACGAGCCGCCGCGACCGCGCGCGTTCCATGGTGATCGCGACGTCGTAGTCGCGGGACATGATGTCGAACCGGCGGGTCGCCGTCGTGAGCTCCACCTCCAGCTGCGGATGCGCGAGCTGGAGGCCGACGAGCGCGTCGGGTACCACCGTGCTGCCGATGCCGTCGGGTGCGGCGATGCGCACCGTGCCGCCCAGGCTGCTGCGCGCGCCGACGCCGACCCGTTCGACGGCGTGCAGCGCGGACTCGACGGCCTCGGCGTGCTGGAGCAGGTCCTCGCCGTCGTCGGTGAGCCGCCAGCCCCGCGGCGTGCGGTGGACCAGGCGCCGGCCGACCGACTTCTCCAGCGCCGCGATGCGGCGTGACACGGTGGTGTGCTCCACGCCCAGGCGACGCGCCGCGTCCACGAGACGACCGGTGCGTACCACCTCGAGCAGGTAGATCAGGTCGTCGGCGTGGAGGTCCACCATGGCCACCAAGTCTGTGTCAGGTGTGCATCCACGCACAATGGCTGTGCCAGATTGGCACGCCCACGCCCTTCCGATGCCCACGCTCCGATGCTTGACTCGGGTCAACCGTGACGCACAGAGAGGCGCCGCCCTCATGCGCATACCAGCAGGTCATCTGGAACTCGCCGACATCGACCTGCTGTTGTCCGTCCAGCGCCTGGGCAGCCTCGGCAAGGCGGCACGGGAGCACCGGCTCTCGCAGCCCGCGGTGAGCGCGCGCATCCAGGCGGTGGAGCGGCGTCTCGGGCTCCGGCTGCTCGAGCGCTCGCCGTCCGGTTCCCGGCTCACGCCGGCGGGTACGACGGTGGCGACGTGGGCGCAGGCGGTCGTCGACGCGGTCGCGGAGCTGCACGTCCGCACCGCCGCGCTGCGCGACGCCGAGCACGGCCGGCTGCGCGTGTCGGCCGGACGCACGTCAGGTGATCACCTGGTTCCGGGATGGCTCGCCGCACTGCGCACCCGGCTGCCGGACCTCACCGTGGAGGTACGGGTCGACAACTCACACCGGACGGCGCAGTGCGTGAGCGACGGCGAGGTCGACGTCGGCGTCGTCGGAGACCCGTGCCCGCACGACGACCTGCTGCAGTGCACGCTCGCGACGGACGAACTCTGCGTGATCGTCGCACCGTCCCACCCGTGGACGGACCGTCGGTCGCCGCTGACCCCCGAGGAGCTGGCCGACGGGGTGCGCGTACTGAGGGAACGCGGGTCGGGGACGCGCGAGACCCTGGAACGGGCGCTGGGCGGACGCTGCGGGCGTACGCCGCACCTGGAGCTCGCGTCGACGGCGGCGATCAAGGAGGCGGTGGCGAGCGGTGCGGGCGCCGCCGTCCTCAGCACCTGTGCCGTTCGCCAGGAGCTGCGCGACGGCGAGCTGGTCGCGGTGCCGGTCACCGGTGTCGACCTGCGGCGGACGCTGCGTGCGGTGTGGCGTCCTGGCGAGGACCTCTCCCACGCCGCCACGACGTTCCTGCGTCTCGCGACGGCGATGCAGACGGCGAGCCGGCGGGTGCGGCCTCGGCACCTGCAGGCGGTCGCGTCGATCGCCTGCCGTGACCCGGAGCGCTGCCCGCACAGCGGATGCGAGCGGTGCCCCGCGGTCGCGGACGGAGCGCGCGCATAACCGCGCGCTATGAGCTGATCGGAAATTGGTCGCTACCGGCCGCACGGCACCGGCTGTCACGCTGGCCGAGGCGGACCGGAAGACTCTGGAGGCGACGTGGGCGTTCCGAGCAACCTGGACATCGCGCGTAGTGCATCGCTGAAGCCGGTCGAGGACATCGCGAACGAGATGGGTCTCGGCTCGCACCTGCTCGAACCGTACGGACGCGACGTGATGAAGGTGGGCCTGGAGGCCATCGACGAGCTGGCCGACCGTCCCCGCGGGCGCTACGTCGTGGTCAGCGCGATCACGCCCACGCCGCTCGGCGAGGGCAAGACGACGACGACCGTCGGGCTCGGCCAGGCCCTCAACCGGCTTGGCCACAAGGCGATCGTCGCGATCAGGCAGGCGTCCATGGGCCCAGCGCTCGGCATCAAGGGCGGCGCCGCGGGCGGCGGTTACAGCCAGGTCGTGCCGATGGAGAAGCTGAACATCCACCTCACCGGCGACATGCACGCGGTGACCGCCGCGCACAACCAGCTCGCCGCCATGGTCGACAACCACCTGTACCACGGCAACGAACTCGGCATCGAACCGCACAGCATCAGCTGGCGCCGGGTGCTCGACGTCAACGACCGCGCGCTGCGCAACATCGTCGTCGGGCTCGGCGCGCGGATGGACGGCGTGCCACGCCAGACCGGGTTCGACATCACGGCGGCGTCGGAGGTGATGGCGCTCCTCGCGCTGACCCGTTCGCTCACCGACCTCAGGGAGCGGCTGGGCCGGATCGTCGTCGGCCAGACGCGTGACGGTGCGCAGGTGACCGCCGAGGACCTGCACGCCGCGGGCGTCATGACCGTGCTGCTGCGCGAGGCCATCAAGCCGAACCTGGTGCAGACGCTGGAGAACACGCCCGCCCTCGTGCACTGCGGCCCGTTCGGCAACATCGCCACGGGCAACTCGTCCGTGGTCGCCGACCTGATCGGGCTGCGGGCCGGCGAGTACGTCGTCACCGAGGCGGGCTTCGGCGCCGACATGGGCGCGGAGCGGTTCTTCAACATCAAGTGCCGCGCGTCCGGTGAGGTGCCGGACGCCGCCGTCGTCGTCGCTACGGTGCGCGCGCTGAAGGCGCACTCGGGCAAGTACCGCATCGTCGCCGGCAAGCCGCTGCCGGACGAGCTGCTCGCGGAGAACCCGGACGACGTGGCCGCGGGCGCGGCGAACCTGCGCAAGCAGCTCGACAACATCCGCCAGCACGGGGTTCCGCCCGTCGTCGCGGTCAACGCGTTCCCGACCGACCACGAGTCGGAGTACCGCGTGATCCGCGAGGTCGCCGACGAGGCAGGAGCACGGTTCGCGGTGGCCCGGCACTTCGCCGAGGGCGGCGACGGCGCGCTCGAGCTCGCCGAGGCCGTCGTCGAGGCCGCGGAGGAGCCGAGCGAGTTCGCGTTCCTCTACCCGGACGATGACGACCTGCGGACGAAGATCGCGACGATCGCGACCCGCATCTACGGCGCGGGCGGGGTGGAGTACGCGCCCGCCGCGGCGCGCCAGCTCGACTCGTACGAGCGCGCCGGTCTCGGCCGGCTGCCGATCTGCATGGCCAAGACGCACCTGTCGCTCTCGGCCGACCCCACGGCCAAGGGCGCGCCGACCGGCTGGACACTGCCCGTCCGCGAGGTACGCGCGTCGGTCGGCGCCGGCTTCATCTACCCGATCTGCGGCGAGATGCGCACCATGCCCGGCCTGGGAGCGGATCCCGCCGCGGCACACGTCGACATCGACGAGCACGGTGCGACGGTCGGGTTGTTCTAGTGACCGGTGCACGGGCCGACGTCATCGACGGGCGTCGCTACGCGAACCGGTTGAAGGAGCGGGTGGCGGACGAGGCCGCGCGGCTCGCGCGGCGCGGCGTCCGCCCGGGGCTCGCGACGCTGCTCGTCGGCGACAGCTACCCGGCGCGGTCGTACGAGCGGCGGATCCGGCGGCTTGCCGCCGAGCTCGACTGCCACTACGTGGGCGTGGAGCTGGCCGGTGACGCGGACGAGGCGGACGCGGTCGCGACACTGGGCCGGATGAACGCGGACCCGCGGATCTCGGGCGTCCTCGTGCTGCAACCGCTGCCGCCGCAGATCTCCGAGGTCGCGCTCTACCGCACCCTCGACCCGCTGAAGGACATCGAGGCCGTGCACCCGTTCAACGCCGGCCTGCTGACGTTGGGCCGGCCGCGGTACGTGCCGTCGACCCCGGCGTCGGTGTTCCACCTGCTCGACTGCTACCTGGCCGAGACGGGACGCGACCCGTTCGAGGTGTACGCGCGCAGCAACGTCGTCTTCGTCGGTCGCTCCAACAATGTGTGGAAGCCCGCCGTGCTCCTCGGCGCCGCGAGGAACGCCACCGTCGTGTCCTGCGACGTGCACAGCTACCGCGCCGACCTGCTCTACCCGCACACCCGCCGGGCGGACGTGCTCGTCGTCGCGGCCGGCGTGCCGGGCCTGGTCACGGGCGCGCACGTCAAGGACGGCGTGATCGCGGTGGACGTGGGGATCAACCCGGTCACCGACGAGACGGGCAAGGTGCGCCTGGTGGGTGACCTGGACTTCGCGTCGGTCGCCGGGCGCGCCGCGGCGGTCACGCCGGTGCCCGGCGGAGTCGGCCCGATCACCGACGTGTGGCTGCTGCACAACACGGTTGCGGCGGCCCGCCTCGCCGCCGGTGTCGCCGACGCGCAGCGCGCCCTGGATGTGGGTCCGTTGCCCCGGGACTGGGACGACGGCGGTGTCGCGGCCGCTACCGGGCCTCGAGCAGCTCGATGATGCGGTCCAGCTTGACCGTGTGCTCGTCCAGCAGTGCCGTGTGTGCGTCGAGCTTGGCCGTGTGCTGGTCCAGCTTGGCCGTGTGCTGGTCCAGCTTGGCCGTGTGTGCGTCGAGCTTGGCGGTGTGCTCGTCCAGCAGAACCGTGTGCGCGTCGAGCTTGCGGTCCTGTTCGTCGAGCCGGTTGCCCTGCCGCTGCTGAGTCGCCTCGATCCGCGCGAGCATCTCGTAGATCGCCTGGACGTCGTTGTCGAGCTGCCGGACCTTGCGGGCGATCTCCGGAGGCGTGGTCATTCCGGCAACGTACCACCGTGGGTCCGTCGTGGCGGCCGGCGATCCACAGCCCCGCCGGATGTGGCCGGCGGCGTACTTCCCGTGGCGAGCCCGGCCTTCCCTCGGCGAATTCGCCGAGGGAGGTTCAGACTCGCCGTGTGATCACGGGCTCGACATCCTCGACGTGATCATTCCGAGCCGGAACGGCCGTCGTCGTCCTCGTCCCCGGTGTCGTCGTCCAGGTCCGCGAGGAAGCGCTCGGCCTCGGCGGCGATGTCGTCAGCGCTGGGCAGCGCCGCGGACAGCTCGGGAAGCTCCCGGGGCCGGCCGTCGCCGGTCTCCGCGTCGTACTGCTTCTCCAGCTCGTGCACGACCCTGCGCACCACGTCGTTGGACGCAACCTGCGACTCGACGAGGGAGCGGACGTAGCTCGCCTCCTCCTCGAGGTTGCCGGCCGGCAGCAGCAGGCCGGTGACGCGGGACACCGCCTGCAGCAGCGTGACCACGGCCTCGGGGTAGCGGTTCTCCGCCAGGTAGTGCGGGACGTGCACGGCGAAGCCCATGGCGTCGTGGCCGGCCTCACCGAGCCGCAGCTCGAGCAGGGTGGACGCGCCCGCCGGCAGCGACAGCTCGCCGTGCCACGGGTTCGTGCCGGTGACCAGCTCGGGTCGCGTTGCGTGCGTCGTGTAGCCGAGCGGCCGCGTGTGCGGCACGGTCATGGGGATGCCGTGGACGCCGAGGGTGAGCCGGACGCCGTAGCGCCGGACGAGGGCGAGCACGTCCTGGGTGAACCGTTCCCACTGGGTGTCCGGCTCCGGGCCGGTGAGCAGGAGGAACTCGGCGCCGGCGTCGTCGTGCACGGCGTAGAGCGTGAGCTCGGGCGGGGAGTACTGCTCGAAGTGGTCCTCGGCGAACACGATGCGCGGCCGCTGGGCACGGTAGTCGTGCAGGAGGTCGGCGTCGAACCGCGCGAGCACCCGGTGCGGCAGCGTCGCGAGCAGGTGTTCGGCGAAGCCCTGCCCGGCCTCGCCGCCGTCGATGAAACCGGTGAGCGCGTGCAGGAGCACCGGTGTGCCCTCGACGGGACGGTCGTCGACGATCTCGTACAGCTCTGCTGCGTCCATACCGGTTACAACGAGGTGTGGCGACGGGCGAATTCCCGGACCACGGACGGGTGAGGGGCGTCGTCACACCGTGCTGATGTGACGACGCCCCTCACCTGCGGTCACGGGGCGAGGTCGCGGCGCCTGAACCCCGCCAGCCCGGCGGCCACGAGCACCGCCGCGACGGCGACCAGTACGACGAGCGGCGTGACGGTGACGTCCCCGCCGGGCAGCTTCGGAATGTGCGCGAACGGCGAGACGTCGAGCACGGCCTTGTCGAGCTTGAGCAACGGGCCGAGCTCGGAGAGCGCGACGAACGCCGCCAGCGCCACCCAGCCGAGCACAGTCAGCCGCGGCAGCAGGCCGAACAGCGCGACGACGAACCCGGTGAGCACCCACACGGCGGGCAGTTGCACGAGGGCCGCGCCGATCAGCCGGCCGAAGTCGGCGGCGTCACCGGTGTGGGCGGCGTACGTGATGCCGGTGCCGATCCCGCTGACGAGCAGCAGCACCGTCGTGCCCACCAGCGCGACGAACACGTGGCTCCACGCCCACCGCACGCGGCCGACGTGCGTCGCGAGCAACGGTTCCGCGTGCAGCGTGCTCTCCTCGCTGCGCAGGTGCAACGCGGCCGAGATCCCGTAGGCCGACGCGATGACCGCGACGATGCCGAGCACCGCGGCCATGAACGCCTCTGTGATCCCCTTCTCGCCGCCGAGCGCGGTGAGCAGCTGCTTGGCCTGCGGGCTGTTCAGCAGCTTCTCGAAGCCGGACGCCGCGCTGCCGAAGACGAGGCCCATCAACAGGAACCCGCCGGCCCAGCCGTACAGGGCGCTGCGCTGCAACCGCCACGCGAGCGCGATCGGGCTACGCAGTGACCTGGACGCCGCGGGACGACCGGGACGGTCCGACAGGATGCCGGCACCGAGGTCGCGGCGGGACGCCAGCAGGTACGCGCCGACGTAGAGCAGCACCGAGAACGCGAGCGTGATGAGCAGCACCCACCACCGGTTGCCCGCGTACGGCCGCACCTGCTGCGCCCATCCGATCGGCGAGAGCCAGGTGAGGAACGTCGGGTGGCGGTCGTGCCCGGCCACGTCACCGACGGCGCGGAGCACGAACGCGATGCCGAGAACCAGGACCGACAGGCCGGTGGCCGTGCGGCTGCTCTGTGCCAGTTGCGCGATGAACGCCGTGATCGCGGAGAAGACCAGGACGATGCCCGTCCAGGCCGCGCCGAACGCGAACGACCCGGCCAGCGGCAACCCGGCCGCGGCGAGGCCGGCGGCGGTGGCCAGCCCGAGCACGACACCGGCGGCGATCATGGTGAACATGGTCGCGGCGAGCGCCGACTGCCGGCCCACGACGGTCGAGCCGATCAGCTCGAGCCTGCCCGCCTCCTCCTCGCTGCGGGTGTGCCGGTTGGTGAGGATGATCGCGAGCACGCCGACGAGCGCGGCGTACGGACCGCCGATCTTGAGGATCGCGATGGCGCCGATCGAGGTCGGGTCGTAGATCCAGCCGTACAGCATCACCAGGGAGGGCGTGCTGTTGGACGCCCCTGCCGCCTGCATGCGGGACGCGACGTCGGGGTAGAGGTCCGCGACCGCGGCGGCGGATGCGGCCGCGAGGACCACGAAGACGACCAGCCAGACCGGCATGATGATCCGGTCGCGGCGCAGGGCGAGCCGTACGAGCTTGCCCGAGTTGGCGATAGCGGTCATCGTGCCGCCGCCTCGTGCCGGCCCACGGGGGCCTCCGTCGCGTCGTCCTGCCCGGCGGGGGTTCCGGGTGTGGCGGAGTCTTCATAGTGCCGCAGGAACAGCTCCTCGAGCGTCGGCGGCTGGCTGTTGAGGCTGCGCACGCCGGCGTCGGTCAGCTGCCTGAGCACCTCGTCGAGGTGGCTGGTGTCAACCTGGAAGCGGACCCGGGTGCCGTCGGCCTCGAAGTCGTGGACGAAGTCGAGCTCTGCCAGGCCGTTGGGCGAGCGCGCCAGGTCGGCGTTGATGGAGGTGCGGGTCAGGTGGCGCAGCTCGGTCAGCGTGCCGGTCTCGACGGTGCGGCCCTTCCTGACGATGCTCACGCGGTCGCAGAGCGCCTCGACCTCGGCCAGGATGTGGCTGGACAGGAGCACCGTCCGGCCCTCGGCCTTGACCTCCCTGATGCACTGCTGGAAGACCTCCTCCATCAGCGGGTCGAGGCCGGAGGTGGGCTCGTCGAGCAGCAGCAGTTCGACGTCGGAGGCCAGCGCTGCCACGAGGCCGACCTTCTGCTTGTTGCCCTTGGAGTACGTGCGCCCCTTCTTGGTGGGGTCGAGGTCGAACCGCTCGAGCAGGTCCTTCCTGCGCTCGGGGTCGAGCCCGCCGCGCAGCCGGCCGAGCAGGTCGATCACCTCGCCGCCGGTGAGGTTGGGCCAGAGCGTCACGTCACCCGGCACGTACGCCAGCCGGCGGTGCAGAGCGGTGGCGTCACGCCACGGATCGCCGCCGAGGAGCTCGACCGTGCCGCCGTCGGCGCGCAACAGGCCGAGCAGGATCCTGATCGTGGTGGTCTTCCCCGCGCCGTTCGGGCCGAGGAAGCCGTGCACCTCGCCGGTACGGACGGTCAGGTCGAGGCCGTCCAGCGCGCGGGTCCGGCCGAAGGTCTTCACCAGGCCGGACGCTGAGATAGCGGTTGTCATGTACTGTGACGCTACACTTACTTCACAAGCTTGTGAATCTTCTTAACGCCGTCTTGACACAGGACCGAGGACACTTGTGCCGGGAGGTGAGGCCATGCCCCGCACGAGGGACGAGCCCGAGGTGCGCCGGCTCGTCGAGCACCTCGCGATGCTCTTCAACGATCTCGGCATGCCGCGGATGCCGGCGCGTGTGATGTTCGCCGTCGCCGCCGCCGAGAGCGACGGGCTGACGGCCGCCGAACTGTCCGAGCAGCTCGGCGTCAGCCCCGCCGCGGTGTCCGGCGCCGTCCGCTACCTCGCGCCGCTCGGGATGCTCACCAAGGTGCCGATCCCCGGCTCGCGGCGCGACGTGTACCGGCTGACGAGCAACCTCTGGTACGAGGCCGGCTTCACGAGGTCGGAGCCGCTGCGGCAGGCGGCCGAGCTCGCGCGGCAGGCGGCGTCGGCCGTGGGCGGGCGGCGTACCGCCGCCGGCGAACGCCTCGCCGAGATGAGCGATTTCTTCGCGTTCCTCGTCGACCAGATGCCCGCGATGCTGGAGACCTGGCGCAAGCACAAGGCCGAGCTCGGCTACGAGACCTGACGCCGTCGGCCGGGTCGGGACGGCGGCGCCCCGGCGATTAGCCTGGACGCATGCCGCCCGCCACCGGACCGCTGCGCATAGTGCGGGCGCTCGTCGTGGCCGCGGCGTGCGTCGGCAGCACGCTGTCCGCGCACCTGTTCGGCGGCGGCATGCCGGTGCCCGCGCGGACGCTGCTGCTCATCTGGGCGGCCGTCGCGCTCCTCGCGTACGCCGCGTCCGGACGGCGGTGGACCGTGGGCCGGCTGGTCGTGGTCTTCGGGCTCGCGCAACTGGTCCTGCATCCCCTCTTCGACCTGGCCGGCGGGATGCGGTCGACGGGGTCACCGGACACCTCGATGCTGGCCGCGCACGGTGTCGCCGCCCTCGTGCTCGCCGCGGTCATGGCGCGCGGCGACACCGTGCTGTGGCGCACGGCCGAGGTCGCCGCGGCGCTGCTGCGGCCGCTGGCCGCCGTGTTCGGCCTCCCGCGGCCCGTCCTGGCCGACACCGTCCCGGCCGCGGGCATCGCACCCGCACCGGACCAGCGGGTGCCCGCGAGCCTCGTCGTCGCACCGAGCACCGAGCGCGCCCCGCCGTGGCCGCGCCCGTCCACCAGGTTCAGCTGACAGACAGACGTGGTCGAGCCGCGCCCGCGACCGGGTGCGGCTGGAGAGGTGTGCTCGACAAGTGAAGAGATGGATCGTGCGCGCGTCCGCGGTGGCCGCCGCGGGCGTCCTGGCCGGCACGGCGTTCGCGCCGGCGGCGGACGCACATGTGCGGATGTCCTCGCCCGACGCGGTCGGCGGCGGGTACGCGAAGCTGGTGTTCCGGGTGCCGAACGAGGAACCGAAGGCCGACACCGTCGCTCTGACGGTGCACCTGCCGACGGACATGCCGTTCGCCTCGGTCAGCACGATGCAGAAGCCCGGCTGGACCGCGACCTCGAAGGAGACGAAGCTGCCGAAGCCCGTACGGACCGACGACCTCGACCTCACCAAGGCGGTCACCACGGTCACGTGGAGGGCGAAGCCGGGGCAGGGGATACCGCCCGGGTCGTTCGACGAGTTCCAGCTGTCGGTGGGCCCGCTGCCCCGGCGCGGCGGCACGCTGGTCGTGCCCGCCGTGCAGGATTACTCCGACGGCACGACCGTGAACTGGAACCAGCCGGAGAAGACCGCCGAGGAGCCTGAGCACCCGGCGCCGTCGCTGCGCTTCGCCGAGGCCCCTGCCGCCGGGCAGGACGCCTCGGCGCACGCCGCCGGGGCGGCCGGCGGGTCGGGAGGGCGTGGTGACGTCCTCGCCCGGGTGCTCGGCATCGTCGGCGTCGTCGCCGGACTGGCGGCGCTGGCGGTGGCTGTGCTGTCGGGACGGCGCCGTGAACCGGCGTAGCGCCGCCTTCGCGGTACTGGCGGTGGTCGCGGGCGCCGTGCTGGCGGCGCTCGCGACCCCGTCGCCGGCGGTGGCCCACGACGTGCTCATCGGCACGGCGCCGAAGGCGCGCAGCACGGTGACCGCGCCGCGGTCCACCGTCGTGCTCACCTTCAACGACGCGGTGCAGACCTCGTTCGCCGAGGTCGTCGTGTCCGACGCCGCGGGCGACGAGCTGAGCGTCGGCAAGCCGGACGTCGTCGACGACACCGTCACGCAGCGGATCCAGCCGTTCCGCAGCGCGGGCGGGTACCGCGTGTCCTGGCGCATCGTCTCCGCGGACGGGCATCCTGTGTCGGGCACGTTCACGTTCACCGTCGGCACCGGCGCGGTGTCGACCGCGTCGCCGACCGGGTCCACTCCGGCGAGCCCGGCGGCGACCGGGCAGGCGAGCGGCGCGCAGCAGCCGTCCTTCCTGCAGCGGCACGCCGTCCACCTGTTGATCGGGCTGGTGATCGTAGTCGTCGGGGGCGGGATCCTCGTCTGGGAACGGCGTCGGCGAAGTGGCTGAACAGGTGCAGAGACGACCGGCCGGGTGGCCGTGGCCCTACCTGCTCGGCGTGCTCGCGGCGGGCGGGCTCACCCTCGTCGTGGTGCTTCTGGCCGGCGGCGGCGCGCCGAAGCCGCCGCCGCCCGGGCTGCCGGACGCC
>DASUWX010000163.1:0-17597 GCA_036378185.1 Streptosporangiales bacterium | reverse complement strand
ATCGAAGCCCATCACCTGCCCGTAGAACGACAGCTCCGCCTCCGTCGCGGCCACGATCGTCTCGGCCTTCCGGAACCCGTGCTGCTCACCCTCGAACGGCAGGTACGCGTGCGGGATGCCCTTGCGGACCAAGGCATCCCGGAACAGTTCCGCCTGCGACGGCGGGACGACCGCGTCCTCGAGACCCTGCAGCAGCAGCACCGGGCACCTGACGTCGTCGACGTGCGACAGCGGCGCACGCTCGACGTAGATCTCCCGGTGCTCGGGCAGCTTGCCGATCAGGCCGTCGAGGTACCGCGACTCGAAGTCGTGCGTGGTCTCGGCGAACTTCAGCAGCTCGGCCACGCCGAAGTACGAGACGCCGCACGCGAACGCGTCCGTCGACGTCACCGCGGCGAGCACCGTCCAGCCGCCGGCGCTGCCGCCCTGGATCGCGAGCCTCGCCGGGTCGGCCCGACCCTGGTCGGCCAGGGCCCGCGCCGCGGCGACGCAGTCCTCGACGTCGACGATCCCCCACTGCCCGCGCAGCCGCTCGCGGTACGCGCGCCCGTAGCCGGTGGACCCGCCGTAGTTGACGTCCACGACGCCGATGCCGCGGCTGGTGAAGTACGCCTTCGTGAGGTCGAGCGTCGCACCGGAGTGCGCTGTCGGCCCGCCGTGCACGAACACGACGAACGGCGGGCGCTCGCCGTCCGGCGCGGTGAACCGCGGGTTCTTCGGCGGGTAGACGTTCGCGTGCACGTCCCTGCCGCTCGGCCCGGTGAGGGTGACCTCCTCGACGTCCGGCAGGTACGCGCGGTCCGGCAGCGCAGCGGCGTCGGTGGCGGACCGCACCTCGACTGCCGTGCCCGCACCAGGGTCGACGCGTACGACCGTGGCCGGCGTGTACGGGCTCGCGCCGACGTCCGCCAGCAGCCGCCCGTCGGTGACCAGGTGCGGCGCCCAGCCGGTGTACGGCAGGTCGAGGTCGGTGAGCTCACCGGTGGCCGGGTCGAGCAGCCCGAGCGCCGACCCGGAGGGGCCGCTGCGCAGGGTGGCGAGGCGGCCGTCGTCGAGCACCGCGTAGCTCCGGAACCCGAGCTGCCACTGCGGCAGGCCGAACTCCTCCTCGCGCTGGCACAGCGGCGTCGGCGCGGCACCGTCGACCGGGACGCGGTACAGGTTCCACCAGCCGGTGCGGTCGGCCACGGCGTACAGCGCCTCCGGCCCGGCCCACTCCGGCTGGAACACCGACTCGCGGTCGTCGCCCGGAGCCGTGGCGTCGCGCCCGAGCGGGCCGCCGAGCAGCACCTGCCAGCTCGACACCGTGCCCTGCTCGTCCAGGTCCGCGACGCGCAGTTCGGTGGCGTCCCACGGCATGTCCGGGTGCTCCCACGCGAGCCAGGCCACGCGCCGGCCGTCCGGCGACGGCCGCGGATTCGACAGGAAGTGCGAGCCGCCGACGACCTCCCGGACGCGGGACGGGTCGTCCGCCGCGGACCCGTCGACGGGCACCGCGACGATGTGCCGCGTGACCACGCCGTCCGCGTGGCTCTCCCGGACAGCCCACACCTCGGCGCCGTCCGGCCCGGCGACGAGGTCGGCGTAGCGCAGCCCGGCCGGCTCGGCGGGCTCGGGCGTGAGCGGACGCGGCTCGCCACCGCTCCCGTCGAGCCGGTACAGCCGCTGGTCGCTCCACGCCGCGAAGACCAGGACGGGCCCGGCGTCACCGGGCACCGCGGCCCACGGGCGGCCGCCGTACTCGTGGACGCGGCTGCGCGCGCTCCACGGCTGCGGCAGCACCTCCTCCGGCGCGCCGTCGGCGCGGACCCGCATGACCGTCTCGCGGCCGCCCTGCTCGCTGCGGCTCTCCACCCACCACAGCTCGTCGCCGACGAACGCCGGCCAGCCGAGGCGCCGCACCGATCCGGCCAGCAGGTCGGCGCCGATCGGGGACTCCCATGCGCCGTAAGGGGCGATCTCGGATTGGCTCATGCTCGGCATCCTGCCAGAGTGCGCTCAGTCGTCGACGCCACCGGCCACCGTGGTCGGCGCCTCCCTGAGTACCGCGCGTCCCTTCCTGCGTTGCCGGCTCTCGAGGAACTGCGCGAGCTTCGACAGCCCGTAGTTGATCGCGATGAACACGACGGCGAGGACGATGCCCGTCGCGATCGGGTTGCCGTAGCTGATGTAGATGAGCTTGCCGACGCTCACCGCCTCCTCGGAGCCGAGGATGAACCCGAGTGCGGTGTCCTTCAGCGCGACCACGCACTGGCTGACGATCGCCGGCAGCATGATGCGCACCGCCTGGGGCGCGAGGATCAGCGTCGTCACCTGCGTCTTGCGCAGGCCGATCGCGTACGCCGCCTCGCGCTGCCCGCGCGGTACGGCGTTGATGCCGGCCCGGAACGTCTCCGCGAGCACCGACCCGTTGTAGAGCATCAGCGCGAGCACGAGCGCCCAGTACCGGCCGGTGGTGTCGCCGAAGCCGAAGAAGATGCCGAGGATCAGCAGCACCAGTGGCGTCGCACGGAAGAACTCGATCACCGCGACGCACGGCAGGCGCAGCCAGAGCCGGTCGGACAGCCGCCCCGCTGCGAAGACCGCCCCGAACCCGATGGACAGCACGATCGCGGAGCCCGCGGCGAGCAGTGTCCGGCCGAACGCCTGCACCAGCCCGGCGAGGATCTCCGGGTCCTGGAACGGCTCCCACGCATCCGCCGTGATCTGCTCCCGCACGTAGAGCCGGTGCACGACGAAGGCGACGAACGCGGCCGCGGCGACGCACGCGACGACGCCGTAGAGCGTGTGCCGCGCCCGGGACCGAGGGCCCGGCGCGTCGAACAGGACCGCGCTCACCGTGCCACCGCCAGCTTCCGCTCGAGCAGCGCCGCGATACCGGCGATCACGAACACGATGAGGATGTAGCCGAGCGCCGTGCCGAAGAACAGCGGCCACAGGGCGCTCGCGTGCCGGTTCACGAGGAACGCGAACTGGTAGGTCCCCTCCAGTACGCCGAACGCCTCGGCGATCGCGGTGTTCTTCGCCAGCGCGATGAAGATGCTCGCGAGCGGCGGGATCACCGTACGGACCGCCTGTGGCAGCACGATCAGCCACAGCGTCTGGCCGAAGGTGCACCCGATCGACCGCGCCGCCTCCGTCTGCCCGACCTGCACGGCGTTGACGCCGGACCGCACCGCCTCGCAGACGAACGCCGCCGTGTAGAGGGAGAGCGTCACGACGGCGCGGGCGAAGAAGCTGATGTGCACGCCGAGGAACGGCAGCCCCGCGACGAACACCACGAACAGGACGACGAGTGGCGTGTTGCGGAAGATGTTCACGTACGTAGTGCCGATGGCGCGCAGCACCGGCACCGGCGCCACCCGCATCGCGCCGAGCAGCGTGCCGAGCACGAACGCGATCAGCCCGGACGCGCCGAGCAGGCCGAGCGTGTCGAGGAAGCCCCCGAGTATCCGGGGCAGGTTGTCGGCGAGTACGCCCACGCGCCGTCCTTTCCGCGAGCACGTGCCGCGCGGACGGTCCGGCGTCCGCGCGGCAGGCTACGCAAGAGGGGTCGTCAGGCCGACGGGCACGGGTCGGCGGTCGGCGGCGTCGGCTTCTGCACGCCCTCGACCTTGCCGAGGGTCGCGTCGAACGCCTTCTGCCAACTGCCGTCGTCGATCGACTTCTTGATGGTGTCGTTGAGGAACCTGCACAGCTGCGCGTCGCCGTGCTTGTAGCCGATGCCGTACGGCTCCTCGGTGAACTCGTCACCGACGACCTTCACCTTGTCCGGGTCCTCGGCCTGGTAGCCCAGCAGGATCGCGCCGTCGGTGGTCACGGCGTCGACCGAACCGCTCTTGAGCTGCGTGACGCACTCCGAGTACGAGCCGAACGGCACCGGCTTGGCGCCGTACTTCTGCTCGACGTTGTCCAGCGACGTCGAGCCGGTCACCGAGCACACCTTCCTGCCCTTGATGTCCTCGTTGGTCTTGAACCAGGTCGCGTCCTTCGCGACGAGGAACTGCTGGCCCGTCTTGTAGTAGGGGCCGGCCTGGCCGACGACCTTGCGGCGCTCGTCGTTGATCGTGTACGAGGCGAGGACGAGGTCGACGGTGCCCTTCTGGATGAACTGCTCGCGGTTCGCCGAGACCGTCTCGACCCACTCGATGTCGTCCGGCTCGATGCCGAGAGCGCCGGCGACGATCTTCGCCATCTCGATGTCGAAGCCCTCGGGCGTGTCCGTGCCCGGCTTCTTGTAGCCGATGCC
The DNA here is from genome assembly GCA_036378185.1 of Streptosporangiales bacterium. Lineage (GTDB taxonomy): Bacteria > Actinomycetota > Actinomycetes > Streptosporangiales > WHST01 > WHST01. The sequence continues at coordinate 13,348 of DASUWX010000163.1, read as the reverse complement.
CGGCTGGTCGAACTTCACGCCGATCTTGATCTTGCCCGCCTCGCTCCACTTGGCCATCGTGGAGCCGGCGGGGAACGAGGCCTTGCTGTTCACCTTCACGTCGTCGCCGCCGCCCCCGCCCCCGCAGGCGGTCAGGGCGAGGGCGAGCGCGGCGCCCGTCGCCGCGATGCCGAGCCGTCCCAGTCGCAGTCGCATGCTCACTCCTTCTCCGCCGGTCGGCGGGTCAGTGTTCGAGGATCTTGGAGAGGAAGTCCTTCGCCCGTTCCGAGCGCGGGTCGGCGAAGAACCCGGCCGGCGTGTTCTGCTCCACGATCCGGCCGTCCGCCATGAAGCACACGCGGTCGGCGGCGCTCCTGGCGAAGCCCATCTCGTGGGTGACGACGACCATGGTCATGCCGCCCTCGGCGAGGTCGACCATGACGTCGAGGACCTCCTTGATCATCTCCGGGTCGAGCGCGGACGTCGGCTCGTCGAAGAGGATCGCCTTCGGTTCCATGGCCAGGGCCCGCGCGATGGCGACGCGCTGCTGCTGGCCGCCGGAGAGCTGGCCCGGGTGCTTGTGCGCCTGGTTCGCGACGCCGACCCGCTCGAGGAGCCTCATGCCGGCCGCCTCGGCGTCCGCCCTGGGCCGCTTGCGCACCTTGACCGGGCCGAGCGTGACGTTCTCCAGGATCGTCTTGTGCGCGAACAGGTTGAACTGCTGGAAGACCATGGCGACCTCGGACCGCAGCCTCGCCAGGGCGCGGCCCTCGGCCGGCAGCGGCCGGCCGTCGAGCAGGATGCGGCCACTGTCGATCGTCTCCAGCCGGTTGATCGCCCGGCACAGGGTCGACTTGCCGGACCCGGACGGCCCGAGGACGACGACGACCTCGCCGCGCCCGATGGTCAGGTCGATGTCGCGCAGCACATGGAGCTCGCCGAACCATTTGTTGACCCCGTCCAGGACGATGAGGTCGTCGCGAGCCGGTCCGGTCGCGGTGGCGCCGGCCTCTGGTGATGTGGAGGTCATGAAAGCGCAATGTAGTACCTATGTGGCCTTTACGCTTTCATGGTTGTCAGTGTGCGGCCGAGTTGAGACAAAGTGTCGTCGGCGCTGCGGCGGCGATTGTTCGAGGTGTGTACGAGGCGACCGGTACGCCCGTCCGACCGCGTACCGTCGGCACGTGGCGAGTGCGAAGGGTCTGGCGCTGGTCGTCGAGGACGAGCGCCCGATCGCCGACCTGATCCGGCTGTACCTCGAACGGGACGGCTTCGACGTGCGCGTCGAGGGTGACGGGCGCGCGGGGCTGGCGGCCGCGCGTGCGACGCACCCGGCCGTGATCGTGCTCGACGTGCGGCTGCCCGAGCTGGACGGCATGCGGATGTGCCGTGCGCTGCGTGAGGACGGCGACTGGACGCCGGTGCTGTTCGTGACCGCGCGCGACGACGAGATCGACCGGGTGCACGGTCTCGAGCTCGGCGCAGACGACTACGTGACCAAGCCGTTCAGCCCGCGCGAGCTGGTGGCCAGGGTCGGGGCGGTCCTGCGCAGGGCGGGCCGCGACGGGACGGTCGAGACGGTGCTGCGGGCGGGCGAGGTGCGGCTGGACCCGGGCCAGCGCCGGGTGTGGGTCGGCGCGGCCGAGGTCGAGCTGACCGCGACCGAGTTCGACCTGCTCGCGCACCTGATGCGCCGCCCCGGCCGGGTCTTCGAGCGGGAGGAGCTGCTCAGCCAGGTCTGGGGCTACCGGAGCGCCGTCGGCAGCAGGACCGTCGACGTCCACGTGGCGCAGCTGCGCGGCAAGCTCGGCGCCGACAGCCCGATCCGCACCGTCCGCGGCGTCGGCTACTCCGTCCGCAAGAGCACCTGACCCCCTGCCCCGTGCGCACTACTCAGAATGATCACGTTATGGATGTCGATCCCGTGATCACACGGCGACTCCGGACTTCCCTCGGCCAATGCGCCACGGGAACGTCGGACTCACCCATAGATCACGGGAATCACCTCCTTAACGTGATCATTCCGACCCCCGCGAAGGGATGACCGCATGACGGGCGTGAGGACGGACACCGCGCGCGGTCGATGGGCGCGGGTGCGGGGCCGGCTGCGCCGGTTCGGGCCGGACACGCTGGCGGCTCGGGTCGCGCTCGTCACGGTCGCGGTGGCCGTGGTCGCGGTGCTCGTCACCGGGCTCGTCTCGGTCGGGTTGGTCCGGCAGGCCGCGCAGGTGCAGGCGCGCGCGGCGCTCGCCAGGGAGGCGAACGTGGCCCGCCAGATCGTCGACGTCGACCGCCCGCGCAACGTGGCCAAGACGATCCGCGCGCTGCGCGACGAGGGGCAGAACATCCGGGTCGCGCTGGTGCGCCCGAACGGCACGGTGCGCGGCGACCCGCTGGCCAGGCGCGCGGTCGCCGCGAGGAGGGACGCCGTCGGCTCCGGTCGCGACCTGTCCTACCGGGTGCGGCTCGACGACAGGATCGTGTACGTCGAGGTGCGCGGCCTCGCCACCGGCGGCGCCCTCGTCCTGGCGCAGCCGGAGGCGAACGCCGCGCGCCTGGTCGCGTCGGTCGTCCGGCGCACGCTCTTCGCGGCGGTCATCGGACTCGCAGTCGCCGTGCTCGCCGGGCTGCTGTTCGCGTGGCGGCTGGCCGCGCCGCTCAAACGCGCGTCCGCGGCCGCGCAGCTGCTCGGCTCCGGCCGCCGCGACGTGCGGGTCCAGCCCGAGGGACCCGCCGAGGTCGCCGAGGTGGCCGACTCGCTCAACGCCCTCGGCGATGCGCTCGCGCGCAGTGAGGGGCGGCAGCGCGAGTTCCTGCTGTCCGTCTCGCACGAGCTGCGCACGCCGCTCACCGCGATCAAGGGCTTCGCCGAGGCGCTGGCCGACGGCGTCGCCAGCCAGGACCCCGCCGCCCGCAGGGCCGGCGGCACGATCACGGCCGAGGCCGACCGGCTCGGCCGGCTCGTCGACGACCTGCTCGACCTTGCCCGGCTCGGTGCGGACGACTTCCGCATCGAGCCTGCGCCCGTCGACCTCGTCGCGCTGCTGCGGCACGCGGCCGCGGTCTGGTCGGTGCGCTGCGAGGCCGTCGGCGTCCGGTTCGCCGCCGAGCTGCCCGACCGGCCGCTGCAGGTGGTCACCGACGCCGCCCGGATGCGCCAGGTCGTCGACGGGCTCGCCGAGAACGCGCTGCGCGTCACGCCCGCGGGGCAGCCGATCGTGTTCGCCGCCCGCGCCGAGGGCGGCCGGGCCGTCGTGGAGGTGCGCGACGGCGGCCCGGGTCTCACCGAGGACGACCTCGCCGTCGCGTTCGACCGGTCGGTGCTCTACGAGCGCTACCGCGGCGTCCGGCGGGTGGGTACCGGCGTCGGCCTGGCCCTCGTGCACGGGCTGGTGACCCGGCTCGGCGGCACCGCGGCGGCCGGCCACGCACCGGAGGGCGGCGCCCGGTTCACCGTATGGCTGCCCCTGGCCTCCTGAGCCCGAGGCGTGTGGCGCCGCGGACGAGCCGATTACGTACCCTGGGGCCGTGAGTCCCACCGACCTCGCCCGGCCGCGCACCTACCAGGTGCGCACCTTCGGCTGCCAGATGAACGTGCACGACTCCGAACGGCTCTCCGGCCTGTTGGAGGAGTCCGGGTATGTGCCCGCGGCCGAAGGCGCCGTAGCCGACGTCGTCGTCTTCAACACCTGCGCCGTGCGCGAGAACGCCGACAACCGGCTGTACGGCAACCTGGGCCGGCTCTACCCCGTGAAGCGCGACCATCCCGGCATGCAGATCGCCGTCGGCGGCTGCCTGGCGCAGAAGGACCGCGGCACGATCGTCCGCAGGGCGCCGTGGGTGGACGTCGTGTTCGGCACCCACAACGTCGGCTCGCTGCCGACGCTGCTGGAGCGCGCGCGGATCGCGGAAGCCGCCCAGGTCGAGATCAAGGAGTCGCTCGAGACGTTCCCGTCGACGCTGCCGAGCCGCCGCGAGTCGGCGTACGCCGCCTGGGTGGCGATCAGCGTCGGCTGCAACAACACCTGCACGTTCTGCATCGTGCCGAGCCTGCGCGGGCGCGAGCAGGACCGCCGGCCCGGTGACGTCCTCGCCGAGATCGAGGCACTCGTCGCCGAGGGCGTCGTCGAGGTGACCCTGCTCGGCCAGAACGTGAACTCCTACGGCGTCGGCTTCGGCGACCGCGGCGCGTTCGCGAAGCTGCTCCGCGCGTGCGGCGAGATCGACGGGCTGGAGCGGGTGCGGTTCACCTCTCCGCACCCGCGCGACTTCACCGACGACGTCATCGAGGCGATGGCCGCCACCCCGAACGTGATGCCGCAGCTGCACATGCCGCTGCAGTCCGGTTCCGACGCCGTGTTGCGCGCGATGCGCCGGTCGTACCGGAAGGCCCGCTATCTCGGCATCCTCGACAAGGTCCGCGCGGCGATACCGGACGCCGCCATCAGCACCGACGTCATCGTCGGCTTCCCCGGGGAGACCGAGGCGGACTTCGCCGAGACGATGGACGTCGTCCGGCAGGCGCGGTTCGCCGGCGCGTTCACGTTCCAGTACTCGACGCGCCCGGGCACCCCGGCGGCGGACATGCCAGACCAGGTGCCGCCGGACGTGGTCGCCGACCGCTACCAGCGGCTGGTGGCGCTGGTCGACGAGATCGCGTGGGACGAGAACAAGCGGTTCACCGGCCGCGACGTCGAACTGCTGGTCACCGAGGGCGACGGTCGCAAGGACGACCGCACGCACAGGCTCAGCGGCAGGGCGCCGGACAACCGGCTGGTGCACTTCACTCCGGGCGACGCTGCGGTGCGTCCCGGGGACCTGGTCACCGTCCGGGTCACCCGTGCCGCACCGCACCATCTGGTCGCGGACGGCGAGCCGTCGGCCGTACGCCGCACGCGTGCCGGGGACGCCTGGGAGCGCAGGAACGCCGCGCCGGAACCGGCGTCCGGCGTGTCGCTCGGGATGCCGAAGGTTCCGGCCGCCAGGTGAGACCGACGAGGGTGCCCCCCACCCCCTGACCGGGGCATGAGGGACACCCTCGCCACTGGGTCCGTATGCCTACTGCTCGTCCGAGTTGTCGCCGCCGAGGCCCTCGACGTAGTCGCCTACCTTCTCCTGGCCCTGGTCGATCTGGTCGGAGTACTTCCCGCCGGTCTTGTCGTCGGCGAAGTCGCCGGCCTTCTCGATGCCCTCGTTCACCTGGTCCGGGTGGTCGGCGGCGGCGTCCTCGGCCTTGTCCCGCAGGTTGTCGAACTGACTCATCGAGATCCCCCTTCTTCCGATCGGTGGCCACCGCCTGGCCGGCGGTGACCGCTCCCGCCCATTACTGCCCGTGTTCACGGGACGGAAACATGATCGTTTCCGGCCGGGGCGTACCGACTGAGCGGCGGGCGGGCGCTGGCAGACTCTGGGACATGACGTCCCACCCGGTGCTGGCCGTCGTCGGGCCGACCGCGGCGGGCAAGTCCGCGCTCGGCCTGGCCCTCGCGCACGCACTCCACGGCGAGGTCGTCAACGCCGACTCGATGCAGGTGTACCGCGGCATGGACGTCGGCACGGCGAAGCTCGCGCCGGACGAACGCGAGGGCGTCCCGCACCACCTGCTCGACCTCTGGCCGGTGACGAAGACCGCGTCCGTCGCCGAGTACCAGCGGCTCGCCCGGGCGGCGGTCGCCGAGATCCGCGGCCGCGGCCGTACCCCCGTGCTCGTCGGCGGCTCCGGCCTGTACGTGCGCGCCGTCGTCGACGACCTCGACTTCCCGGGCACCGACCCGGACCTGCGGCGCCGGCTCGAGGACGAGCTCGCCGCCGTGGGCCCGGAGTGCCTGCACGCCCGGCTCACCGCGCTGGACCCGCGCGCCGCCGCCGCTATCCTGCCCAGCAACGGACGCCGGCTCGTGCGCGCGCTGGAGGTCATCGAGCTCACCGGCGAGCCGTTCAGCGCCCGGCTGCCGGACTACGGGACGGCCACGTCGGCCGTGCAGATCGGCGTCGACCTGCCCCGCGACGTGCTCGACGCGAGGATCGGGACGCGCGTCGACCGGATGTGGGCGGCGGGCCTGGTCGACGAGGTGCGCCGGCTCGAACGCGAGGGGCTGCGCGAGGGGCGGACGGCGAGCCGCGCGCTCGGCTACCGGCAGGTGCTGGCGTTCCTCGCCGGCGAGTACGACGAGCGCACCGCCCGCGACGAGACCGTCCGCGCCACCCGGCGGTTCGCCAGGCGGCAGGACTCCTGGTTCCGCCGCGACCCGAGGGTGCACTGGCTGACCTGCGACGACACGCTCACTGAGCGGGCGATCGAGACATACGCGAGAATGGCGTCATGCGGTTCGTGAAGGGACACGGGACGGAGAACGACTTCGTCCTGCTCTCCGACCCTTCCGGCCGGCTCACCGTCGACGCCGCGCTGGTGCGGGCGCTCTGCGACCGGCGCGCGGGGATCGGCGGTGACGGCGTGATCCGGGTCGTGCGCACCGCGGCCGTGCCCGAGGTCGCGGCACTCGCCGGCGAGGCCGAGTGGTTCATGGACTACCGCAACGCCGACGGCTCCATCGGCGAGATGTGCGGCAACGGCGTGCGCGTGTTCGTCCACTACCTGCGCGAGACCGGGCACGCCAACGGCACGACGGCGGCAGTGGCCACCCGCGACGGCGTGAAGCGCGTGGAGATCCGCGGCGACGGCACGTACTCGGTCGACATCGGGCTCCCCGACCTGCGCGGCCCGAGCAAGGCCCGGATCGGCGACATCATCTTCGACGGCGTCGAGCTGTCCACGGGCAACCCGCACCTGGCCTGCATCCTCGGCGGGGATTCCGGGGGCGGCGGACTGAACCCCGACCTGTCGCTGGAGGCGCTCGACCTCAGCCGCCCGCCGGAGGTCGACCGGTCGATCTTCCCGACGGGCACCAACGCCGAGTTCATCACGATCCTCGGCCCCCGGCACATCCGCATGCGGGTGCACGAGCGGGGCGTGGGGGAGACCCGCTCGTGCGGCACCGGCGCGTGCGCGGCGACGCTCGCCGTCGCCGCCGCGCAGGGCCAGGCCACCGGCCGCTGGGACGTCGACGTGCCGGGTGGCCGGTTGCAGGTGACCCTCGACGGGCGCACCGCCCACCTCGCCGGCCCGGCCGTGCTCGTGGCCGAGGGGGAGCTGCGGCCCGAGTGGTTCGCGCGCTGAGCGGGTATGCGCAGGGGCGGCGCGGGCAAATGACGTGCCGGTCCGCGACGGAACGTGCGAGGCTGTGAGCGTATGGAAAACGCAGACGAACACATCGACGCCACCGTGCGCGAGCTGCAGGAGGCGGGCGTCTGGGACGAGCCGGACGAGCCGCTCCCCGGTGAGCTCGACCGCGAGGACCGCGCGGCGCTCCGCCGCGTCGCCGGCATGTCCACCGAGCTGGCCGACGTCAGCGAGGTCGAGTACCGGCAGCTGCGGCTGGAGCGCGTGGTGCTCGCCGGCGTCTGGCTCGAGGGCACCGTCGAGGACGCCGAGAACTCGCTCACCGAGCTGAAGCTGCTCGCCGAGACCGCGGGATCGCAGGTGCTCGACGGCGTGCTGCAGCGGCGCAGGCGGCCCGACCCGGCGACCTACATCGGCCCCGGCAAGGTGGCCGAGCTGCGCGCCGTCGTCGACGCCACCGGCGCCGACACCGTGATCTTCGACGGCGAGCTCACCCCGGCCCAGCTGCGTAACCTCGAGGACCGCATCGGCGTCAAGGTCGTCGACCGCGCGACGCTGATCCTCGACATCTTCGCCCAGCACGCGAAGAGCCGGGAGGGCAAGGCGCAGGTCGAGCTCGCCCAGCTGCAGTACCTGAACCAGCGGCTCCGCGGTTGGGGCGGCAACCTGTCCCGGCAGGCCGGTGGCCGTGTCGGCGCGCAGGGCGGCGGCATCGGCGGCCGCGGTCCCGGCGAGACGAAGCTGGAGACCGACCGGCGCCGGATCCGCACCCGGATGGCGAAGCTGCGCCGCGATCTCGCGCAGCTGCGGCAGACCCGCGACACCAAGCGGCAGTCCCGGCAGCGCAACGAGATCCCGTCCGTCGCGATCGCCGGGTACACCAACGCGGGCAAGTCCTCGCTGCTCAACCGGCTGACCGGCGCGGGCGTGCTCGTCGAGGACGCGCTGTTCGCCACGCTCGACCCCACCACGCGGCGGGCCGCGACGTCCGACGGGCGCGTCTACACGCTCACCGACACGGTGGGCTTCGTCCGGCACCTGCCGCACGATCTCGTCGAGGCGTTCCGGTCGACGCTGGAGGAGGTCACCGACTCCGACCTCGTCGTGCACGTCGTCGACGGCGCGCACCCCGACCCGCTCGCCCAGATCGCCGCGGTGCGTCAGGTGTTCGAGGAGATCGGCGCGTCCGACGTCCCGGAGATCGTGGCCGTGAACAAGGCGGACGTGGCCGACCCGGTCGTGGTGAAGTCGGTGCTGTTGCGTGAGCCGCACGCGGTCGTCGTGTCCGCGCGCACCGGCGAGGGCGTGGACGAGCTGCGCGCGCTCATCGAGCGCGACCTGCCGCGGCCGGCCTACGAGGTGCACGTGCTGCTGCCGTACGAGCGCGGCGACCTCGTGGCGAAGGTGCACCAGCGCGGCGAGGTGCTCGAGCAGGCGCACAACGGCAACGGCACCGTGCTGCACGCGCGGGTGCCCGGCGACCTCGCCGGGCGGCTGGAGCCGTACGCCGTCGCGCCGACCGGCTGAGGGACCTCACTTGGCCCAGGCGTACTGGGCCAGCAGGGAGATGCGCGCGACGACCGGCCGGCGTCCGCCGTGGTCCGTGTACGCCGTGTTCAGGTCGACCGTCGTGACGTGGTCGCGGTAGACGCTCTTCTGCTCCGGGAACCTGATCGCCGTGCCCTGCTGCAGGGCGGCGAGGCCCCGGGCGGAGAGGTTCGTGGTCGCCGCTACCTGGCCGCTCAGCTTGCTGGGCAGCGGCCCGCTCTTCTTGGTCCACTCGAACGAGCCGGCGTCCGGGATGCGGCGGGCCTTGAACCGGGCCTGCGCCGCGGCGCGGACCGACTTCACGCTGCCGTGCTGGACGGCGAGGTACCAGGTGATCTTGATGCCGCAGCCGGACGAGTACCAGCCGCGCGCGGTGAATCCCTTGTCGCCCGTGGCGCAGGTGTCGCGGCGCTCCTTGCCGAGCAGGACCACGCCGTAGCTCGTCGGCTCGCCGGGCACGCCCGTCGCCGCGTCGAGCTGGACGAGCGCGGCGAGCTCGGCGGCCGCCCGGGTGGCCAGCTCGGTGCGTTTCGTCGCGGCCTTTGGGTCGTCCGGGTCGACGGTGTTGTTGCCGCCGCGCAACGCCAGCCCGGCCGCGGCGCCGAGCGCGAGGCAGATGACGCCGACGATCAGGACCAGCCAGAGCGACGCGCCGCCCTTGCCCTTGGTCGCGACGTACTGCGACGGCGGCCGCGTCCGCCACCCGCTCACGGCGGCACCCCACACCCCTGGCGGGAGCCGCGGTCGATCACGTTCTCATGATCGACCGGGGCTTCGCACGACGTGCAGATCGTGGGAAGCCCTGGCTCACCGTGGGAAGGCCCCGGCGCCGGAGCGGCCGTCACTCGACGCGACCGCCCAGATGTCGGGCGAGGAACCGTTCGGCCGCGGCGAAGAACCGTTCGCGGTTGGCCGGCTTGGCGAGACCGTGCCCCTCGTCGTCGAACAGCAGGTACTCGTGGTCGATGCCGTTCCTGCGCAGCGCCTCGACGATCTGCTCGGCCTCGGCCTGCTTCACCCGCGGGTCGTTCGCGCCCTGCGCCACCAGGACTGGCACGCGGATCCGGTCGGCATGGTTGAGCGGCGAGCGGTCCTTCAGCATCGCCTCGTCGGTGGCCGGGTCGCCCATCCGCTTGTGGAACAGCGTGATCATCGGCTGCCAGTAGTCCGGCAGCGACGCGAGCAGCGTCAGCAGGTTCGACGGGCCGCAGACGTCGACGGCACACCGGTAGAGGTCAGGGGTGAACGTCACGCCGGCGAGCGCGGCGTACCCGCCGTACGAGCCGCCGGAGACGGCGATCCGTTCCGGGTCGGCCCAGCCCTGCTCGACGGCGTACCCGGCCGCGTCGGTGACGTCGTCCTGCATCGCCGCGCCCCACTGCTTGTCGCCGGCGTTGACGAACGCCTTGCCGTAGCCGGTGGAGCCGCGGAAGTTGACCTGGACGACGGCGTACCCGCGGTTCGCGAGCCACTGCACCTGCGGGTCGAACCCCCACGTGTCGCGCGCCCACGGCCCGCCGTGCACGTGGACGACGGTGGGCAGGCCGCGCCGCGGCACGCCCACGGGGAAGGTGGCGAAGCCGTGCACGGTGAGCCCGTCGCGCGCGGTGAACTCGAACGGCTCGGTGGGCGCGAGCCGGTACCGGGTCAGCGCCTCCTTGTGCACGAACAGCGGGGTGACCTCGCCGGTGTCGCGGTCGTACACGCCGTACTCGACGGGCCCGTCCGGCCGGGCGTGCGAGACGAGCCAGAGCCGGTCGCCGCGTTCGGTGCGGTCGACGGTCAGCTCGGCGTCGCGGTGTGCGCGCAGCCGGTCCAGGTCGGCGCGGACGGCGTCGTCCAGGACGACGTACTCCTTGCGGGCCTTGGCGAACACGACCGCCTGCGCCTCGAGCGTCTGCGGGTGCAGCACCACGTCGGCCACGTCGTAGGTGTCGTCCTCGGCGACCACCTGCTCGGCGCCGGTGTCGAGGTCGACGCGGACCAGCCGGGACGCGTTGGCGTCCACCGACGAGACCATCAGCACCGCGCGCCCGTCGCGGGTGAACGAGACGATCCCGGTGCCCGCGGTGTCCTCGTGTGCGATCTCGCGGAACGGCCGGAACCCGCCGCTGTCGCCGTCGCGCAGCGCGATGACCTCGGTGCCGTCCGGCCGGTACGTCACCGCACCCCGGACGACGAGGTCGCTGTCGACCTCCCAGGCCACGTAGCCGGGGTTCTCCTCGACCAGCGTCAGCTCGCCGGTGCGCAGGTCGAGGCGGTGCACGTCGTGCAGCCGCGGGTCGCGGTCGTTGAGGCCGACCAGCATCTCGTGCGGGTGCCAGCGGCTGTGCGCGAGCAACTGCGCCTGCACCTTGGCGTTCCCGGGCGTCAGCCGGCGCTCCTCGCCGGTCTCGAGGTCGACGGAGAACAGCACCCAGTTCTCGTCGCCGCCGACGTCCTGCAGGTACACCAGGTGACGGTCGTCGAAGCAGAACCGGAACGTGCGGATGCCGCGGTCGCGGTCACGGGTGACGGGCCGCGGCGCGGTGCCGCCGTCGCGCGGCCCGACCCAGACGTTGAGCACGCCCTCGTCCGGCGCGATGTACGCGATCCTGGTGCCGTCGGGCGAGAGCGCGGGCGCCACGCGGTCGGGGTTGCCGAACAGCACGTCGCGCGGGACGAGGGGGACGGCTGAGTAGGTCTCGGTCTGCGTCACGAGGCAGAACCTACCCTCCCGTGCTGTGCGCCGGTCCCGTCGTGCGACGGTGCGTGCGCGGGTTTCAGGCCCCGGCTCGCGCGGCGAGGTCGTCGAGCACCGACCGGGTCGTGACCACGTCGGCGAACTCGCCGTGCAGGTTGGCGGCCGTGACCCGGCTGAGGGTGGCCGCGTCCAGCCGTACGCCGTCCGGCCCGGTGCGGTCGAAGCAGTGCGTCGCGTCGATGACGAAGGCGACCCGGTAGCCGAGGTTGCCGGCCATCCGCGCCGTGGTCTCGCAGCAGTGGTTGGTCGTGATGCCGGTGATCGCGATGCTGTCGAGGCCGCGCTCGTCGAGCCAGGCGCAGAGATCCGGCGTGCCGTAGAACGCGCTGTTGGTCGACTTCGTGACCAGCAGGTCGGGAGCACCGGTGACCGCGCTCTTGAAGTCGTTGCCCGGCTGCCCCGGCCGCAGCGGCGACCCGTCCTCGGTCGAGTCGTGCCGGACGAAGACGACCGGCCAGCCGCGCTCGCGCCACGCGTCCAGCAGCGCGGCGATGTTGGTCTCGCACGCGGGGTTGTCACGCTGACCCCAGACGGGGTCGTCGAACCCGCGCTGCACGTCGATGACCAGGAGCACGGTCGGTTCGGTGAGCGTCATGACCGACACGGTATCCCCGGGTGGTGGCGACGCAAGGCCGACGGATCAGCCGACGCTCGGCGGGCCCTGCGCCAGCCGGCGGTCGATGCGCTCGCGGGACGCCGCGCTGCCGTCCTGCGCGTCCCACATGCTCTCGATCCACCAGGTGGCGCCCGCGTCGGCGTACGGGCGGACGGCGTCCGCCGCCGCTACTGGCGAGAGCCCCGCGGTCTCACCCTCGATCACGATGTCGAACGGGGAGTCGGCCTCCCGTTCGGCGCGTGCCCAGTCGACGATCTCCGTGACGACCGCGGGCGACGCGCGCGGGCCGTCCTCCCTGACCACCGGGAGGATGCCGTCGTATCTCGCCACCCGCGCCATCGACCTGCGGCTGCCCCACAACCCGACCACCCAGATCGGGATGCGCGGCTGCTGCACGGGCGGCGGCGGGACGAGCGGGAACGGGTTCGGCCGCAGGTGATAGTGCTTGCCGTCGTAGGAGAACGGCTTGCCGGTCCACAGCCCGGTGATGATGTCGAGCGACTCGTCCAGCAGCTCCGCGCGGGTGCGGCGGTCGGTCACCTCGCCGAACTCGGCGTAGCCGGTCTCCGGTGCGCCCAGGCCTACCGCGAGCTGCACCCGGCCGCCGGACAGCACGTCGAGCGTCACCGTCTCGCTCGCGAGCTTCCACGGCCGCATCCGGGACGGCGGCGTCAGCATGGTGCCCAGCCGGATGCGCGAGGTGGTCATCGCCGCGGCGCCGAGCGACACCCAGGCGTCGACGCCGTAGAGGCTCTCCCAGACGAAGAACGCGTCCCAGCCCGCGTCCTCGGCCGCGGCCGCGAGCCTCGGCACCGCGCGCGCGTCCGAGTAGGGCAGTACGAATCCGTAGCGCATGCCGGCACTCTCCCACCCGCCACCGACAGCTGCCCGGCATCCGCCGGCCGGCCGACCGCCGGCCGGCCAGGCGCAGGCCGCTCGCCGACCGCGGGCAGGCCACCTCGTGATCGCCCGGCCTCCCGGCGATCACGTTGACGTGATCGACGGTGACTTCACGCGGTGCACGGCTCGGGTGAAGTCACCTTTCGTCGTGTGCAGCGCCCGCGCCCCGCCCGGTCAACGGTCGAACGCGCCCGGCGGCGGCTCCGGCGACGGCCGGGCGTCCGCCTCCGTGACGACCGGCGCGCCCGCGGCGAACCGGGCCAGGTCGGCGCCGGTGACCAGGCGCGCAGGGAACGGCCCGCCGGCGAGCCGGCGGCGCAGCGCGCCCCAGGGCGGCTCCGTGTCGCTCGCCACCAGCACGAGGTTGCCGAACCGGCGGCCG